>DAOUJT010000039.1:0-72981 GCA_034422315.1 Chloroflexota bacterium | reverse complement strand
CTGGTCGTAGGTGCCGGCCACGCTGGTTGCGAGGCGGCCCTGGCCGCCGCCCGCATGGGCTGCCGCACCGCCCTGCTGAGCACCAACCTCGCCACCGTCGCCCAGATGCCCTGCAACCCATCCATCGGCGGACCCGCCAAGGGCAACCTCGTCCGCGAGATCGACGCGCTCGGCGGCGAGATGGGCCGCAGCACCGACCGCACCCAAATCCAGATCCGCGAACTCAACACCAGCAAGGGCCCGGCCGTCCGCGCCCTTCGCGCCCAGTGCGACAAGCACGCCTACGGGCGGCTCATGCGGCGTGTGTTGGAGACGCAGACCAACCTGACGCTCCTCGAAGCCCACGTCGAGAACCTCATCTGGGATACCGAACCCTCAGAAGGGGCGCCCGCCTGGCGCGTGCGCGGCGTCCGAACTCGTCGGGGCGAGGAAATCCGCGCCCGTGCCACCGTGGTCACCACCGGGACTTTCCTGCAGGGCCGGATCATCCTGGGCGACACCGAATCCCCGGGCGGACGCCGCGGCGAACCGCCCGCCACTGCCCTATCCGCAGACCTGCGACAGGCCGGCCTGGAACTGGGTCGGCTCAAGACCGGCACCCCGCCCCGCCTTAACGCCGCCAGCATCGACTACGCCCGCACCCGCGTGCAGCACGGCAGCGCGCAGCCCCTCTGGTTCAGTTTCGATCCGCCGCCGCGGTCCGAGTGGCACGAGGCCACGCCGGATCCCGTCTACCCCCACGTCCCGCCCCCCGGCTGGCGCACCCAGATGGCCTGCTACCAGGTCCACACCACGCCGCGAACCCACGATCTCATCCGCGACAACCTGCACCGCGCGCCCATGTACAACGGCGCCATCAAGGCCTCCGGTCCGCGCTACTGCCCCTCCATCGAAGACAAGATCGTCCGCTTCGCGCACAAGGACTCCCATTCCCTCTTCCTCGAACCCGAGGGCTTCCGCACCCACGAGGTCTACGTCCAGGGCGCCAACACCAGCCTGCCCGCCGACGTGCAATTGGCCATGATTCGAACCATCCCGGGCCTCGAATCCGCCGAGATGCTCCGCCCGGGCTACGCTGTGGAATACGACTTCGTCCAGCCCCGCCAGCTCCGCCGCTCCCTCGAAGTCCGCAACGCCCGTGGCCTCTTCCTGGCCGGCCAGGTCAACGGCACCACCGGCTACGAGGAAGCCGCCGCCCAGGGCCTCATGGCGGGCATCAACGCCGCGCGCCGGTCGCTCGGTAGCGAACCCGTCGAACTCGGTCGCGCTCAGGCCTACATCGGCGTCATGATCGACGACCTCGTCACCAGCGAGCTCACCGAGCCCTACCGCCTCCACACCTCCCGCGCCGAATACCGCCTGCTCCTGCGCCACGACAGCGCCGACCGGCGCCTCACCGAACTGGGACACGAAATCGGCCTCGCCTCAGATCAACGTCTAGCCCGCCTGCAGAAGCAGCGCGACCACTCCGACGCTACCTACGACTGGCTGAAGCGTCTGCGCGTCCCCGCTACCCCTCAGGTCAACCGGCGCCTTTGCGACCTCGAACTCGCGCCGCTCCGCCAAACCACCCCCGGCCTCGAACTCCTCGCCCGCACCGGCATCACCTGCGACCTCATCGCCGAACTTGCCGGCGATCCGCCGCCGCCCCCTGAAGCCGCCGCGCACGTCGAGTTCGAGATCAAGTACGCCGGCTACATCCGCCAGCAGGAGGCCCAGGTTCGCCGCGCCTCCGCTATGGAGGATCACGAAATCCCGCCTGACCTCGCGTACCTCGAACTTCGCGCCTTGCGTACCGAAGCCCGCCACCGCCTTGAACGCTTCCGTCCCGCCACCGTCGGCCAGGCCGCCCGCCTCGAAGGCGTCACCCCATCCGATATCGCCGGCCTCCTCGTCTACCTCAAGCGCCACACCGCCAAGACAGCCAACTCCAGCTAGGCGCTCGGGGCGCTATTCGTGCCTCCCGAGCTACGCATCCGCCTCCGGCCGCGCCCGCCGGCGCTTGATCACCCGCACACCCCGCCAAACCAGCACCCCAACCACCGCAAACGGCCCCGCCACGATCACCAGCACGATCGCCGCATTGGCCAGGAATCGCAGCACGTCCAGCAGCAGCCCCACCGCGTCTCGCGCCGTCGACCCTGGCCCAAACACCTCACGGTCCGCCACGTCTTCCGGCAGCGCCGTCAGGAACGTCACCACCCGGTTGTCCACCTCGGCCCGATCCTCACCCGCGAACTCAATAGCGGTCTCGGTCTGAAACCGCCCTTCGCTCCGCTCCACCCGCGCCTCGTAGAAGACGCCCTGCCCCGAGTCCGGCGCCATGCGCGGAAACTCCCAGACCACCGTCCGCGAGGCCTCGTCATAGCGTCCGCCGCCCTCCGCGCGCACGAACGTCATGCCCTCCGGCAGACGCTCCGTCAGCCGAACCTCCCGCGCGTCCCCGTTGCCTCGATTATGGAAGTTGATGTAGTAGCTGACGTCCCGCCCCACCGGCACCGACGCCTCGCCCTCCTTGAACACGCTCAGGTCCACGTAGAACGGCAGCGTCGCCTCGGCGCGATCCTCGTCCGGTTCGCGCACCACGCCCGCCGCCGTGATCGTCGCCGTCACCTCCATTGGCGACCCGTCGCCCTCCAGCCGCACCCGCGACCACACGTCCCGCGAGGTGTTCGCGCCCACGCGGTCGATCTCCCACACCACGCTGTGCGTCGCCGCCTCATACACCCCCTGTGACGACGCCCACTCAAACACCATCCCCGGCGCCAGCGCGTCCCGCACCACCACGTCGCGCAGATCCACCGTCCCGTGATTGGCAATCGTGATCGGCATCTCCGTGCTGCCGTGCATCGCGTAACCCTCCGGCGAGAACCGCTCGATTCGCAGATCCGGTGCCGGATGCAGCCGCACCGTGATCGTGGCCAGATCCGTCTGGTTCGACAGCAGGTTCAGCTGTCCCTGCAACACCTCGATGCGCGAGCGCACCTCCAGCAGTTCCCGCTGCACCTCCAGCGTGTCGCTCACCGTCTGCGCCGTCGCCAGGATGTCCAGCAACTGCCGCTCCGTCGCCTCCGCCGTCCGCAGCCGCGCCTCCAGGTCCGTGAACTCCGCCGTCACGTCACGCCCGCCCACGTCCTCAAAGACCACCTCGCTGCCCTGCTCGCGCACCAGCCCTCGAACCTCGTCGAACCGCTCCACCGGCGCCCTTAGCGTCACCGTGCTGACTGACCGCGGATCGTCGTCCCGCACGTCCGCCGACGCCACAAACGCTCCCGGAATCCCATCCACCAACGCCTGCAACCCCCGAACCGCGGCCGCAATGTCCCCCACCACGATCCCGATCGTGGCGTCGCGAATCACCCGCCGTTGCGGCGCCGCGGCGTCGGCAATTGACTCCTGGCTCTCCGACTCGACCTGCACCTTGGCCGCTGCCGGCGCGGCCGGCGCCGCCGAGATGTCGGCAACCCGAACCACCGCCCGTTCCGCCGCCATCCCCATTGCCGTGGCCGTTTCCCGCGACATGCGTCCGCTCTCACTCTCAACCATCGCCGCCGGCGCCTCCGGGGCCATGGCCATCGCCGGCGCAGCCATCGGCCGCTCCGCCGACTCGTCCCCGCCGCCGAATGGAAACTCCCCGCACGCCGCCAACCCCAGCACGCCAACCACCAAAGCCGCCACCAACATCAGGGATCGCCTCGGCATCACGCGCTCCTTCGCCTGATCGGACTCACGCTCACCGCTGGGAAGCGGCCCCGGGGTGTCGCCCGCGGACCCTTCGCATCAAGACTAACGGGCGCCACCGTCAATTCGTATCGACCCACGTCAACCGCTCCAGGTGGCGCTGTCCAGATAACTACGCCGCCAAACCGCGATTCGTTCCCTCGCCCTCGGTCCTACCTATTGGCCCACTACCGCCGCCAACCCATACAAGTCAGCCAGGTCCCCACGCCCAATCGCCCGAAACCTCCCCTGCGCCTCTTCCAGCGACACCGTCACCACCTCAACCACATCCTCGCCATCGCCAATCGTCGGTGTGGTCACCAACTCCACCCGCCCCACGCCAACCAGCCGTTGAAACCTGGGATGCGGCAAATGCGGCCGGTACGGCGCCTCCGCCGTCGAAACGCAATCCCACACCCCAAACGGCTTGAAGGACTCCAGGGTCGCCCCCGCCTCTTCCATCAACTCACGCCGCAGCGTCGCCTCAATCGACTCCCCCGGCTCCCGCGTCCCGCCCGGCACCTCCGGCCGGCCGCCCCCCAGCCCCAGCACCACCCAGCCCGATGCCGTATACGGAACCACGGTCACGTTTGCCACGTCGGCATCACAAGGTTCGGCCTCGATCAGACGAAAGGTCCACGAAACCGGACCCCATCGCCCCGGCCCAAACAAGTCGGGGTACCGCGCAGCCTCGCTACCCGCTGCCGCTCTCCCCATCGCGCCCATCCGCCAGCCGCGCCACTCGCAGCAGGTCCACGCCCTCGTCCATGCGCATGATGATCACTCCGGCCGCCGCCCGCTTGATCGGACGCACGTTCCCAAGCCCACAGCGCATCACCTGCCCGTCCGACGACACCAGCGCAATCTCCTCGTTCTCCGCCAGCAGTGTCCGAGCGTCGGCAATCTCGCCCGTCTTCTCGCTCAGGATGATCGACTTGAGCCCCTGCCCGCTCCGACCCTGCGGCCGGAACTCGCTCACCGCCACCTTCTTGCCATACCCGTTCGACGTCACCAGCAACACGAACCCGTCGTGCTGCGTCAGGTCCATTGCGGCGACCTCGTCCTCCTCGGCGAGCTTGATGGCCCGCACGCCCCCGCTGGTTCGCCCGCTCGCGCGCACGTCGTCCAGCGGGAATCGGATCGCCATCCCGCTGCGCGTAAAGAACATGGCGTGGGTCTCGTCCGTCGCCAGCCGAACCCAGGCCAGTTCGTCATCCTCGTCCAGATCCATGGCCGTAAGCCCGTTCGTCCGGATCGACACGAACTGCGTCAGCGCGCTCCGCTTCACTTCGCCCTTGCGGGTCCCAAACACCAGGTAGTCGCCCGCCTCGAAGTTGGGAATCGCCAGCACCGCCGTCGCCCGCTCGCCCTGCTCGATCGCCAGCAGGTTGATCAGGTTGTGCCCCTGCGCGTCGCGCCCCTGCTCCGGCAGTTCGTACGCCCGCAGCCGGTACACCTTCCCCCGGTTCGTGAAGAACAGCAGGTGATCGTGCGTGTTCGCCACCAGGAAATGCTCCACCACCCCGCCCGTCTTGCTGCGGAATCCGCGGATACCCTTGCCGCCCCGACCCTGCCGCCGGTACGTATTCGCCGGCACCCGCTTCACGTAGCCCCGCGACGACATCGTGATCAGGCAATCCTGGTCCGCCACCAGGTCTTCCTCGTTGAACTCGCCCGACGCTTCCCGCTGGATCTCCGTCAGCCGCTCGTTACCGAAGCGCTTGACCACCTCGCGCGTCTCCTCGCGAATGATTGCCAGCACCCGGGTTTCGTCCGCCAGGATGTCCTGCAGGTCCCGGATCGTCGCCCGCACTTCTTCCAGTTCGGCCAGGATCTGCTCGCGCTCCAACCGCACCAGCCGACGCAACTGCATGTCCAGGATCGCGTTCGCCTGGATCTCGGTCAGCCCGAACGCCTGCATCAAACCGTTGCGGGCCTCCTCGGTGTCGTCCGCCCCCCGGATGATCGCGATCACCTTGTCGATGTCATCCAGCGCGATTACATAGCCTTCCAGCAAGTGCTCGCGCGCCTGGGCCTTCTTCAGGTCGAACTCGGTCCGCCGCCGCACCACCGTCTGCCGGTGCTTCACAAAGAGCTCGACGAACCGCCGCAGCGGCAACTGCTCCGGCTGCTCGTCCACCAGCGCCAGGTTGTTGATGCTGAAGGTCGCCTGCAGTTGCGTGTGCTTGTACAACTGGTTCAGCACCGCCGCCGGCCGCGCGTCCCCGCGCAACTCCACCACCACCCGCATGCCGTGCCGGTCCGACTCGTCGCGGATGTCACGCACGCCGACAACTTTCTTGTCTCGCACCAGCGTGGCGATCTTCTCCACCAGCTTCGACTTGTTCACCAGGTAGGGAATCTCCGAAACCACCAGCGCCATCGTGGTGCCGCGCACTTCCTCCACGTTTACCACCGCGCGCACGCTGATCCGCCCGCGACCCTGCGTATACGCCTGCTCGATACCTTCCGCCCCAACGATGATCCCGCCGGTCGGAAAATCGGGCCCTCGCACGAACCGCATCAGGTCCCGCGAGGTCGCCTCCGGGTTCTCGATGTAGTGCTCGATAGCCCGCCCCACCTCGCGCAGGTTGTGCGGCGGAATGCTCGTCGCCATCCCAACCGCGATTCCCGTGGACCCATTGATCAGCAGGTTCGGCACCACCGAGGGCAACACCTCCGGCATCTCGGCGGTCCCGTCGAAGTTATCGACAAAATCCACCGTGTCCCGGTCCAGGTCATCCAGCATCGCCGCGGCAATCGGCGTCAGGCGCGATTCCGTATATCGCATCGCCGCCGCCGGATCCCCGTCCACCGACCCGAAATTGCCCTGCCCGTCCACCAGCGGATAGCGAATCGAGAATGGCTGCGCCATCCGTACCAGCGCGTCGTATAGCGCTTGGTCGCCGTGCGGGTGGTATTTCCCCATCGTGTCGCCCACCACCCGCGCAGCCTTGCGGTAGGCCGCGTTCGGCGTGGCCGAAATCTCCTCCATCGAGTACAGCAGCCGTCGGTGCACCGGCTTCAGCCCGTCGCGCACGTCCGGAATCGCCCGCGCGACGATCGTGCTCATCGCATAGTCGATATACGAGGTCTCCATCTCCTCGACAATGTCGACTTCCCGAATCCCGTCGCCCCCCAAAAACTCCTCCGTCACGCCCCCCCACTCCCCTCGTCAAATATGTCTGGCTGCTCTTCTCCCTCTCCCAGTGGACGAGGGTTGGGCTGAGCGTATTCCGGGCAACCACCGCCGGTTAGGCAAAGATCTCTCCTGAGCGAGAGGGCTGGGGTCAGGGGTCTTCCGCGCAACCACCGAACCCACGCAGAGCCGCCTCTTCCTCCCTCTCCCTTGAGGGAGAGGGTTGGGGTGAGGGTGGCTGCCGGCCCCAGCAACCTCGCAACGTCACCAGCAACCCACACCGGAACGCCCGCCCTTCGTCCTCTCCGGAGGCCTTGGCAGATCCCCGACGTCCTAAAAGCTGCGACTGCTCCTCCTCCCTCTCCCCGTGGGAGAGGGTTGGCGTAAGAGTCTTCCGGTCGAAGCGCCCCCCCAATTTGAGACCCCACATCGGTCCAACGACCATGCAGAGCCCCCATCACGCCTCTTCCTCCGCTCTCACTCCTCTGCCCTCTCCCCTCTCCCCTTCCTCAAAATCCCCACTCACCCCTCCGCTCTTCCGCACCAGCCGCACGTCCGCAATCCGCATCCCCCGATCCACCGCCTTGCACATGTCGTACACCGCCAGCGCCGCCACCGAAACCGCCGTCAGCGCCTCCATCTCAACCCCCGTCCGGCCCACCGTCCGCACCGTGGCCTCGATCGCCAGCGACTCCTCGCCCTCCGGCCTCAGCCCCACGTCCACCGCGCTCAGCGGCAGCGGGTGACACAACGGAATCAGGTCCGACGTCCGTTTGGCCGCCATCAATCCGGCCAGCCGCGCCACCCCCAGCACGTCGCCCTTCGGCAGGTCTGAGGCCTCGCCGGCCATCTGCTCGCGAATCATCGCCAGCGTCGCCGGCTGCATTACTACTCGACCCCGCGCCACCGCGGTTCGGTCCGTCTCCGACTTAGCCGACACGTCCACCATCCGCGCGGACCCATCCGCGTCGAAATGCGTAAACGAAGGCCTGGCCAATCCGGTGGTTAAGTCCCTGCGCCCCAGGAGAAACGACCTGTCCCCATTCTACCGCGCCACCGCTGCCCGCCGGCATTCGGGAGTGGACAAACTCGGATAGACTAGTCTTCCGTCTAGTCAGTCCAGAATCCAGCTCGGAGGAGCGCATGGACAACGTGTGGCAGGTACAGGAAGCCAAGGCGCGTTTCAGCGAACTGCTGGCCACCAGCCTCGCCGAAGGACCGCAGATCGTCACCAGGCGCGGCGTCGAAACCGCCGTCCTCATCCCCATTGAGCACTGGCGCCGCCTCGAGCGCCTCACCCGCCCCAACCTCAAGGAACTGCTGCTCGCCCCCGAACCGCGCACCGAAACCCTCACCCCGCCGCGCCGCCAACTCCCCCGCCGCGCCGCCCCACAGTTCGACTAGCGTGTACCTGCTCGACACGAACGTCGTCTCCGAACTGCGTCGCCCGCGTCCTAGCCCGGCCGTCCTTGACTGGATTCAGGCGGTGCCGGCCGATCAGCTGTACCTGTCTGCCGTCACCGTCGGCGAGATCCAGGCCGGCATCGAGAACACCCGTGAGCAGGACCCCGCCAGGGCCGAGCAACTGGAAGCCTGGCTCGACCGAGTGCAATTGAGCTACGACGTACTGGCCGTGGACGCCCCCGCCTTTCGGATCTGCGCCAGGCTCATGCACCGCCAGTCCGACACCCTCATGCAGGACGCCCTCATCGCCGCCGTCGCCACCGTCCACCGCCTCACCGTCGTCACCCCCAACACCCGCGACTTCCACCCCCTCCACGTCCCCACCCTCAACCCCTTCATTTCTCCGGCGTCGTCAACCTAAACGCCCAACCACTCCCAACCGATACGCGAAGCACCCAACCCCTCCGCCATCCCGCCGGCTGGCCAGCGCACGGCGGATAGGATGGCGGCGGGGGAACGGCAATCCGCAGATGACCCACAGCAACCAAGAAATCACCCGCCGGCTGCAACTGGGCAAGGACAGCGCCTGGGAATTCAAGCAGGTTCAGTTCGCCGGAGACCAACCCAGAAGTCCTGAACGCGGGGATCTGGCGGACGAGATCGTGGCATTCGCCAACGCTGACGGCGGCGTCCTGCTTTGCGGCGTCACCGATGACGGCGAAGTGCAGGACATGACGCGTGAGCAACTCAGCGCGTTGGATCGATACGTCGTGGAAGTCAGCTCCGACGCCATCGAGCCGCCCGTACGTATCCGCACGCAGCACATGCAACTCCCCGGCGGCAAGCGGTTACTGATCGTCGACGTTCCCGCCGGCGATTCCCCGCACGAGCGATCCGGCCAGCGGTACATCCGCGTCGGAGGCTCCAAGCGAAGGATGATCGGCGATGAGTGGCTGCGCTTGGCGCAACGTCGCGCGCAAGCCCGGTACCGGTCCTTTGATGAACAGACGGTTCCGGACACCGGAATCAACACCCTGGACGAGTCCCTTTGGAAACCACTATTGAGCGCCGAAGGCGCCGCCGAACCCGAGGTGGCGCTCGGCAGATTGGCTCTTCTCGCAAACGATGAGACTGGCATCCCGCGCGCCACCGTCGCCGGCGTCTTGCTATGCGCGCCGGATCCCCAGCGGTGGCTGCCAAACGCCGGTATCACCGCCACCCGGTATCGGGGTAACGACCGTGCCTCCGGCCAGATCGACGCGCAGGAAATTAGCGGCCCGTTGAACCGGCAGATCGCCCAGGCCGTCGCCTTCGCCCTGCGCAATATGCAGGTCGCCGCCCGCAAGGATCCGGGGCGCGTAGACCTTCCCCAATACAGCCACCGGGCCTTGTTCGAAGCCCTCGTCAACGCCGTGGTGCATCGCGACTACTCGATGCGCGGCAGCAAGATTCGGCTCTCGATGTTCGCTGACCGCCTGGAAATCCAGTCGCCCGGCTCGCTGCCCAACAACCTCACCGTGGAGAGCATGGAAACGCGCCAGGTCACACGCAACGAAGCGTTGACTTCTGTTTTGGCGCGTTTGCCGGTTGGGGGCATTCAGGGCTCGGAGGAGCGGCGGTACTTTATGGAACGCCGCGGCGACGGTGTGCCCATCATTCGTCGCGAGACCTGGGAACTCTGCGGGCAGCTGCCCGAGTACCGGGTCATCGACGACTCCGAGGTCCGCCTCACCATCCCCGCCGCCACCCACGAACACAGCCCCGCCAGTGCGGTCATCACCGTTCGATCGGCCGGTCAGCCCTTGCCTGGCGCCGATGTCCTTGCGTTGTTTCCAAACAAGACCTGGAAACGCTCCACCACCAATAGCGATGGCGAGGCGTCGGTCGAGCTATACACGTCCCACCTCCCCATGACCGTATTCGCCGCCGCCCCCGGACACGCGGCGCACCTCGAACGCCAATGGACGCCCAGCCGGGGCGCGCTGACGCTCGACCTTCAGACGATGTCGCAAGGCGGCAGCGTCATCTTCCCCGAGGCGGTCGGTCACCTTCCCACCCTCAAAGGCCGCCTGAATCCGAAACGCGATGCCAGCGACCGAACTTATCTCTACGCCAACAACATCGCGATCAACCAGGGCCAACCCCAGCCCGTCCACTTCGCCCCTGGCGAAGGTCTCCGCCTCACCGACGCCGACGGCCGGGAAACACTGGTTCGAATCCTCGATGTCGTAGGCCGCTCAGCCCTCCTCCAATACCAACCCGTCCCCTAAACCAGCCTCCACCCCCGTTCGTGGTGAGCCTCACCCACCCCGTTCGTGGTGAGCCCCCCCGGAGTCCATCGGAGGCCCGTAGAGCCTGCCCTGAGCCTGTCGAAGGGAACCACACAAGCCCCAGCACCCCCCTCCGCCATCCCGGCGTCCTCGGCCGGGACCCAGCGCCATGGTCAATCCCGGCCCACCGCCTCACCCCGTCCGATCAGCTCCCCCGGCCCACCATTCCCTCCCCCGCACTACGCCGACCTCGAGCACCGCAACGCATCCCCAATGACAACCACCGTCGAAACGCGGCCCGAATGGCTGCCCGTTGAATACGAACACATCCAGGTCACGCCGGAAGAAATCCGGCAGGCTTTGGACCGCGACGCGAAGCGGCACTTCGGCCTGACCGCCGACGAGATTCCTCGCGATCTACCGCGATCCCCCGGAGCAGAATCACGGCGATCCCATGTTCCGCTCCCTCACCTATCTCGCTCTCCTCATTGCCGAACCGAGCGAGACCAACTAGCCGATAGCAAACAACCTACGCGCGACGCTCCGCGGAGTCCCGTGGCGCGTGCACGACCTCCGGGCACAACTGAATAACCTCTACACCGTGATCTCGTAGACATTCCTCCCAATCCACCCAATCCGAGTCTGTCGCATTCACTATCGGCGCAGGCGGCGAGCAAGCCAGGGAGACCGCCACAAACTTGCGGTCATCTCGATCATGGACGATACCCGCAAGCTCATCAGGAAGGACGACGCCTTCGTCATCAACCTTGACGTGCATTTCCACTACCCTGCCTTGCGCCATTAGCCTGATGAGAGCATCGTGAGGTGCGAGTTGCTGAGATAGCAGCCGAAAGTACTCGCTAAAAATGAGATAGCCGTCATCGACGGCAATGCGTTCCTTGCTGTTGTCTAATCTGTCTACAAACTGCAAGCAGTTCGTATGGCAATCCGTATCGGCATGACTCCCCGGTTGAGCCACAATCCAAACATTTGTATCAATGATCCAAGTCGGCGATTCGGTGGTCGACAACTGTGTTTTCAGCCGTCAGCAGTCTGTGTGTGGTCTTCAGATTTCGGATAGAACCCACTCAACGCCATTCGCTCGGCCAACATGTCTCCAAAGAAGTCACGAGGCCAGTTCGTTATAACCCCCGACGGCTGCATCTCCAGCGGCGTCAGCTTCGACCTTCCCTTCTCCTGCTCGCAGAAATACAACCGCACATCCTCAGGGCTCAGACTACCCTCTCCCCTGGAAGACTCCGATATCCTCCGCTGAATCCGCGCCAACAAATGCTCGCTGTGACTCTCCACAAGGACTTGGATATCACTCGTACTAACAACTTCGACGAGCAAGTCTGCAAGTTCGCTTTGCGCTCTTGGATGGAGGTGGATGTCGGGATGCTCCAAAATAACTAGCGCTCCCGGAGGTGCTGACAGGAGAGCAACAATGACCGGCATAATCTGTGATACGCCGAATCCTACGTCAGCTATGTTCACCTTTGGCCCCTCGCCCCGCTGCTCAACAATCGGTTCCCATATTCGACCGTCCGAGTCGACTTGCTTGAGTGACAACGAGTCGGCGAGTCCGAGCTTTCGCATCCAGGTCGAGACTCCCACGACTGTTGCCGTTTTATCCGAAAGAAGAACCTGAATGGTCTGTTCTCCTCGATGCCCAACAGTCGCCGGAGCTGCGCCAGTCCATCTATAATCACGCTTCGGGTAATTGCGCAGTGGACCAAGATATATTACGCGTTCAAGCAAGCGGATCGTGTGGTTTTCAGCTCTTTGTATCACTCTTTCTATGTCATACTCAGAGACGGTTGTCACTAAGTTCTTGCCCGTGCCTTCAATCTCCTCTTCGTCGCGAAGATATAGTCCCTGCGTCAGGACATCCAGATCAGATGGATGGAACCTATAAAAGCCAATTGGAGTCGATCCATCGTCAAAAGCCGAAAAGTCTTCAAAGAAGCCATCGACTTCCAATTGCAGCTCATATGATCCGCTTGATTTGAGCAACGTTTGTACAGATATGAGGGCAGGTATTCCACCAAATGTAATTCCGTGGCAATCTTCGGCCTCGTTGTACTCGTCAGCATCAAGCATGCACTCTATTGTGTATTTCAAGTAATCGACTGAAATTTCCTTGCGGGTTTCTGCTGGTGAAGCAGATATAACGCCCGAGAGAACTATCTCTTGTATAGTTGACATTGCACGTTGAGCGTCAGTAGTAATTGGTATCCAGTGCAGGTTGAAGGATAGACTCTTCTGTGAATCATGATTCGTGATTACATCTTCAAAGCCCCCAAAGTCGAAGTACCCTTTGGTCTCACTTCCGAAGTCCAATACGGATGCAGGATCTGTGGATTCGACTGTCTGCTTTAGGAGAAGCAGCAGGTGTATGATGCTACTCTTGCCCGAACTGTTTGGGCCAAAAAGCCCTGTGATGCGGCCAAAGTCGATGGGATGCTGACCGTCCCAAGACTTGAAGTTACCAATCTCTAGACGCTTTAGCATCGGGACTCGCCCTGGTACCGGCGGGGCGCTGGAGCCGGCACGAGTGAGATTCTCACGGTGGGCACCCTAAGGCGAGTCTACGCGCACCCGGCGGCCTGTGCTCATGTGACGTGCGGACTTCAAGGGAACTGGCGGCTCGTTGGCGCATCGCGCGATGGCTGGCCATGGCGCTACAGGCTCCCCTGTGCATACACCCCACCCCATTCAGCCCCGCGCCCACATGCTGCCCTCACCCCCCGCCCTCAGCGCCACGATCTCCCTGTCATCCCGGCGTCGCCGACTCGCCATCCCTCCCAGCGTTTCCGGCAATGCCGGCACCGCATGCACTGATTGCACTGCTGGCAATGACATCAATGCCAGCACCCGCCATCACCGGCCCCGGCTCACCCTCCGACCCCAGCAGCCCGATCCCATCCCGGCGTCCCCGGAGAGCCTGCCCTGAGCCTGTCGAAGGGAACCACCACCCCGGCTGCAACACGCACCCCCATCGCTCCTCCCACCCTTGCCCTTCGTAACCACCCAGTGTACACTAGAGGCGCCCGATTCCACATCCATCCCCCGAACCCTCCATGCTCACCCGCCTCCTCCAACGGCTCACCCCCCGCACCCCCCGCCCCCGCTTGCTCCGCATCTTGCGTGGAGACCCGTCGCTACCCACCCCCTTCCGCTCTCACTCCTCTGCCCTCTGCCCTCTCCCCTTCTTGCCTCACTCACGCCTCGCCTTCCCCTGCCGCCCGAAAAATCCGCCCAAACTGTCGCTGGCCAGCCGGCCCCCTCTGGGGGCCGGCTGGCCAGCGACAGTTCCCCCCTTCACCCCCACCCAAATTCCGCCGCCAGGCGCCCGCCCTCAACCCCGTCCAAACTCCGACCTCGGCTCACCGCGCCGTCCAGCGTCCCACCAAGACCTCACCCACCCGATCCGCACCCCGTCCCCAGCCCCGTGCCTATCCGCTCTCACTTCTCTTCCCTCTCCCCTCCACCCTTCCTCCCCCACCCCGCCAAAATGCCCCCCGATTTGCCTCAAGAGTTTTTTGGAAAAAACTCTTATTGCGCGCGAGACCCCCGGTTCAGCCCGTCCGCCGCATCCGCGGCTGCACCTCCGCCACCGACACGCAGGCCCGCGGAATCGCAATCCCCGGCCCCGGCCGCATCACCGTCACCACCGGCGCCAGGTGCCCGCCCCGGTAACCCTCGATCGGCACCAGGCTGTGTGCATACCCCCGGTTCGCCTCATGCCCCGTCCGGCAGTCGTACCCCAGCCCCAGCGGCGCCGGCTCCCCGCGTTGCACAGCCATCACGTCCAGCGGGTGCCCCCAGTCCGCCACCCAAACGCCCCGGAACCCCGCTGGCAGGTCCACCCGCAGCAACACCGCGCCAATCCATCCCCGCCACCGACGCCCGCCTTCCCCGCCGAAGTACGGCGAGTCGTCCAGCCAGTGCGGCTTCGGATCCAGGAACCCCTCAACCGTGTACAGCCCCTCGAACTCCGGCGTCAGCTCCGTGCTGAAAAACGCCCGCTTCCTCGCCCACAACCCGCCCGCCGTCCCCAGGATCAACCCCAGCCGATTCCGCCGCGCGTAATGCCAGAACGTCAGTCCACCGTCCGCCCGCCACTCCGGCCGCCCTGGGTCGTCCTCAAACCCCAGGTCGCCCAGCACTTCGCCCCGCCGGCTGAGAAACCGCTCCCCCAGCCTCGTCTTGCCGTCGTCCGTCACGTCACCGCCAATCGCAACGGCTCTTCATTAGCTCCAGTCGAACAGGATCTTTCCCGCGGTGGCCCCATCGGCCAGTTCAAAGGCCTCCACCGCGTCTTCAGGCCGGAACCGGTGCGTGATCAACGACTTGATCGGGATCTGCCGACGGCGCACGAAGTCCAACAGCCCTTCCCATTCGTGCTGCTTGTAGAGCCAGGACCCGCGCAGAGTCACCTCCCCGAAGATGATCTGCTGGCTGGGCTTGATCGTCGGGTCGTGCCCAACGCCCACTTCCACGTACGTTCCCTGGATCCTCAGCGCGTCCACGGCCGCGGCGCGCGCGGCTGGGTGACCGCTGGTGTCGATCGATGCGGCCACCCCTTCGCCACCGGCAGCCTCGACTATGCGCCCGATGAGATTGTCATCGGAACTGTCCAGCGCGACTTCCGCTCCGCACTCCAGCGCCATCGCCCGGCGTTCGGCAACGGGATCGACCCCGATGACCATGGCCCCGAGTGCCCGGCCCAGCATCACGCAAGCCAGCCCTACAGGGCCCAGCCCGAACACGGCCAGCGGCCGGTCGCCGGAAGCGTCGGTCTTGCGCAGTGCCCCGTAGGCTGTGCCCACATTGCACGAGAGCAGGGCGCCCATTTCCCAGTCGAAGTCGTCAGGCAGGGGCAGGGCGTTTCGCACCGGCGCCAGCAGGTACGCGGCGTTGGTGCCGTGGCGGTGGCGGCTGAAGTGCTCGGCCTTGCTGCAGAACACGTCCTCACCCCTGCGGCAATGCACGCAGTGGCCGCAGCCCACGATGCCGTACACCACCACCCGATCACCGACGGCGGGGTAGCCGACGCCTGGACCCACCGCGTCCACGATCCCCGTGTTTTCGTGACCCAGCGCCCATCGACTAAAGCCGTTCGCGTCGCGCACGGCCGCGGGTGTGCGGTAGTGGTGCAGGTCGCTGCCGCAAATGGCTGACATCATGGTCCGAACGCGCATCTCGCCCGGTCCCGGCTCGACAACTTCGGCGCTGCCTACCTCTACCCGCAAGTCGCCCAGGCACCGCACGCAAGTCATCTGAGAAACAGCGGCCATGGCAATGCCTCCGACCTGCAACCGTCCCGCCTATCATGCGCCTCAGAGCCAGGTGCACCAAACTGGGACCGCTGTGTCCTCCGAGTCGACCTCTGCCACGAACATGAGCGGCCGCACCTACCTGCCGGTCGCCTTGAATCTTCAGGGCCAGTCCGCAGTGGTGGTAGGCGCGGGCGAGCCTGCCTACTTCAAATCCTGCCTGCTGCTGGACTTCGGCGTGCCGACCACGGTCATCGCCCCGCCGGACTTTGTCGACCCGTTCGACAGTCGGCTGCAGGACATGCGCGACGCGGGCGAGATTCGGCTCCGACGCCGCCCGTACGCACCCTCGGATCTCGACGGGCATCGGGTCGCAATTATCGCGACTGGCGACCGGTCGGTGGACTACGCCATCGAGTCCGACGCCCGCGATCGTGGGCTGCTGGTGAACGTGGTGGACGACCCGGCGCACTGCGACTTCTTCGCGTCGGCCTACGTGAAACACGGATCGATCTCCATCGCCGTCAACAGCGGCGGCGCCAGTCCCGGCTTCACGGGCGCGCTCAAGGACGACCTGGCGCGGCGCTACGGACCGGAGATCGAGGACCACCTGGCGCACTATCTTGTCTGGCGGCGGATGGTTCGCGAGCGAGTGGATACGTTCGTCGAACGCGAGCGCTTGTGGCGGGGCCTGCGTGCCGAAGGTTTGTATGACCTGCTGTGCACCCAAGGCCCCGAGGCCGCACAGGCGCTTGTCGAAACTCGAATCGAGTCCTGGGTCGCCTTGCAGAAGGATTTCGACGCGGAGAACTAGATCTCGGCGTCGTCGCTGACCATGGCCGGCATCATCACGGACTCCGAGGTGCCGTGGATCACCTTGTTGGCGGCCGGCACGACCGTTACCAACACCCCACAGAGCCGAGTCTTGCCATCCACGACCATGTAATACGGCGACAGGCGTGCACGCCCGGTCATCGGACGGACCGCGTCGAACTCGACGTCGTAGTAGCTCACTCGAACCCGGCGACTCTGGTGAAACTGCTGGAGGATGTAGGGCGTCGTCTCGAAGCTCGCCAGGGCGTTGTCCACGGCCTGGTTCCAAACATCCTGGTTCACGTCATGCCCGATCGTTACGCCGCGGCTGCCCCAGGCCAGTTCCGAAAAGCCAGAGGGCTTAAGCACCAGCCGCCGCTCGCGCTGCGATAGCCCGCGCAGGTCGTCCCAGTGCCGAATCCGGCGCTTGCCGGCCATCAGCGGTGGGTCCACGGCCGCGGTGGGCGGGATGGGTTGGGGATCGAGCAACCAGGTCGGCGGCAGCATGCGCTGTAGTCGCGCCTGCGTGTCTTTGCCCAACGCGCCACGCCAGAACTCGTCCAACTCGGGGTGATGGAAGAGGTAAAAGAGCAGCTTTTCTTCCAGGTAGCTCTTGAACGGGGCCGTTACCGTTGCCAGCCGGTGCTTCATGGCGTATATGACCAGATCGATCTTGGGAATGTTGGGCAAGTCGTGAAGTTCAAGGAACCGGTAGACGAGGTTGATGGGCTCCCAACCCTCGCAGTTGCGCATCTCAAGCGCTTCGTCCTGGAGCCGCAAGTCGCGCGGATGGATTTGCCGCGTCGGCACGCCGGCTTCTCGAAGGGCCGTGGCGGCCCAGTCCATCTCGGGCCGGTAGTCCTCGGACTCGTCGGCGACCACCAGGGCGACCGACGGGTCGTCAACGCTGGCCGCGCCGCGAAGGGCCGCCGCCAAGCCCTGCACCATGCCATCGTTCCCGCCGACCAGCGTGAATCCCAGATCCTGGTAGGCGCGGCTGATGGCGCCGAGGACGCCGAAGCCCCCGGGGACAGCATCCAGTTCGGTGGCCATGAATCCCCCGCCGTCCAGCGCCATGAGGTCCGGCCGGATCATGATGGGGAGCGCGGAACGGTAGCGGCGCAACCGTCCCAGTTCGCGCACGCGTTCGGGTTTGCCTTGTTCGAGGCATGTCAGCACCCAGGCGGGCGCGCGGCCGCGCACGGCGCTGGTATAGAGCCGGTTGGCCGCCACATAGAAGGCGAGCAGATCGTTGCCCAACTGCTCCAGTTGATCCACGGCGGACGGAGAAAGCCGGAAGGGGCTGGGGGCAATCCGCCACGGCGTGCTGGCGGCATCCGCCGGCTCAGTCCTACCAAGCGGCGTGGCCCTGCCAATGAGCCGGGCGGCCGCTCGCTCGTCCTTTGCCGTCGGATCTGCCGTTGTGCTCAGGGGCGTCAAACGGTCCGATTGTTCTTGGGGCCCGGAACTGGGAGAGTTTACCAGTGCGAAGGCGCAGGCTGGATCAGCCTCAATCCGAGGCTCGCGGCACCCTTCAGTTTCTGGCTTCTGTCAAGATTCTCACCGGACTGGCGGCAGCGCATGTGAAACAATGGTTTCAACTCGCGCCAATTGAACCGCGCGCGGGAACTCATCCCGCCACCACAACCTGAAAGCCCATGGCCTTGTTGCGACGCACTCTCACGCTTCGACGGATCGGCTTGCGGTTTGCGGGCCTGATGGCCCTGGCTCTGGCCGGAACCGTGCTGGCTGCTTGCGAGGCGTTTATTCAGACCGTGGAACCGACGCCGACGCTAATCACGCGGACGGAGTCGGTGCGACAGCGGCCCATGGTGCCGGTGACACGGGGCCAACTCATCGAGGCCATTCGAACGACGGCCCGCGTTGAGGCGCTCGACCGCACCGAGCTGGCGTTCAAGGCTGACGGTCGAGTCAAGACCATGTACGTGGCCCAGGGTGACGTGGTGAAGCAGAACGACATCCTGGCCGAATTGGAGACTGGTCGCCTTGAATCGGACATCGAAAGCTCGCAGGAGGCGCTGCAGAACGCGGAGTTGCGACTGGATGCCGCGCGGACTCGCGCACGGGATGAACGGGCGGCGGCTCAGCGTGCGGTCGCCAACGCGGAGCTGGCGCTGGAGAACCAACGGAAAGCGTTCGACCAGCTGCTGCGGCGCGCCACGGCCGAGCAGGTGGAGGCGCTGAACATAGACTTAGCAGCCCGAGAAGATCGGGGCGAGGTGGACCTGAGCCTTACCGAGGCCGAGGCCGCGGTGGTCCGTGCGCAGCGGGCCGTGACGAATGCCGAAGGCCGACTGGCCGAAGTGAAGGCCGAGGCGGCCAGAGTTGTTTCGGAGGCGCAGGCGCAGGCGCAGGCACAAGCCACACTGGACGGGCTCCAGGCCGATCTGACCGTGGCGACCGAAAACCTGCGGGCTCTCGAGGCCGGGACAGTATCCACCGGAGCCTCTCCGGAAGACACGGCCCGCGCCCAGGTGGACGCAGCCATTGCCGCCGTTACCGGGGCCCGGTCCGCGGTCGTGCGCGCTGATCAGGATCTGGTGAATGCGCAGAATGCACTGGAAACCGTTGCCGCGACCATGCGCGCCCAGACACGCGATGACAGTAGCCGGGAGCGGGCCGCCATCGTTGCCAAGCGGGCCGCCATCGTTGCCAAACGCGCCGAAGTGTCGAGACTCGCCGAGACGCTACACGAAGTGACGTTTCAGCCGTTTCCACACGTCGTGGAGGCTGCCGAGCAAGATTTGGAGAAGGCGAGGCTGACGCGGGATGAGATCATGAACCAGAGTTCGCGTGCGTCCGCTCAGGCCAAGCAGCGCGCCGAGCTTGATTTTCGGGCCGCGCAGCGGGCGTACAACGAGGCCATCATGCCGGCGACGCCGGCGGAGATTGCAACAGCCCAGGCAAGCTACGACAACGCGCTGGCGGCGCTGGACCTGCTTGAAACCGAGCTCGCCGAGCTGCTGGACGACGGCACCGAGGAGGAAGAGGCCGAGCAGCTGGTGCAGAAGGCTCTAGCTGAACACCGAGTCAACGTGGCGACGGCAACAGCCAATGTCCAGCTGGCCAACCACAGGCTGCGGGAGGCGGAGATTAGCCTTGACTCTCTCGTCGGCAGCGGAACCATCCAGCAAGCCATCGCTCGAATATCCAACGCGATCCAGATTGACCAGAACAGCTCTCTGGCCGCTGCGCGAGCCCGCGTGCAGGCGGCGTCGGCCACGATCGATCAGTATTTGCGCGGCCAGACGGAAGCCGAAGCCCTGGCGCGCCACGCCGACGAGGTCCGGACTACCAGTCTGACGGCGCTGCCCGACGCCGAGGCCGCGCTGGAAGCGGCCCTAGCGGATTTACGAGTGGCCGAGGCCCGCTTTCAGGAAGTCACGGGTGCTCCCTCGCAGGCCACGTTGCGCGTTGCGCTGAACAACGAAGAGGCCGCGCGGCTGGAATTTGATGCCACGGTTGAGAACTTTGATCGGTTCGAGCGGGGCGAGTCGGCAACCGACTTTGAACTCCAAATCCTGGAGAACGAAGTGGAGCGCAGCCGGATTGCTCTGGAAGCCCTGCTCACACAGTCCGAGGACAACGTGATCCGCGCGCCGTTCGATGGAGTGATTACGTTCACGCGAGGACGGGCGGGTTCTCAGGCCAGGGCGTTCAATGAGGTGATCGGGATCGCTGATCCGTCGGATCTGATCATTGAAGTCAGGATTGCCGAACAAGACCAGTCCAAGATGTCGGTTGGGCAGCCGGCCGAGGTTGCGTTGGACGCGTTTCCCGGCGTGAAATTCGGTGGCAATGTCAGCGCCATTCCGCGCACCATCGTCACCCAGACGGGGCAGACCGTGCGAATCCCCGATGCGCTGGTTGAGGTGGACTTTGAAGGTCAGGAGGTGCGCATGGGCATGCTGGCTCGGGTCAACATCACTTTGCAGGTCAAGGATGATGTCCTGAAGGTTCCCGTCACCTCCCTGCGCGACCTGAATGAGCGCACGTTTGTGGAAACCGTGGTCAATGAGCAGCGGCGCAGTCTGCCGGTCGTGACCGGCATTCGGAGCGACAGCGAGGTCGAAGTCCTCTCCGGGCTTGAAGAGGGCCAGATGATCTTCGCCGCGCCCTAGGCAAGCGCTGCGGGGCATGCCGAGCGTTTCCGAGCGAGTCCAGTGCCGCTAGCCATCATTCGCTTCGTGGCGAAGCGCCTGTTCAGCAATCGGGCGCTCATAAGTTCCACGGCGATCGGGCTCCTCGTGACCGTGACGCTGGCTACGTCTGTTCCTCTCTACGCGGAGGGCATCAGCGGTCTGCTGCTGCAGCGTGAGCTGCGCAAGCCGATTCCCCAGGCTCAGCCGTCATCCAGCATCTTTATCCGGCACAAGGAAACAGATGCCACGGCCCCGACCAGCGCCGGGGATTACCTGGCCTACGACCAGTTCTTTCGCTCGCTGATCCCCGAAGCCGTGGGGCTTCCAACCACGCAGCTGATCAGCTATCTATCGACCGGACGGCGGGCCATGCTTGACCTTTCGCCTCCGGAGGACGGCGATCTCTCGGCGCCGCCGCGACGATTCGGCTTCGCGTTTCTGTATTCGATCAACGAGCTATTCGACAACGTCATCATCACGGAAGGCCGCCGGCCGACTGCCGAGACCGGCATGTTCATCGGTCCGGCCGGCGCCAGGATGCCCCTGTTTGAAGGCGCCCTGACCAGCAATGCGCTGGACAAGCTGGGGTTGCTGGTTGGCGACGTGGTCGGTATGCAGTTTCCAGATCCTGCCACCGGCGATCCCGCTCCGGTCGCCATTCAGATCGTGGCACGGGTGCTGCCCAAGGATCCCGAAAGCAACTACTGGCCCTATCCGGTCCGGGCGGCGTACGACGAGGGCGGGATTTACATCGAGCGCCGGGCGTACCTCGGCGACCTGCTCGACTACTCACCAGCGGCCTTCAGCGAAGCTACGTGGTACGCCGACTTCGATATCGACGCCATTCGGGCCACCAACTACCGGCGTATCACCGGCGGCCTGGTGGTCATCCGGATCAACGCAAACGCCGTCTGGGAGGGCACGCGGCTGGAGAATTCGCCGGAGCCGATCTTCTTTGACTTCGAGCAGAAGCTCTTTTTCCTGACCCTGCTGCTGCTGATCCTCAGCGCCCCAATCGTCGCCCTCACGCTTTACTACATCATTCTTACCGCGGGAATGGTGGTTGATCGGCAACGCAATGAAATTGCGATTCTGAAAAGTCGAGGTATCGGCACGTTACAGATCATAGGGATCTATGTGCTCGAGGGCCTCCTGATTGGAGGGATTGCTACGGCCGCCGGCCCGTTCCTTGGCTCGCTCCTGGCCCAGGTGATCGGCAAGACGTTCACGTTCCTGGTGTTCACCAACCGAGATCCGCTGCCTATCGATATCACGACCCAACACTTCGTCTGGTCCGGCGCCGCGGCCGCGCTGGCCATCGTGGCTACCTTGTTGCCGGCCATCGGGGCCGCCCGCCACAGCATTGTCACGTACAAGCAAGAAGTCTCACGAAGCACTGACCGGCCGTGGTTTCAGCGCTACTTCGTTGACGTTATCGTGGTCATAGGCGCGGCGTACGGCTATTTCACCCTGCGTCAGCGCGATCAACTGGTGACGGTTGGCGAGGGCGGCGACCTGTTCTCCGATCCGCTGCTGGTGATTATTCCCATCATGTTCATGTTCGCCATCACCTTGCTGTTCCTGCGCTTTTTCCCATTGATGGTCGCCGGCCTGGCGCTGCTCGGTAACCGATTCCTTGGCGTGTCGATGCACCTGGGCCTGCGCCAAATCGCCCGTGAGCCTCGGCAATTCACGCGCCTCATATTCCTGCTGGTGCTCACCCTGGCCATCGGGTCGTTCAGTGCCTCGATGGCCGCCACGATGGACCGCAACTTCGATGACCGGGTCTATTACTCCGTCGGGTCGCAGGCGGACTTTCTGGAGATTGGCGACTACGACGAGGAAACGCAGGAATGGTCGTTCCTGCCGGTGGAGCGACACCTGGAGGTCCCCCAGATTCTGAGTGTGGCGCGGCTCTGGGAAAACGAGGACACGGGCTTCCGGCGCCCCGGCGAAGCACTGCGAGTGGGGGTAAAGACATACGGCGTTGATCCGATCGATTTTGCGGAGACCGTTTGGTGGCGCGACGACTTCAGCCCCTGGCCGCTCAACAGTCTGATGAATCAGTTGGCGTTAGACGAGCAGGCGCTGATTGCCTCGCGCGAGAAGTTTCAAGGCGAGTTGAACCTGAGTCTTGGCGACCCGCTGCGCATTGACTTTGGTACGCCCCAAACGCTTGAGTTCTTCATTGCGGGGTGGACCGACTTGTTTCCCACCCACTATCCGGAAGATGGGCCGTTCGTGATCGTGAACCTGGACTACGTGGAGCGCAGCCTCGGGCAAACACCGTGGACGGTGCTGGCACACACGGACCCGGACGTCCATGCCCTGGAACTGCGCCAAACGCTGCTGCTCAAGCGCTTCAAGCCGCTTGACGCCCGGGATGCCCGCGCTGAGATCGCCGCCGCGCGCGATGACGCAACCCGTGTGGGCATCTTCGGGATCCTGTCCATCGGTTTCCTGATTGCCGCGGTGCTTACCATCATGGGCTTCCTGATGTACTCGTACATGTCGTTCAGGCGGCGCATGCAGCAGTTGGGCATCCTGCGGGCCATGGGCCTTTCGGTTCGGCAGCTCGTGGGCATCTACGCGTTTGAGAACGGGTTCCTGATCCTGCTGGGCGTCGTGCTGGGCACGGCGCTGGGGGTGCTTACCGGCAACCTGTTCATCCCGTTCCTGCAGCTAAGCGTGGACCAGTTTGGCGACACGCCACCATTCGTAATCATCACGGCTTGGGCCGACGTGCTGAAGATTTATATCCTGTTCGGCGCCGTGGTGGCCGTCGCGTTCCCCGTCAGCGCCTGGTTGCTGTCCAAGATTCGGATTAACGAGGCCGTGAAGTTTGGCGAGGAACAGGGATGAGCGCCGCGCAGGCTCCCGACCGCACCAATGGGGCACGGCCCTACATCGTGTGCGACAACCTGGTGAAGATCTATAAGACCGAGGATCTGGAGGTCGTCGCGTTGCAGGGCCTGGACCTGGAAGTCCAGCGCGGCGAGATGATGGCGATCATCGGCAACAGTGGTTCCGGGAAGTCAAGCCTGCTGAATGTGCTCGGCGGTCTGGACCGTCCCACAGCCGGACAGTGCCGGGTGGGCGACCTCGACATCCTGCAGGCATCCGAGTCCGACCTCGTCGACTACAAGCGTCATCACGTCGGATTCGTCTGGCAGCAGAGTTCCCGCAACCTCGTGCCGTACCTGACGGCATTCGAGAACGTGCGGTTGCCGATGCTCTTCGGGAACATGCGCAAGGCTTCCGACCGGTCCCGCTCGCTGCTCCGGGCGGTCGGGCTCGAGGACCGCATGCATCACCGGCTGAGCCAGCTCTCCGGCGGACAGCAGCAGCGCGTGGCGATCGCAATCTCGCTGGCCAACGATCCCGACCTGTTGCTGGCCGATGAGCCGACCGGCGAGGTTGACACGCAGACGGCTGGGCAGATTTACGACATCCTGCGCTATCTCAATAGGGAACGCGGACTGACCATCATCATCGTCAGCCATGACCGCAATATCGCTCGTCAGGTTGACCGGGTGGTTGCGATTCGCGACGGCCGCACCAGCACGGAGACTGTTCGGCGCGTGAGCATTCATGAAGACGGCGACGACCACACGCACGACGAGTTCGTGATCGTGGACGACACCGGCCGCTTACAGGTGCCGCAGGAAATGCTGGACCAACTGAGCATCCGTGGACGCGCGGTTGTTGACGTTGAAGGCGACCGCATCGTGATTCGACCCGGCACGTCGGGCATCTCTACCGTTGCCGCGTCGCGGGCGGCATCGCCGGACGCCGACGCCGAGGAACCGCCGGCCGACCAGTCGGTGGTTCCCGCGCGCGTGGAACTTGCCCAAACGGTAGTTCCCGCCCGACGCCGGCCAACTCCCGTGCCGCCCAAGCCTTCGCGCCCGGCACAGGAGCCTTCCAGGCGGAAGCGCCCGCAGGACGTCCCCGACGAACATCGGCCCTTTGCGCCGCCCTCGGGCGGAGACGCGCGCGATGACTGAAGTCATCGGTGCGCGGCCGCCAGCCGACACCCGGGAGCGGGAAGCCATTATCGAAGCGCGGGACATTTCCCGCGTCTTTCGGGTTGGCGCGGAGGAGATCCGGGCTGTTGACCATGTGTCGTGCGTGGCTCACGAAGGCCGCTTGATCACGGTCCGCGGACGATCCGGTTCAGGTAAGACGACGTTGCTCAACCAGTTGGGCTCGCTCGACAAGCCCGACGAAGGCGAGATTTACTTCCGGGGCCGCCAGGTGAGTCGCTTGCGTGAGTCCCAACTCACGAAGATCCGTCGCCACAACTTTGGGTTCGTCTTTCAGTCGTTCGCGTTGTTGCCGGTGCTGTCGGCATTCGAAAACGTCGAACTCACCATGCGCATTGCGGGCCGCTCGGCAGGCGAGCGAGCGTCCCGAACCATGGAAGTGCTGGAAATGGTGGGTCTGGGCGACCGTGCTGGCCATCGGCCATTCGAACTCAGCGGTGGTGAACAGCAGCGCGTCTCGATCGCCCGCTCCATTGCGAACCGTCCGGCCGTGCTGATTGCGGACGAGCCAACAGGCGAACTCGACAGCATTACGGGACTGGAGATCATGTTGCTGTTCCGTCGCATCGTGGATACGGAGGGGCTGACGGTCATCATGGCCACCCATGATCCGGCGCTGAGCCAGTTCGCCGACGAGTCATGGTTGATGGAGGACGGGCGCCTGGAGCTGGCGGAAGGCGAACTGGACATCGACATTCCCGAATTGCGGCAGCGGATCGAGTTCGTGGAGGACTAGCCTCGGAGAGGCTTAGCCCTGTGGAGTGCGCGAAGCCTCGTTCTCGCCGAGCCGCATGATCCAGACGCCCCAGGCGCCGGCGGCAAGGGAAATGGCGGCCAGCAACGCGCCCACGACGCCGAATCCAGCGGCGTCCACGATCAGCCCAATGAGCGGAGTTAATCCCAGCCCAACGCCGTCCACGAGGAACTGGGTCACGCCCATCGCCTGGCCCAGGCGCTGCGGCGGCGCTCGCTCGCTGAGCATCATGATGACGATCGGCGAGCTGATTCCGGTCAAGGTATAGGCGACCACCAGCCCCACGAACACCGGAAGTCCGGCGGGGGCGTACATCACCAGGGTGCCGCCCGCCCCGATGATCGTGGCGATCAGCAGCGACGACGAGAGGCCGACCCGATTGATGAAGGCGCCGCTGACGTAGGTGAGGGCGGCCCGCCCGCCGAGCGCCAACCCCATCAGAATGCCAATGCCGCCAGGATCCAGCTTCAGGGCTTCGCTGCCGTAGAAGGGGAGTACGAAGCCGCGAGTGGTGTTGTTCCATCCCCAGAGCAGGACAGCCAGAACCGAGACCTCCAGCACGACCCGGCCAACGCCGAGCGCCGGCCGCCTGGATCGCGGCCTGGCCGGTCCGTCGGGCGCAGGCAGCGGGCGCGGCCTGGACTCGAGCGACCTGACGGACGCGACGGCGGCGGCGATGGCGATCGAGAGGACGGCTACCAGCACAAACGCCGCGCGCCAGCCCAGGAGACTGGCGGCGCCGCCGGCGGCGATAGGCGCCACAAAGGCGCCGAACATGCCGCCGGACATGACCCGGGCTATGTTGCGGCGCCGCTCTTCGCCCTGGCCGCGGCGCGCCAGGTGGACCTGACCGCCCGGGCCGACCAGCCCACTTCCGGCGGCACTGGCCACGATGCCCACACCAAAGATCCACTCGCTCGGCGCCGCGGCCGTGACAATGGAGGCCAGGCCGGTGATCAGCAAGCCCAGCGGCAGCAGAAGGCGGGGCGACATGCGGTCGGCCAGGGGCGCCAGCACCAGCATGAATCCCCCGCGTCCCATGCCCTGCACCGCCACCAGCAGCGCCGTGGTCGCGGGGGTGAGATTGAATTCGTCCTTGACCTCCCCCAGTACCGGCCCCATGGCCGCCATGGAAAAGAGCATCAGGGCGTAGGCAAACCACAGCGCCAGCAAGTCGGGGTTCGTCCGCATGGCGTGAAGGCGCGGACGAAGGAGCGAACCGATCAGCGGCGGCAACGTTCGACGGTCGCTCCGGGGCGCGGCAATGCCGAGAGTCTAATCGGGCCGCCGGGCTCTCGAGGTCGGCCGCGGGGTGCGGCTGTGACCCTGGGCACGGCGACACGGAGTCGCGCCGGGTTGTGAATCGCGGACGCGAAGCCACGCGCCCACCTTGGACCGCCACGGCCAGTCGCACATTGGCCAGGCCGGCCTACGTTTCGCTGTGTTGCAACTCCACGCGTTGGCCGCCGGCGGCGGCGTGCTCGTCCAGGCCAAGTCTCAGGGTGTTCCAACTCAGCACGGCACACTTGATGCGTACCGGGAACTTGCGAACGCCCTCCAGGGCAACGCCGTCGCCAAGCAGCATTTCGTCAGGAGTTTCGCCCTCCAGCATCATGCCGCGGAAGCCGCCAATCACGGCATGGGCGTCAGCGAGCGGCTTGCCGACTATCGCTTCCGTCATGATCGACGCGGACGACAGGCTGATCGAGCAGCCATGACCGTCAAACGACGCGCCGGTAATCACCCCGGCGTCATCGATGCTCAGCCAGAGCTTGATTTCGTCGCCGCAGAGCGGGTTGACGCCTTCCATGACGACATTGGCTTCGGCGAGCGCGCCCCGGTTCCGCGGCCGCCGGTAGTGATCCATGATGACCTCGCGATAGAGGTCCTCAAGCGTCATCCAAAGAACGCCTTCGCGCGGGCGATGCCATCGGCCAGACAATCTACTTCAGCGGCGGTGTTGTAGAGGTACAGGCTGGCCCGCGCGGTTGCCGCGACTCCCAGCTTGCGCATCAAGGGCTGAGCGCAGTGGTGTCCCGCCCGAACGGCAATGCCTTCGGCGTCAAGCAATGTGCCGACGTCATGCGGATGCACATCGCCAACATAGAACGAGATCACGCCGCCGCGATCCGTTGCGTCCCTCGGGCCGAAGAGGCGCACACCATCGAGATCGCTCAGGAGGCTCAGCGCGTACTCGGTCAGCTCATGCTCGTGGGCCGTCACCGCCGGCATGCCGACGGTCTGCAAGTAGTCAACGGCCGCGCCGAGGCCAATCGCGCCGGCGATGTTTGGCGTGCCGCCCTCCAACTTCTCCGGAACCGTAGTCCAACTTGACTGGTGCAACTCCACGACGCGGATCATGCTGCCGCCGCCGAAGAGCGGCTCCATGGCGTCCAGCAGCGCTTCCCGACCGTAGAGGACGCCGATTCCGGTCGGGCCCAGCATCTTGTGGCCTGAAAACGCCACGAAGTCCGCGTCCAGCGCCTGCACGTCGACCGGAAGGTGCGGAATCGATTGCGCGGCGTCCAGCAGTACCGGCACATCGTGCTGGTGGGCGATCTGAATGAGCTCGGCGGCGGGCGTAATGGTGCCGAGCACGTTGGACATGTGCGTGACCGCGACCAGACGAGTGCGCGGCCCGAACATTCGTGCGTAGGCCTCCAGGTCAATGCGGCCCTCGACGTCCATCGGGATGTACCGCAGCGAGGCGCCGCGTCGCTTTGCCAGCATCTGCCAGGGGACGAGATTGCTGTGATGTTCCATCTCGGTCAGCAGGATCTCGTCGTCCTCGCCGACGTTCTCATCGCCCCAGCCGCGGGCCACCAGGTTGATCGCTTCGGTGGTTCCGCGCGTGAAGATCACTTCGTGGGGATGCGCGGCGTTGATAAAGCGCGCCACGCGCGCCCGCGCGTCCTCGTATTCGGCCGTGGCTCGTTCGCTGAGCGCGTGCAGGCCGCGGTGAATGTTGGCGTTATAGGTCTCGTAATAGGTCTGGAGGGCGTCGATGACGGCTCGCGGCTTCTGCGACGTGGCGGCGTTGTCCAGATAGACGAGCGGTCGCTCGTGTACTCGTTCGGCCAAGACCGGAAAGTCCGCCCGGATTGCAGCGGCGTCCAGTCCAGCGGCAGCGGAAGTCGGGACAGTCATGTGCCCTAAGTATCGATAAGAATCAGCACGCGCCCAGCCTCAAACTTCGCGTCGTAGGTCGCGACCGGCCGAATGGCGGGCAGCGTCCGCGGACGTCCGCTGGTCAAGTCGAATGTCGACGTGTGCCGCGGGCAACGAACCGAACGGCGCTCAGGGTCAAAGTCGCCTTCCGACAGCCAGGCCTGGTCGTGACTGCACAAGTCGTCCATCGCGTAGAGATCGCCGCTCACGTTGTACACGCCGATCCGTCGCTCACCCACCAGCACTTGACGCGCGGCGCCGGGCGGAATGTCCTCGGCGGCTGCCACGTCGACGTAACCGCCCATCAGGCCGCGGCGGTTCCGTGCAACTTCGCCCGGACAGCGGTCCGCACGGCAGACCGGACGGTCGGGTCCGGAATCCGGTCCAGCACC
This sequence comes from Chloroflexota bacterium, assembly GCA_034422315.1. GTDB lineage: Bacteria > Chloroflexota > UBA11872 > UBA11872 > UBA11872 > UBA11872. The sequence continues at coordinate 43,830 of DAOUJT010000039.1, read as the reverse complement.
GGTTCGAAGGTTCCGTCCACGATGAGGGAGCGAGCCTGCTCAATGCCGAGGCCGCGCGATCCGAGGTAGTAGAGGTGCATCGGGTCGATGGTGGACGTGGTGGAGCCGTGGGTACAGCGAACGTCGTCCGCCATGATCTCGAGCCTGGGTATCGAGTCGGCGCGGGGACCACGTTGCAGCATCAGGTTCCGGTTTTGCTGATAGGCGTTGGATCGTTGCGCGTGCGGTTGAACCATGATGGTTCCGGCGTAAACCGACCGCGCCGAGCCGTCGAGAACGTTCACGTATAGCAGGTCGCTGGCCGCATCCGTGGTTCGGTGGTCCTGGAGCGTGTGATGGTCCGCGAATTGCGATCCGTCCAGGTAGGCCACGCCGTTCAACCGCACGTTGGCGCCCGGACCGGTCAACGTGGCGGCTATGGCTCCCTTGTGGAAGCGTCCCCCGAGCGTCACGTTGGTTGTCGCCAGTTCGGCGTCGCGCGCGACGCTTGCGTACTGCGTGAGAAAGCTGCCCGCGTGACTGCCCCAGGCCTGCACGTGCGTGTAGCTGAGCTTCGAGCCGGCCCCGACGAACAGTTCCACACAGCCATTCGCAAAGCCTGGTGTTGCCGCCTGACTCGAACGCCACCACTCCAGCACGTCAGCCGACGATCCGGCGCCCGTGGAAACCAGCGTGCGCGGAAAGATCGGTTGGTCGGCGGCGTCAATCACGATCACGATCGGCGCGGTCAACTCGGCCCCATCCGGAACGCGCACGAACGCTCCGCCGCTCCACAGCGCGGCATTCATCGCCTGCAATTTCCCGGCTGACGGTGGCGCAAGTTCTGTGCCCAGACGGTCAGCTACCGCGGCGCCGTCCGTGTCCGCCGCCGCCGCCAGGCTGACGACAGTTACGCCCGCGTCTTGGGCTTCCGGCGAGGTGTACAGCACCTCGACCATGCTTCCGCGCTGTCGTAGCAACACGCTGGCGCCTGGGACTTCGACAGGCAGGGCAAGCTTGGCCGGTTCGACCCCATTCGTGGCCGGGACCGCGCCGGCCCAGTCGACCCAACTCGTGTCCGTGCGCCGCCACTCCTCGTCGCTCCAGGTTGGGACGGGGGTCGACTCGTAGACGTGCCAGGCGGCGGCGCGTCGTTCGCGCAGCCAGCCAGGCTCGCCGCGCGAGTTTGACAGGTCGGCAATCAGGTCGTGGGTTGTGCTTGTCATTGACGTACGCGAGACGGTATCAGCCGTCGGGACGGCCCGTGCTTGGGTGTGTCGGCAAGGTTTGGTCAGTAACGCTAGCCGATCGAGCCTTCCATCTGGAGTTCGATGAGGCGGTTCATCTCAACCGCGTATTCCATCGGCAACTCCTTGACGATTGGCTCGATAAACCCGCTGACGACCATCGCCATGGCCTGTTCCTGGGTCAGTCCGCGGCTCATCAGATAGAACAGCTGCTGATCGCTGACCTTGCTGACGGTGGCCTCGTGCTGAATGGCGACGTCGCTTTCCTCGATGTCCATGTAGGGATACGTGTCGGAGCGTGAGCGGTCATCGATCAGAAGGGCGTCACATTCCACGTTGGAGCGGCAGCGCTCGGCCTCGGGCATCACCTGCACATAGCCGCGGTAGGCGGTGCGACCGCCCTTGCGGCTGATCGACTTGGAGGTGATGAGGGACGAGGTGTCGGGAGCGGCGTGCACCATCTTGGCTCCGGCGTCCTGATGCTGATCTTCGCCGGCGAAGGCGATGGACAGCACCTCGCCGTGCGCACCGGGTTCCATCAGGTAGACGGCCGGGTACTTCATCGTGACCTTGCTGCCCAGGTTGCCGTCCACCCACTCCATGGTGGCGTCGCGGTACGCGACGGCGCGCTTGGTGACCAGGTTGAAGACATCGGTCGACCAGTTCTGAATGGTGGTGTAGCGGCAGCGCCCGCCTTCCTTGACGATGATCTCGACGACGGCGGAATGCAGCGAGTCGGTGGCGTAGACCGGGGCGGTGCAGCCCTCAACGTAGTGCACGTAAGCGCCCGGCTCGACGATGATGAGCGTGCGCTCGAACTGGCCCATGTTTTCGGCGTTGATGCGGAAGTAGGCCTGCAGCGGAATCTCCACGCGCACGCCTTCGGGCACGTAGACGAAGCTGCCGCCGCTCCAGACCGCGCTGTTCAGCGCCGCGAACTTGTTGTCGCCGTTGGGAATCACCGTGCCAAAGTAGTCGCGCACGATGTCCTCGTGCTCGCGCAGGCCGGAGTCCATGTCCAGGAAGATCACGCCCTGCTCTTCCAGGTCGTCGCGGATGCTGTGGTAGACGACTTCGGAGTCGTACTGGGCGCCGACGCCGGCCAGGAACTTTCGCTCGGCCTCGGGGATCCCCAGCTTGTCGAAGGTGGACTTGATGTCCTCCGGCACGTCGTCCCACGAGCGGGCCTGCCGGTCCTGCGGGCGGATGTAGTAGTGGATGTCGTCAAAGTCGATGCGCGAGAGGTCGGCGCCCCACGTCGGCATTGCCTTCTGCTCAAACTGGCGCAGCGCCTCCAGCCGGAATTCCAGCATCCAGGCCGGCTCGTCCTTCTGGCGCGAGATTTCCCGGACGACGTCCTCGCTCAGGCCCTTGGGTGAGGTGTAGACGGGCTGGATGTCGTCGTGAAACCCGAACTTATAGGTGTCGAGCCCGACTTGTTCGATGTCCTTGACTGCCATGGTTATGCGTCCTCGCTGGTCGTCGCGGCGCCGTAGCGCTCGTAGCCCTCGGCCTCAAGGCGCTCGGCCAGTTCCTTGCCGCCTGACTCGACCACGCGACCATCAATCAGGACGTGCACGCGGTCAGGCTCAATGTAGTTCAGCAGCCGCTGGTAGTGTGTGATCACCAGTACTCCAAGATCCGAGCCCCGCAATCGATTCACGCCATCGGCGACGATTCGCAGCGCGTCGATGTCGAGGCCTGAGTCCGTTTCGTCAAGTATCGCAAGTTCAGGCTCGAGCACCGCAAGTTGCAGGATCTCGTTGCGCTTCTTTTCGCCGCCCGAGAACCCTTCGTTGAGGTAGCGCGAGGCGAACTTGGGATCCATGCGCAGCATCTGCATCTTCTCCAGCAGCAGCCGGCGGAACGCCATGACCGAGATTTCGCTCTCTCGTCGCGCGTTCAAGGCCAGGCGCAGAAAGCTGGCAACCCGCACGCCGGGGATTTCGGCGGGGTACTGAAAGGCCAGGAACATGCCCATGCGGGCGCGCTCATCGGTTTCGAGTTCCAGCACGTCCTGGCCCTTGAAATGGACCTGGCCAGCGGTCACGTCGTAGGCGGGGTGGCCCATGAGGGCATTGGCCAGCGTGCTCTTGCCCGAGCCGTTGGGGCCCATGAGGGCATGCACCTCGCCGGCGGGCACGTCCAGGGTGACGCCTCGCAAGATTTCGGCGTCTTCCACGGAGACGTGCAGGTCGCGAATGGAAAGGGTGGTCTGGCCGTTGGTGGCAGTCATTCGCAGGCTATGTGTCTCCCGGCGATGGTCGCCAAGAAACACAATCCTGGCGGGTCGATGAGTGGTTCGCGTTGGGCTCCTGGCCGGGCCCAACTGCTCTTCCAAACGTAGCATCGCGGCTACGCGCGGCCAAGTTTATGCCGGTTTTTCAGCGAAAACCCTCGGCGAGCCGACGGGGCGCGCGGTATTTCGTAGGCTTGGGGCGGCTAGATATGGCGTCTCGCCGAGACGGGCGGGCGTGTTTCGGAGGGTTACAGCAACCAATGCCGCCAAAGGTCCGCCGTCCACGCGCCGAATGGCAGGAACAGCTTGCGCAGGGCGTGCGCGACGTACGGTCGATTCCCGGCCTGACCGAAGAGCAGTACGAGCGGCTGGAGGCCGTGGCGAAGGAGTACCCGTTCTTCACGACGCCGTACTACCTGAGTCTGATCGAGGAGATGGACGCCAGCGATCCCATCTACATCCAGCAGATGCCGGATGCCGTGGAGTTCGAGGACTCCGAATTCCTGGAAGACGATCCGCTGGACGAAGAAGACGACATGCCGGTGAAGCATCTCACCCACCGGTACCCGGACCGGGTGCTCTTTGTCGTCACGCACACCTGCGCCATGTACTGCCGGTTCTGCACACGCAAGCGAAAGGTGGGCAAGAATCCGGTCCCGCCGCCGGACGAATTGGAAGCGGTGTTTGACTACATCCGAGCGCATCCCGAGATCCGGGACGTGCTGCTGAGCGGCGGCGATCCGCTGACACTGACCGACAACGCGCTGGAGTGGATCATCTCGAACCTCTACGAAATTCCGCATGTCGACTTGATCCGCATGGGGACCAAGATTCCGTGCGTCAACCCGGCCCGAATCACCAACGAGCTGTGCGAAATGCTGGCGCGGTACCAGCCGTTCTACCTGAACACGCACTTCAACCATCCGCGTGAGCTCACGCCCGAGGCTCGTGAGGCCTGCGGACGCCTGGTGGATCACGGCATTCCGGTTGGCTGCCAGACGGTGCTGCTGCGAGGCGTGAACGACGATCCCGAGACGATGAAACAGTTGATGCACGAGTTGCTGAAGGCGCGGGTGAAGCCGTACTACATCTACCAGGCCGACCTGGTGAAGGGCACCGACCACTTCCGGACCTCGGTGCAGAAGGGCCTGGAGATCATGGAGGCCCTGCAAGGGCACACAACCGGGTTTGGCGTGCCGCAGTACATCATCGACGCGCCGGGCGGCGGCGGGAAGATTCCGGTTTCGCCGTCGCGAATCGTGGAACTCACGGACGACAAGATCGTGGTGCGGAACTACGAGGGGAACGAGTACGAGTACCCGGCGGCCGGGTACGACGCCGAGACGATTCCAGACTACTTTCCGTCGTTCAACGAGTAGGCAGAAGGCGGTCGGCGAGCCGCATGGCTGGGCGCACCTAGCTGGTTGGGGGAGGCTCCTCCGCCTCGAGCAGGGCCTCGAGTTCGCGCCATTCGGCAGGGGACATGCCCACGTCGCGGCGGGTGACGGATTCGCCGCGGAGGCGGCGGCGGACGACTTCAAGGCCCCTGGCGGATAGGTTGGCGCCGCCGACGCGGTAGTCCATGAAGGCGGCGTAGGTAAGGGGCGCCCAGCGGCGGACGGTGTCGAGCATGACGGTGGCATAGGCGCGGATTTCGTACTGGGCATGGGCGTCGCTGCGCAGCCAGAGGAAGTGCAGCAGGTTGTGCAGATTCACTTTCCAGTACCACTGGGTGTAGAAGCTGAGGGACAGGTTCATTCGGGCCAGTTCACGGGCCAGCCCCTGCCGAGTCTCATCGAGCACGTTTCCCTGGACGTCTTCGTTGAGCATCTCCTCGTAGTGCGCGTAGGCCTGCTCGGCGTCGGTTCGCAGCAGATCGAATACGCGGGCCGCCTCGTCGCCGGACACGACGTCGCCACGGCCCTGTCGGTTGCTGGTGGACTGGGCAGCCAGGTGTTCCGGCTCCGGGATGTAGAACTCGTTGTCGAGGATGGAGTAGCGAGCGGAGTACTCGTTGACGCTGGCAGTGCGATGCCGGATCCACTGGCGGGCGACGAAGATGGGGAGCTTGACGTGGTACTTGATCTCGCACATTTCAAAGGGCGTGCTGTGGGCGTGGCGCATGAGGTAGCGAATGAGCCCGGCGTCCTGGCGGGCACGTTTGGTACCCGCGCCGTAGGAGACGCGGGCAGCCTGGACAACCGCGCTGTCGCTGCCCATGTAGTCGATCACGCGCACGAAGCCGTGATCAAGAACAGGCAGGGCCTGGTAGAGGATTGATTCGAGGTCTGGGACGGTCAGGCGGCGAGTGGAGGTCTGGACGGCTCGCAGGTCCTCGATTTCCTGCTGTTCGTGAGAGCTCAGCGGCATCAGGCCGTCCAGAAGTACGCGCGGGCGGCGCGAGTATAGGGGCGGCGGACGTTCAGCCCTAGATCGGCGGGGCGAGGCCGAAGGCGCGCATGTATTCGCTGCCGACTTTGGCTATCTGGACCTGCTGGCCGGGCGGAGCGTCGGGTATCCATTCCAGCCGGACACGCTGGAAGTGCTGGACGGTGCGTCCGTGCTCGACGACCTCTTGGGAAATGGGATAGCCGAAGCGCTCGAGGCCACCCTGGGTTTCCCAGAACCGCAGGAAGCCGAAGTGCACGCTGTGCCCGGTTTCGGGGAAGTAGCGGTGGTCGGGCACGGTGGGGAAGGGGGTGTCGCCGGCAAATGGGCGGCGCGGGGCGGTGAGGGCGTCGTTGAGCAGCCCGAGTTGGGTCTCGTAGGGCGTGCCGGCCAGTTCGGGGTGGTATTCGAAGCGGGCTCGCTCGAAGTATTGGACGGTGCGACCGTTCTGGACGACCTCCTCGGTGAGCGGGAGACCAAATGCGGCCACACCGCCGCGGGCGTTGAAGTACTTGAGGAAGCCATGGCGCACGTTGTGCCCGGTCTCGTCGAAATAGATGGACTGCCCGTCCGGCAGGTTGAGGGGCGGGACGCGTTCAATCAGCGGGTAGTTGCGCACGACGGCGAAGCGCGTGCTGTAGATCAGCCCGGCTTCCCGTGGGGTGCGCTGATTGAAGCGCAGTGCGAAGTCCCAGGCGCTGATGGTTTGCCGACCGCGCTGGCCGTTGAGACCGACGATGATCAGGCGGCCGGTTGGCGAGCGGTTACTGAAGTCCAGCGACTCAAGCGTGCCAATCGACTCGTGGTAGAGGCCCTGCAAGAGTCCGGCGGAGAATTCGGGGGTGGACCAGGTGCTTAGCGGGGAATCGGCGTCCCAGGGCCGGCCGGTGGGATCAACGTCGACGACGGAGCGCAGGTACGGAACCGGTTGACCGCCGAACACGTGCTCGTTGGCCTCGGTCCGTCCGTTTGCCGCGCTAAAGAAGTACGCAATGATGGGCTGGCCGGCATGGGTCAATACGCGGCGCGCGGTGGCCTGAACGGCGGCGGTGGTTTCCGGCTTCTCGTGGTTGACGCCGAGATAGACCTGGTCCTGGGTCGTATCCACGACGTCCAGGATCGGGTTACCCGGATCGAGGCTGATCAGCGCGTAGGTGCGGGCGGCCATGGCCTGGGCCTTGAGGGCCTCGGCGGGCCAGTGGTACGGCATTTCGGCCGGCACGACGCCAAGCAGGTAGTCCTCGAGCGTTACCACGTTGACGGTGTCCACCAGGCCTTCGGCGTCCTGATAGACGCGTACGGACCCGCGGTAGACGTCGTAGTACTGGCCGGGCAAGCCCTCGGCTTCGGTGGTGTACTTGTAGTGCACCAGCAGGCGGGAATGGGGTTCGAGAGGAACGACCTCGATCTGGCCCGGGAGGTCGAAGTCACGCATGTGCCCGCCCGCGGCGTCGATCAGGCGAACGGTGATTCGGTGGATGCCCGGGTGGTCGAGCAATCGCAGACGGGCGCCGGGCGGCAGCGGGTTGGTGATACCCGAAATGGCCCACTGGCCGCCGATCCCGACAATGTCGCCTGAGAGTCCGTTGGAGGAGGCTGCGGAACCGTCGATCGCTGCTGGCCGATAGTTGCGGTCGATCAGTACGCGGATAGGGGTCTGATCGGTTGGAGAATCGGTGATGTCGATGCCGGTGTAGTAGGCGCGAACAATCTGGTCGGCGGTCTGCCCGGCCTCGGCGCGTCCGCGGGCGCCCCACTGGGACATGCCGACGCCGTGTCCCCAGCCCTGGCCTTCGATGCGAATGGTCTGGCCGGTCTGGAGCGGCAGTACATCGGCAAGGGACGCGGCAGGCGGCGCCACGGCGAGCGCCAGCGCCACAGCGCAGGTCAGCAGGCGAAGGGGTCCGCGCCAGCAACGGAGACGTTGGCGGCCGGCGCTCACGAGTTTTTTTGATGCATGCGGCTGCGTGGTCAGGTCATGCGCTGGTAGGCGCCGTAGTCGATGGGCGCCTCGATAACGAGCGGCTCCGAGGCCGATAGGCCCTCACGTACGACTGTAGCCGCGATGGCCGGGGAATCAACGCGTTCGGCCTGGAGGCCGAAGCTGCGGGCCAGCGCGACGAAGTCGGGCGGGGCGAAGTCGTTGGGCATCGGGTCGTGTTCGATCTGTTCAGCCTTGAGGCGGATGAGCGCGAGCGAGGCGTCAACGAGCACCAGGTAGACGAGGCCAGCCGGCCGTAGACGGGCCAGGGTGCCGAGCTCGCCAGCGAACATGAGCGCGCCGCCGTCGCCGGTAACGGCCAAGACGGGAGGATCGGGGCACGTGAGTTTCAGACCCAGGGCGCTGGGGAGCGCCCAGCCCATGCCCGACAGCCCATTGGCCACGAAATAGGTGTCAGGCGCCGGCGCGTCCCAATACTGGGCGAGATAGAGCTTGTGCATACCGACATCGGATATCAGGGCTGTGTCGGCGGGGGCTACGGCTCGGATGGCCTGAAAGAGCGGGTCGACCTCAATGCCGTCGGATGGGGCGTCAGCCGGGTGATCGGTACCGGCGGAACCGGCCCGAAGGTCCGCTCGAGCGGCGCCGCGGGCTTGCGACGCGCGGTCAGCCCCGCTTACGCGATTCGGGGGACGGTCGACGGCAGCCAGGTGCTCCAGCATGGCCGCCACGTCACCAACGATGGGGGTATGCGGCAGCGAGCCGTCCCGGAGGTCGTAGGCGGTGAGGTTGAAGCCGGCGGGTCCGTCCCACGGCCAGATGAGGTCCACGCCGTCCATGCCGACGCCCAGCACCAGGTCGGCGGATTGAATCAGCTCGAACACGCCGCGAGAGCCGTAGGAAGCCAGGGTGCCGGCGTGGAGGCGATGGTCGCCGGGGAACCAGCCGCGTGCCTTGACCTGGGTGACGACGGGAATGTCGGAACCGATCGCCAACTGAGCGAAGCGCCTCGCAACGGCGGATGTTCGGGCTTCCAGGCCAAGTACCGCCACGGGTTGCGTCGCTTGCGCCAGCCGCTGCTCGACCTCGCCAAGCTCAAGCGGCACGCCTGTCGACTCCGCAACGGCATTGGTCGCTACGTCTGGCCGTGTTGCGGCTGGGAGCGTGGCGACTGAGCTCGGCACCGACAGGTGCGCCGCACCCGGCATGCCGTTGGCGGCTGCCGACCAGGCGGCGGGGAGCACGGCGCCCACATTCTGCGGGCTGACGCGCGCGCTGTACTTGACCGCCGGCGCCATGGCTCCGGGAATGTTGAAGACTTGGTGCCGCTGACCGGCGGCTTCCTCGGGCGTTACGTCGGCCGAAATGCCAAGGACCGGGGAACGTTCCAGGGTGGCCTGGGCGAGGCCCGCGAACAGGTTGGCGGCGCCGGGCCCAAGGGTGCCGATGCAGACTCCGGGGCGGCCGGTGAGCTGGCCCTCGGTGTCGGCCATGTAGGCGGCGGCCGCCTCGTGATGGGTCAGGGTGAATTCGATTCCGTGGCGCTGGAGGGCGTCGAGCACGGGAAGCATTTCGCCGCCGGTGACGCCATAGGCACGGCGGACGCCTTGCTCTCTCAGGAAGGTGGCGACGGCGTCAGCGACGGTTACGGAAGTCAAGGGTGGTGAGTTAAGTAACGGGACACGCCTTGAGTGTAGGCGACGAAGGCCACGGTCAAAGTCAAGCGAAGCCGGTGGGCTGTCGGGGTGGCTAGGTCGACAGGCGATCAACGGCGACCGTGATTGCAACGGCCAAGCCGGTCGCGCTGAGCATCAAGCCGAGTATCCATCTGATCAGGCGTGCTTCCAGGGCGTGAACGTTGGCGCGCAGGTCGGCCACGGCGGCTCTGGTCGCATAGTGCGTCAACGCGCTGCAGTTCGGCGCGTAGGTCGTCGTGGGTGAGCGGGCGGCGTCAACTGTCAGGGTAAGCAACTCCAATCCCGTCCGGATACCAATTCGACGCCTGGATGATTGCTCGTCGCTTCAGGGTTGTCTGCGGACGGACAGGTTTGCAGGGCGTCTTCAACCTAGCCTGCGTCGGTTGCCGCTTGCCGCCGGGCGTCTAGCTGAAGAATCGGACGATCAGTCCGGTGACGGTGGCGGCGGCGCTGACCGATCCCAGAACGGCGATGACCATCCAGCGGGTCTGGCTGTGGAGGTCGGCCTTGAACTCGGCACGCGTCGCCTGGACGTCGGCTCGCAGGTCAGCGACGGCAGCCTTGGTCGCGTAGTGGGTCAACGTGCGATTGAATTCAACGCGGAGTTCATCTCGCAGTTCAGCCAGGTCGGCTTTGGTCGCGTAGTGCGCCATCGCGCTACGCAGTTCGTCGCGCAACTCGGCCAGATCGGCCTTCGTCGCGTAGTGGGTCAGTGCGCGTTGTAGTTCGTCGCGCAGGTCGTCTCGGGTGAGCGGGGCGGCGTCAGTAGCCATTGCAAGTGGTCTCCCTACCGCCCATGGACCAGTTCGATACGTCCATGCTTGCACTTGGAGCCGAGGTTCGCAATCGGGAACGACGCGGGGTAGTGGGTCACGTTGAGTTGCGACGATCCTTCCGCCGCGTCGCGACGTCGATCACCGTGGTCACTGCGTGCCTCGACCACGCGCCCGATGTCATCCGCGGCCCTCCGGCGTTCAGTCAAACCGGCCCCTCCTGTGGCCCGCCCGGTCGCCTGGGCTGCACGCAGCCTGGAACCTGCGAACGCCGGTCATACGCCCCAACCCTCCAACGACGAGCCGCGCCCCCGACACCCAACGCCCCTGGCTGCCCGTCTTCTCGGCGTCCGCGGAGAGCCTGTCCCGAGCTTGTCCAAGTGGCCTGTCCTGAGCCTGTCGAAGCGGCCTGTCCTGAGCCTGCCGAGAGACCTTTGCATAACCCTTCTTCCTCGGAGCCGCAGCCTCTTGCCTCTCCGAGGGGAGAGGCCGGCGCCGTCTTCGGCGGCGGGTGAGGGGTCTTCCGCGCAACCAACCTTGAGTTACGCAAAGGTCTCTGCCGAAGGAGAGGACCCGAGTCGAACCACATCCCTGCCTGCATTGCTTGCAGTGCCAGCAACGCATGCGCTGATTGCACTGCTGTCATTGACATCATTGCCAGCACCCGCCTTCCCCGGCGGCGCCTCCCCCCCGCCCCGCACGCCCGCTCTGGCATCCCGAGAGCCGCCGAGAGCCTGCCCTGAGCCTGTCGAAGCGGCCTGTCCTGAGCTTGTCGAAGCGGCCTGTCCTGAGCTTGTCGAAGCGGCCTGTCCTGAGCTTGTCGAAGTGGCCTGTCCTGAGCTTGTCGAAGTGGCCTGTCCTGAGCTTGCCGAAGGAGGGGATCTCGACTTCCTTCCGTGCCCGGTCCCCGGCCCCACCGTCCCGTACCGACACCCCCGAACCGAGGGCGCGCTCGCCGCTAAGAAACTGGACACATGCCCCACCAAAGTGGACACATTCGGCAAAAAACGGGACACATTGGCCCCGAAACTGGACACCTTGCCCCGACCGGGTGAACACATCCCAGGTTCCGCCCGCCCCCGCCTCTTCCGAACCTCTCCCTCCACGCTCCCTTTCTTCTCCGGCTCCTTTCTCACTCCTCTGCCCTTTCCCTTTCTTCCCACCCCTATCATCCTTGCCTTTTGTAATCATCTCGTATACAATGGAAGCACTCTATCCCATCCCCCGAAACCTCCATGCTCGCCCGCCTCCTCCGCCTGCTCGCCCCTTCCGTCACCGAGCGTCCCCGCTCGTTCTTCGCCTTGCGTAGAGGCCGATCGAGACGCCTCCGCCCCACCCCCTCGCCACGTCCGCGCCCCCAGCGTCGCTGGGGCCGTCCTGCCGTCCCCTCGCAGCCCCAACCTTCGTCGCAGCCCCGCCAAAAAATCCGCCTAAGCGCTCTCTCGCCAGCCCGAACCCCCCATAGGGGTTCGGGCTGGCGAGAGAGCGCTCCCCCCTTCACCCCCCACCGATTTCTGCCCCCGTCCACCCATTCTCAGGCCTATCCGATCCCCACGACGGCCGGTTGCGCTGCCGCTGCGCGCCCCTCGCAAATCAGGGTGACCCACGACCGACTGCGGCGTGCCGCAAGAGGACTGCGAGCCCGGGGTCTTGGGATCGCAAGGTTGAGCTGGCGACTGACCGGATTTCCCGGTGACGGGATGCGCTCAGGGCGAACGCTGCCACGAGCGCCGCTGATCGGTCTGAACCTGGCCCCCGGCGAATGCGAGCGGCGAGGGCGGGGTGTGGGCTTTTTTTTATACTGGGCGACCGTCCCCGAAGGTGTCTGTGGGTTTGGTGCGCCTGATGTCAGCGCCGGTCATCACGATCGATGGACCCGTGGGGTCGGGGAAAAGCACCGTCGGACAGTTACTGGCCGAGCGATGCGGGTATGTGTGCGTGGATAGCGGGCTGTTCTACCGCGCGGCGGCGCTGGCGGCGCTGCGAGCGGGCGCAGACCCGGAAGACGCCAACGAGGTGCTGGCGGCGATTGCGAATCTGAACCTGGCATTCCGTCCGGAGGCCGACGGCGCCTATCGCACGCGGGTGCTGTCCGAGGGCGAAGACGTGACCGAGGGCGTGTACAGCGCGAGGGTGGAGGCCGTTGTCTCGGAAGTATCGCGGCTGCCGGAAGTCCGCGCTCGGTTGCTGGGCGAGCAGCGCCTGGTGATTGGGCAAGGCGCCGTGGTTGCCCTGGGGCGCGACATTGGCACGGTTGTTTGGCCGGAGGCCGAGTTGAAGGTGTACCTGGACGCGCCGCTGGAAACTCGCGCCCTCCGCAAGTGGGAGCAGCGGCGGGCGGACGGGGAGAATATCGACCTTGCGAGCGTGCGAGATCTACTGGAAACGCGGGACCGGATCGACAGTACGCGTGCGGACGCGCCGCTGACGGCAGCCGCCGACGCGGTGTGGATTGATTCCGCGGACAGCAGCCCGGCGGAGGTCGTGACGCAGATCGAGACGCTCCTGCGCGAGCGCGGCCTGGACGGCCGTCACTGAAATGCGCCGGGACTCAAGCTGGGAACCGCCGTGGATCATCAGGACGATCTACGCCTTCTGGCAACTGCTGGGCCGCTTTGTGGTGTTTCCGTTCCTGTTTCGGGTGCGCGTGGAGGGGGTTGAGCGGGTACCCGAGGAGGGCGCCATCATCGTGGCGTCGAACCACTTCACGCAGTTCGACCCGATCCTGACGGGCTCGTACGTGCGGCGCTACCTGACCTTCATGGCGAAGCGGGAAGTGGTGGAATCGTCGACGGTAGGGTGGCTGTGCCGCGCGTGGGGCGTGCTGCCGGTAAACCGCGATGGGATGGATCTTCCGGCGGTGCGGCAGATGCTGCGCATCCTGCGCAGCGGCAAAGCCATGATGATGTATCCGGAGGGCACGCGCAGCCGGGATGCAAAGTTGCGCCGGCCGCAACCGGGGGCGGCGTACGCGGCCATGAAGCTGGGCACACCAGTGGTTCCGGTGTCGATCTGGGGCACCGAAGCGTTCTCCTGGCGGCGGCGGCTCACGAAGGGCCGAATGCCGGTGAACCTCAGGGTTGGCGAACCGCTGGACCTGGGACGTCGGCCGGGACGTATTCCCGAGGACGAGTTGCAGGCGGCGGGCAACGCCATCATGCAGGCAATTGCCGCGAATCTGCCGCCGAGCTATCGGGGTCCGTATGGCTGACGGAGGCCGCGGCGGTTCGAGCACAGTCACGGCGGTGGCCGGCGGCGCGGCTCTGGTTGCCATCGTGGGCCGTCCGAATGTCGGCAAGTCCACGTTGTTCAATCGCCTGATGGGCTCGCGGGTGGCGGTGGTGGCCGACGAACCGGGGACGACGCGGGATCGGATTTACGGAGAAATCGAGTGGCGGGGACGCGGCCTGGCGATCGTGGATACGGCTGGAATCGCCTGGCGCGACCCGGCGCCCGTGGCGGCGCACGCGGAGGCGCAGGCGCGGCTGGCGGCAGCCGAGGCCGACCTGGCGCTCATCGTCACGGACGCGACGACAGGGCCAACTGAGCTGGACCTGGCGGTGGCGCGTGAAGTGCTGCGGGCGGGAATCCCCTACCTGCTCGTGGTGAACAAGGTGGACGCCCCACAGCATCGAGACAGCGTTCCCGAGTTCTACGCGCTGGGGTTGGGCGATCCGATGGCTATCTCGGCCATGCACGGAACGGCCACCGGCGATTTACTGGATGCGGTAACCGAGCGCCTGCCGGCCGACGACTATCGGGCCGTGGCGGATACGCGGCCCCGCCTTGCCATTGTGGGGCGGCCGAACGTGGGCAAGTCGTCCTTGCTGAATGCGCTGCTTGGCGAGGCGCGGGCATTGGTGCACGACGCGCCCGGGACGACGCGCGACAGCGTGGACACGCTGGTGGAATGGGAAGGCCACGAAGTCTGGCTGGTGGACACGGCCGGCATCCGGCGTCGTGGTCACATCGAGCGCGGCATCGAGCAGCACAGTGTGCTGCGGGCGATGCGCTCGATGCAGCACGCCGATGTGGGGGTCGTGGTTATCGATGCGTACGAAGGACCGACTCAGCAGGATGCGCATGTGGCGGGCTTCGTACTGGATGCGGGCAAGGGCGTGACGGTAGCGGCGAACAAATGGGATCTGATTCGAGGCAAGGAAGAAGTGGCGCGGGTGGAGCACCACCTTGGGCGCATCTTCCACTTCCTGCCGCAAAGCCCGCTGGCGCGAATCTCGGCCAAGACCGGCCGAAACCTGGATCATGTGCTGCCGATGGCGCTGGAGATTCATCGGACTCGGCAGCAGCGCATCCCGACCTCGTGCCTGAATGCCTTCCTGCGGGCATGGGTGGGTCGCCGGGATTTGCCTTCGCGACGAGGTCGAGCCGCGCGATTCAAGTACGCGACGCAAACCGGGACCGCGCCGCCGGAGTTTGCGTTGTTCTTCTCGAATCCCGAACACGTGCATCGGAGCTACGTCCGCTACCTGGAGAATGGCCTGCGGCAGGAGTTTGGATTCGACGGGACGCCCATGCGCTTGAGTTTGCGGTCGTCCTGATAGGCGAGTCTCTGGTTTGACAGAGGCGTGGGACGGGCCGAAGCTGGCGCAAACTCGTCGGGTTGTGGGGCGCTCCCGGTGACGACCGTAGAAGCCGTGCAGGTTGTGTGCCTGGTGGTCGGCGCGTACCTCTTGGGCGCGGTGCCGATGGGCTGGTTGGTGTGCCGTGTCGGCTTTGGGCTGAACATCTTTGAGCACGGGAGCCGGCGCTCGGGCGCGACCAATGTGTATCGAACGGTCGGTCGCGGCGCGGCAGTGATTGTGTTCGTGGGCGACATGTTGAAGGGATTCGTACCCACGCTGGTCGCGCGGATCCTGGTTGGAGACCTGCAACTGGTCCCGCTGATCGTGGCCGTGCTGACGGCGGTCGGTCACAACTGGTCGGTCTTCATTGGTCTGCGCGGCGGCCGCGGGGTAGCCACCAGCGCCGGGGCAGTTATCGCGCTGGCGCCGCTAGCGGCCCTGGTCGGCTTTCCCGTGGGGTTGGCCACCGTTGCGATCGGCCGCTACGTCTCGCTGGGCTCGCTCGTGGGGGCCCTGGGGTTCCTGGTGGGCGCGATCGTGTTCTATGCGCTGGGACTTGGCGTGACCGGCTTTCACGTGACGTTGGTGGCTATCTTCGTGGTGTTCCTGACGTCACAGCACCTGGACAATTTGCAGCGGTTGTTCGCCGGTACGGAGCGACGCCTGGCCCCCTGGCCGGAACTGATTGGCAGCCGCGGCTCGAGCGACCAGAGCAGGGACTAGGCCAACATCTGCCATGGCGGCACGTCGCGGCCGGCGCGCCGACCCAATGACTATTGCCCTGCGATTTCTGGCGTCGCGCTCGCGATCGGAAGCCGAGGTGCGTCGCCGCTTGGATACGCGAGGCGTGGACGCCGAGGATGCCGAAGGCGTGTTGGAGCGGCTGCGGGAGTTGGGCTACGTAAACGATGCGGAGTTCGCGGCGGCGGTGATCCGCGCTCGGACCGAACGCCGAGCTCGCGGGCGGCGGCTGGTGGCGGAGGAATTGCAGGCAAAAGGTGTTAGCGCGGAAGTGGCCGCAAGCGCTATAGAGGCGGGATACGGCGACGAGCTTGAGGTTGCGCGGCCGCTGGCTGAGCGGCAGGCGCGCAAGCTACATGGTCGCGCGTTTTCCGAGTTCAGGCAGCGACTAGGCGCGTTCCTGGTTCGGCGGGGATTTGAGCACGAGACGGCGGAGTCGCTGGTGACCGAGCTGTGGGAAAGCTACGGCGCGCCCGATTGACGTCGGTACCGGCGGCGCCTTCGCCACAGGCCGCGTCGTGATCTCCCGTGCCTCAGGTTGACGGCCGCTCCGACGGCGGTCGCAACTTGCTCCATGGGCACGCCACGATCGTCACGGCCGCCGGCGATTCGAGCCGCGCGGCTATGGACCCAGACGCCCAGGGCGGCTGCGTCCGCGGCTGGAAGTCCCTGGGCCAGCAATGAGGCCGTGGCGCCAGCCAGGACATCGCCGGAGCCTGCGGCGGCCAGGGCGGGATTGGGACGGGCGAGAATCCGCACCCGGTCATCGGCGCAGACGAACGTTGGTGAGCCCTTCGAGACGATAATGGCCCGGGTATGAGCAGCCAGGTCTTGGGCGGCCGCAAGCCGTTCACGACCTTCGGGCGGCGCAGTCAGGCGCAGGAGCCGCGCGAGTTCGCCGGGGTGCGGGGTGAGGACGCAGCGGGGGCCGAGCTTTTCCAGGAGATCGTCGCGGTCGGCCAGTGCGTTGAGGCCGTCGGCATCGATGACGGTTGGGGTCTGTGAAAGCTCGTCTAGCAGGCCATGGACGAGCGCATCGCCCGAATCACTACGGCCCAGACCAGGACCGAGCAAGAGTGCGTTGGGTTGAGACAGCGACGCCGCCACGGCGGCGGGAGCGGCCTGCACCTGGCCCGACGGTGTGCTCGGGAGCGGCACGAACGTTGCGGCCGGCGCCCGGGCGGCAGTGGCGGCGCAGGCGGGTTCGACCGACGCAAGCGTGACCAGGCCGGCGCCGGCGCGTAACGCGGCAACGGTGGCGAGCGCGGCCGCACCTCGGTAGCGCGACGAGCCAGCCACGATGGCCAGGCGGCCAAAGGTGCCCTTATGGCCATCCAGCGGACGCACGGGCAGCAGACGGCTCCCCGTGCGGGCGCCGAGGCGCGAGGTTCGAAGCGGCGCACACGCCTGGGCGGGGAGCCCGATGTCGAGCGCGATCTGGCGGCCGGCGAATTCAACAGCGGGGTGGAGGAGCGCGCCAATCTTCACGGGACCGGTGGACAGCGTGATGTCGGCTCGAAACGCCCTCTGGTCAACGGCGCCGGTGTCCGCGTCGATACCGCTGGGAATGTCGACGGCAAAGCGCATCTGCCCGGTTTCGGCAGGCAGAGCAGCCAGGATGTCGGCTATGGGGCCGCGCAAGGGCGGGCCGCTGCCAATGCCCAGGAGGCCGTCCACGAGGCAGGATGCCTGACGCACGTCATCGGCGAGCGGACGCGGCTCGCCGGTCCAGACGCGCCAGCGAACGCCGCGAGCGGTTGCGGCCGTCACCAACGCATCGTCAGGGCGCTGGCGGGAGGCCCAGGCGGTTACACGCGCGCCAGCCGCAGCGAGACGTGCGGCGGCGATGAGCGCATCTCCGCCATTGTCGCCCGGACCGACCAGCACGACGACGGAACGGGCGCCGAGCGAACCTGAAGTCCGCAGGATGGCGGCGGTGATTGCGTGGCCGGCGTTCTGCATGAGGTTGACACCGGGAGGCGCCTGGGTCTCGAGGGCTCGCATTTCCGCCACCGTGACGATGCGGTTGACGGCTGGGCCGGGTCCCGCGTTGTGTGCTCCGCTCACGATGGTCAGTCCGCGGTGGCGACGACGAAGGCTATGGCAAGTTCGCGGCTGTGGGTGAGGCTGATTTCGAAGTTGGTCAGGCCGAGCTCGCGGGCACGAACGGCGGCGGCACCGTGGAGGTTGACGGTGGGTTTGCCGCGGCGGTCATTCAGGATTTCAAGCTCGCGCCAGAGGACGCCGCGCATGCCGGTGCCGAGGGCCTTGGAGATGGCTTCCTTGCCGGCGAAGCGGGCGGCGAGTTCTTCGACGCGGCCGCGACAATACTGCTGCTCGCGCTCGGTGTAGAGGCGGCGGATGAAGCGCTCGCCGAAGCGGTCGAGGGCGGCCTGAATGCGGGCGATTTCTATGGCGTCAACGCCGGCGGTGAGGCGGAGTTTGGCCGGGCTAATAGCCGGTCAACTCCACGCGGCGGACGGCGGAGCGGTATTCCCAGCCGCTGCCGAGGACTTCAAGCCTGCGCAGGCGAACGGGAGCGGGGCGGATTTCCTGCAGCAGGGTGGGGTGGTCAAAGGTGATCCATTCGCCGGGAGGGATCTGACGTCCGAGCTTGACGCTGAGGCCGGCATCGTTTTGGTGGTAGAAGCCGGTGGCCCAGATTTGCTCACGACCTTCGGCGTCGAGGTAGGTGAGGCGCAGCATGAGGGGATATTCGGTGCCGGCGGTACCGCCGCCGGAGAGGGTCTGACGATCGGTGCGCACGTCGGCACGCAGGCTCAGGTTGACATAATCTCGAACGTCGCGATCCAGGTCCTGAACGATGCCACTTTCACCGTGGCGATCGATGCTTCCGTCGGAGGTTTGGCGTTCGAACCAGACAGCGGTTGACTTGGGGGTCACGGTGCCAGAGGTTCCCGCCTCGGTGACGACAAATGCGGTCCAGGCGGTTCCGTCAGTCAGATGGTCGAGCAGGGGATCGCGGAGAAGATCGCGCTCGAGCGGGAGGGGGCCCAGGATGCTTCCGTCGGGTTGCAGCACGACGCGCCGACCGGCTGGCGCTTCCATGACGCGACTGCCGAGCCAGACCAAGGCGGTGCCCTGCCGCACGCTGAGATGCACGGCGCCATCCGCTTCCATCTCGACCCGGTATGTGCCTTCGCGGAGGTCGAGACGACCCTCGGCGGCGAGGACGGTGATGCGGCGTTCAGGCGCCGCAGGGTGTTGCGCAACGCCGATTTGCGCCCGGCCGCTGAAAAGCCGCAGGACGCTGTCCTGAAGGGTCGGGTTGAAGCGGCCGAAGCGCATGCGCTGCACGGCAAGCTCGGTGTCGTTATAGAGGAGCACGGTGGAGCCTTCGCGGGTGCGCAAGAAGGCTCGTGATCGGTCGTCGGTCCGGAGACGCGTGCCTTCGGCGAGATCGGCCCGGGTAGCGAGTACCTGCCAGGTGGCGGTGGCGGGTGGCTGGACCAGGACGGTGCCTTCCAGAACCGTTGCCGAGGTTGGGCGCGATTCGCTGACGCCGCCAAACACGGCGCCGACGGCGCTGGGGATGTAGAGGGTGGCCGTGACGAGAAGACCGAGCGCGACGAGTAACGAGAGCCAGGCAAGCGCCTGCATACCGCGGTGGCGCTCACGCGTGGGGGTTACGTCCCCAAGCGTGTGAGTACGGGAGCCCGGGAGGCGTTGCATCACCTGACCCTCATGCGCGAATCGCGAACGCCGGCAGGTCGCCGGCGGGCGCTGCCCACGCCACAGTAACCGATTCGACGATGGCGAGGGGCGGTCCAGCCTGCAACTCCCGAACGAGGGCGTCCAGCGCCGGACGTGGCCCCTGGGCGATTACCTCGACGCGACGCCGGTCGGGAAGGTTGCGTACATGGCCGAGCAGGCCGTGTTGTCGGCCCACGCGGGCGACGAAGAAGCGGAAGCCAACGCCTTGCACGCGGCCCCGGATCGTTGCGTGGAGCTGTTGGGTGCATTGGGCTTCGGGCTCCACGTTAGAGCAGCGCGGCCTGTTCGGGCGCGGTGCGCGGGGGCTCGCGGTTGAGGTGTTCGTAGGCGAGGCGCGTAACGACACGCCCGCGAGGGGTGCGGGCGATGAAGCCGGCCTGAAGGAGGAAGGGTTCGTAGTAGGACTCGAGAGTGGGCACGTCTTCGGCGAGGGTGGCGGCTAGGGCTTGAAGGCCGGCCGGGCCGCCGCCGTAGGCGTCCATAAGCGTGGTGAGGATGCGGCGGTCCATAGCGTCGAGGCCCTGATGGTCGACATCGAGTTCGGCTAGGGCGTGGGCGGCGACGGTGTCGGTGATGATGCCGTCGGCTTCGACCTGGGCGAAGTCACGGACGCGACGTAGCAGGCGGTTGCAGACGCGGGCCGTGCCGCGGGAGCGTCGGGCGATGGCAAGCGCCCCGGCATCGGTGATGTCGACACCGAGGATGTCGGCGGAGCGCAGGACGATGCGGGCGCATTCCTGGGGACTGTAGAACTCGAGGCGGTGGACCGATCCGAAGCGGTCGCGGAGGGCGGAAGTGAGTGAGCCGGTGCTGGTGGTGGCGCCGATGACGGTGAAGTGGGGGAGGGCGAGCCGGTAGGTTCGGGCACTGGCCTTGCCGGCGCCTACGACGATGTCGAGAGCGAAGTCTTCCATGGCTGGGTAGAGAATCTCTTCAACGGTCTTGCCGAGGCGGTGGATTTCGTCGATGAAAAGGACTTCGGCGGCGTCGAGACTGCTGAGGGTGGAGGCGAGGTCGCCGGGGCGTTCGAGGGCGGGGCCGGAGGTGACGCGGAGGCGTCCGCCCATCTCGTTGGCGACAATGTGGGCGAGGGTGGTTTTGCCGAGGCCGGGCGGGCCGCCGAGGAGGATGTGATCCACAGGTTCTTCGCGCTGCCTGGCGGCCTGGATCATGAGGCGCAGGGCGCGCTTGACGCTTTCCTGACCGATGAATTCGTGGTCCGAGAGGTCGCGGGGGCGGAGGGCGCGATCAAGCCGTTGATCGCCCGCGGCGGACTCAACGGCCACGACGCGTTCGGTCATGCCGGCTGGCCTCGGGAGCCGAGGTCACGCAGGGCGGCGGCGATGCGGGCTTCGACGGACATGGGTTCGCCGACGGTCTGGTTGAGGGCGACGGTGGCTTCGGTTCGGGTATAGCCGAGGCCAAGGAGGGCTTCGAGGACTTCGCGGGTGTTTTCGTCATCGTCCGCTTGGGCTGGGGCCGTGTCTTCGGGGACGAGCTTCCCTCGGAGTTCAAGAATGATGCGATTGGCGGTTCGGGCACCGATGCCGGAGACGGCCTGGAAGGGCTTGGGATCTTCCTTGTCGAGGGCCTCGTAAATGCGGCTGGCGGGATGGGTGGAGAGGACGCGGACAGCCATGCGGGGGCCGACGCCGTTGACGTTGAGGAGGGCTTTAAAGACGCGCAGTTCTTCAGGGGTTTCAAAGCCGGTGAGCGACGGGCCGTCGGTGGCTACGTGGAGCGCGGTAAAGAGACGGACGTGTGACTCGCCATCAGCCAGAGCTCGATCCGGGACCATGACTTCGAGGCCGATGCCAGTGCCGTCAGCAAGCACAACCAAAGTGTCCTCGCGCCGGTCGATCACCTCGCCGCGCAATTCTGCGATCACCGGGCGCTGACCTCCCGTTCCAATGCGCGGGTCTCGTAGGAGTTGATGTGGCAGATGGCGACCGCCAGGGCATCGGATGCGTGGTCCGGCCGGGGCGGGCGCTCCAATTCAAGGAAGCGGCGGACCATTTCCTGCACGCTGACCTTGTCGGCGCCGCCATAGCCGGTGACGGCGAGCTTGATCTCGGGCGGGGCGTACTCCTCGACTGGCACGCCGTGATCCGCGGCCACCAGGTGGGCGACGGCGATGGCGTGCGAGACGTCGACCGCGGAGGTGAGGCGACGGGCATAGCCGAGACGCTCGATGGCGACATCAGTTATGGCATGCCGTTCGAAGAGCCGCTGTAATCCGTCGCGAATTCGCGCGAGGCGCGTGCCCAGCGGCTGGCCTGCAGGCGTGGTGAGACAGCCGTGGGTTACGTGGTGCGTATTGCGGTCGCCTTCCACCAGACCGAAGCCGAAGCGGGCTGTGCCGGGGTCAATGCCGAGCGTCAGCACACGCAGGATCCTTTTGTTGGGCCAGCCGCAGAGCCGCCCCGCATCAGTGTCCTCGGCTTTGGTCTGGTAGCGGTACGGGGGAGGTCAACCGGCCAGGCTCAGGCACCGATTCGCTCTAGAAGCGAATCGCTGAGTTCCAGGTTGGTGTGGACGCGGCGGACGTCGTCCAGGTCCTCGATGGAATCGATCATGGCCAGCACCCGGGCGGCGCGATCATCCGCCAGCGTCATCGGCGTGGTCGGCGACTTGGTGAGTTCGGCCGAGGTGACTTCGGCGCCTTCAGCGGCCAGTTCGGTCTTGACCCGAGCCAAGTCGCTTGCGTCGGTGTAGACGAAGACCGATGTGTCGGTGTGTTCGACATCGATAGCGCCAAGGTCGATCGCGGTGAGTTCGAGGTCTTCGGGGTCATGGCCGTCGAGACGGATTTCGATTGCTCCGCGCGTCTCGAACTGCCAGGCGACGGCACCGCTGGCGGCCAGCGTGCCGCCTAGCCGGCTCAGCACGTTGCGAACCTCGGCGACCGAGCGATTGCGATTGTCGGTGACGACTTCAATCAGCAGCCCGGCGCCGTCCACGGCGTAGCCTTCGTAGAGCAACTCTTCGAGCTGACCGCCGTCAGACCCACCGCCGACACCGCGCTGGATGGCGCGCGCGATGTTGTGCTTGGGCATGTTGGCGACCTTGGCCTTGGCAATGGCCTGCTCAAGCCGGAAGTTGCCGTATGGATCGGGGCCGCCCTGCTGAGCGGCAATGGTGAGATCGCGCCCCAGCTTGGTGAAGAGTTGGCCACGCTTGGCGTCGGTCACGGCCTTTTGACGCTTGATCTGCGCCCACTTGGAATGGCCGGCCATCAGGGTTGGGTCATCGCGCGGTTCACCTGGTTCGCGAGTATAGGACAGGGAGGTCGCAGGGCTTCTGCCGTTAAAGTGCTCTGGCCCCTTCGACGCGGTGGATTGAAATGTCGGTGTTAAGCGAACGCGATCTGGCGTTTTGGGACGAACACGGGTACGTGGTGGTGTCCGATGCGGTACCGAACCAGCAGTTGGCGACGCTGGTCGACGTTATCTGGGGTTTCCTGGAGATGGACCCGGACAGCCCGGACGACTGGTACAGGTGGATCCCGTACGACCGTAACGATCCGCAGACTCCGATTTCCGAGGCGGGCATGGTGTCGATGTATCAGCACCAGGCCATGTGGGATAACCGGCAATACCCACGGGTGTATCAAGCCTTCACGCAGATCCTCGGCAGTGAGCGGCTGTGGGTCTCGCTCGATCGAGTCAACATGAAGCCTCCTGTGCGAGCCGATCGGCCCGAGTGGGGGCACACGGGCATGATTCACTGGGACGTCGACACGTCACGCCCGGAGATTCCCTTTGGGGTGCAGGGGGTGCTGTATCTGACTGACACGGCGGAGAACCAAGGCGGCTTCCAGTGCGTTCCAGGCTTCCACCGCTCCTATGACGCCTGGGTGAAGACGCAGCCCGCCGACCGCGATCCCTGGAACCCTGACCTTGCTGGACTTGAGGTCAAGTCGATAGCCGGCAAAGCCGGCGACCTGATCATCTGGGACCGCATGCTGGCGCACGGAAACGGCCACAACAGGTCGGACAAGCCGCGCCTGGCCCAGTACATCACCATGCAACCGGCGGAAGAAGACGACGAGGATCTGCGGCGATTGCGCATTGAGTCGTGGTGTGAGCGCCGGCCGGCCAGGTCGCCGGACGGTGGGGCTGGCTGGCCGCGCGATCCTCGAGACACGGAACATCGGACCCAGTCACCCGCCGTCCTGACCGATCTGGGTAGGAAACTGCTGGGCCTGGATGCTTGGGAATGACCTCAATGCCGCGATCTGAAAGGCCATTTCTGGCGCTTCGGAACCCACGACCCGTGGGCCTAGGCGTCCGTGCTAGCCTCTCGCGGCCCGCCGTGGCGCATCGAGGGCGGCAAATGATTGTTCAGCCGCCGCCCAGGGATCGTAATCGGGCCGACGCCAAATCATGGCGCTGACCTCGGCGGTGACCGGAACGGTGGCGTTGTGCTCCGCCAGGATTCGGAAGTACTCACCAAGGTCCAGACTTCCCTCGCCGGGAAGCTGAAAGACAACCTGCCCGTCGGCATCGATGTATCCGTCCTTGACGTGAATGTGCGCGGCATACGGAAGGCAGGCCTCGATGCAGTGGCGCAGATCCATCGCCTGCACGTGAAAGTGGCTGATATCGAAGTTGAGCCGCAGCGCGGGATGATTCGTTTGCTCCATGAGCCAGACGGCCTTTTCCGGGCTGTCCAGCGGGTTTCCGACGTGCGGCTCGGCAGCCAGGATGACCCCGTGCTCCCGCGCGATGTCAGCCAGCGCAACCAGGCGATCCGCAATGCGCGCCCGGCCGCTCTCCCACGCCGGGCTCTGGTGCCCAATGGGAGAGCTGAGAACCGACGGGGCATCCGAGAACGAGAGATCGCGGGCTAAATGGCAGACGGCGCGAAACTCGGCCTCGACGGTCTCTTGCCCACCGCCTTCCTCACACAGCGGCAGCAAGGCCATGAGTGCCGGCGAGTCGAAACCCTGCTGCTGAATCGCATCCGACAGCCTGGACCGATCATCTCGGTTCAAACGCGCCGGCGCCGTTGGCCAACCTTCACCGGCCAGGATCTCAATGGCCTCATACCCGATCCGCCGCACGCGCGGCAGGACTTTGTACATATCCACGTCGCGAAAGGCGTAGGTTCCCGCGCCTAACTTGATGTGGCTCACGGTCGCTCTGTTCCTAGCATGCGTTGGCGCTCGGCCTTCAGCAGCTCGATCCAGTGCTTCATGTACCGCCCGTGGTCGTGCCAGGTTCGCCCCGAGACGAGGTTGCGGTCGATCGCCCAGGTCTCCTCGGCATAGATCCCGCCGCAGACTTCCAGATCGAACTTGCATTTCGGGACACAGGCCATCGTGCGCCCCTGCACTACGCCCGCATACGCAGGGATTTCCACGCCGTGGCAGACGGAGGCCGCCGGCTTGTCGTGATCGAAGAAGTAGCGCGTGATGCGGACCAGGTCAGGGTCGTAGCGGATGTACTCGGGCGCACGTCCTCCTGAAAAGAAGATCCCCACATACGCTTCGGGCCGCACCTCGGCGAAGGCCACGTCCGCCTGAATGGTGTAGCCCTCGTATTCGCGCGTGATTTCCCAGCCAGTCTGGGGAATTTCGTGCAGGACCATCTGGTACCGACGCTTCTGGGGCCCAGCCACCACCGGGCGAAAGCCATCCTCCTGCAGCCGCAGGATTGGATACAGCGTGTCCACCGTCTCGGTGGCGTCGCCCACGATGATAAGCACGCCATCCGCTTCCGTGTTCATGTCAGCCGCCTCCGCTCCATGTGAGACCGCGCCGCATCGGGGAGCGCTGGCGATAGCATGCCTGAATTGCGGCGCCGGATTCCGCCTGGGGATCAGACAGCGGTCGGTGAACGGGCGCGGCCGTTGCATGGGTCGTCTTCGCGCTTGCCAAGGTCGCCAATTGCATGCTGCGAGGGCGACGCCACGCGGTGAAGATCCCCTGCTAGCATCGTTGCGGTGCAACAGTTGTCCGGGGACCGACCAGTGGAGGCGTCTGACCTGACTCGGTATGCCAGTGTGGCGCTGGCTGCGCTGGTTTATGGGGCGATGGTGAGCGGGACGCTCAATCCGTGGGCGCGGCCACTGCCGGGGCATGAGGTGATGCAACTGCGGACGTCGTTTCGGGCTCGCATCCTGCTGTACCGCTGGTATCTGCTGCTGATCTTGGGGATATTTCTAGGCATTCGGCTGTTACCGGGGACATGGACGACCGAGGGCGCCGACGTGGTTTCCTTGCTGCTGGTGGCGGGTTGGCTGCTGTTTCCGGTGAGCTACACCTTCACGGACCGCGGGGTTGGCCTGCATACGGGCCGGTTCTGGAACTGGGACAGCTTTGAGGCGTATCGGCGCGCCGGAGGCGTGGTGCAACTGCGATCCTCGGAGCGAAGCGACGTGTCGCTCTATCTAAACAATGCTCAGCAGCAGGCGATATTGCCGCTACTGCGGCGGTATGTCGCGCAGCGGCGATAGGCCAGCCCTCCGTTCAGTCCACCGGTTCGCTGGTCGCGCTACCACTCTGCGCG
Source organism: Chloroflexota bacterium (assembly GCA_034422315.1). Lineage (GTDB taxonomy): Bacteria > Chloroflexota > UBA11872 > UBA11872 > UBA11872 > UBA11872. The sequence continues at coordinate 17,994 of DAOUJT010000039.1, read as the reverse complement.
CCAGACTCCCAGCGGGTGTGAAAGACACCGTCGCGGTCGGTTCGCTGGTAGGTGTGGGCGCCGAAGTAATCGCGCTGGGCCTGGATGAGATTGGCCGGCAGCCGGGCGGAGTGGTAGGCGTCGTAATAGTCAAGTGAGGCGCTGAGGGCGGGGCATGGAATGCCGGCGGTCTTGGCTGCACCGACCACGGTGCGCCAGGCAGGCTGGGCGCCCGCAAGGTGGCTGGCGAAGGACGGCTCGACCATCAAGTTTGGCAGATTCGGGTCGTCTTGGAAGGCGCCCTGGATGAGCCCGAGCAGACGAGCCCGAATGATGCAGCCGGCCTTCCAAATACGAGCCATCTCCGACAGGTTGATGCCGTAGTCACGCTCCTGCGAGGAGGTACGCAGCAAGTCCATCCCCTGGGCGTAGGAGCAGATCTTGGCGGCATAGAGGGCCTGGCGAACCTGCTGAACCAGATCGGCGGTGCGCTGAAGGCTCGGTGCCCGGCGCTCGCCGGCGGCGCTGACTCGCTCGTCCTTGCGGGCTGAGATGTTGCGGGACCAGACAGCGGCGTCGATGGTAGGGATGGGGACGCCCAGTTCCAGGGCGTCTTGCGACATCCAGCGTCCGGTGCCCTTCTGACCGGCGGCGTCGAGGATCTGGTCAACCACATATCCGCTGCCATGCGCGTCGCGGACGCGAAAGACATCGGCGGTGATCTGGATGAGGAAAGACTCGAGCTCGGCGTCGTTCCACTCGCTGAAGACGTCGGCCAGTTCGGGCGGGGTTAGGCCGGCAGCCTTCAGGACAGCGTAGGCCTCGGCGATCAACTGCATATCGCCGTATTCGATGCCGTTATGGACCATTTTGACGTAGTGTCCGGCGCTGGAGGCGCCGCAGTAGGCGGTGCATGGGCCGTCGTCGGTCGTAGCGGCGATCCGCTCCAGGACTGGGCGCATGGATTCATAGGCGGCCGAGGGGCCGCCCGGCATGATGGACGGTCCGAGCAGGGCGCCGGATTCGCCGCCGCTGATGCCGGTCCCCAGAAACATCACGTCGGTGGCACTGACGCGCTCGAAGCGTCGGGCGGTGTCGTGGAAGTGCGAGTTGCCGCCATCCATGACGACGTCGCCGGGCGCCAGCAGCGGAAGCAACTGGTCCAGGACAGCGTCAACGCCGCGGCCGGCCTGCACCATGAGGATGATCCGACGCGGACGGTCTAGGGCTTCGACGAATTCCTCCAAGGTCCGCGCCCCCCGCACAGATGTACCGCAGGCGTCGCCAGCCAGAAACTCATCGGTGCGCTGAACCGTGCGGTTGAATACGGTGATGGGAAAGCCGTTGCGCTCAATGTTGAGAGCGAGGTTGCGGCCCATGACCGCAAGGCCAACGAGTCCGACAGAGGTGGATGCCATGGCAAGTACCGGGTGGAGCGGCAACCTATTCTGGCGTATGGGCCGGCAGCGTGGCGGCTTTGGCAATATTGAGTCCAAGACCATGAGTGCTTCACGACCATCAGCCGCCGAGGCCCGACGCGCGCGGCGCCGCGCCGCGCGGGAGGAGCGCCAGCGTGCTGCGCGCATGATGCGGCGCCTGCGACTGGCCGGGATGACAGTCCTTGGCGCAGGCGTAGTGGCGGCGCTGGCGGTTCTGGTGATTGCCCTGGGTCGTGGACCGGAGGCAGACGCTCCCGAACGCATCCGAATCGAGAATGAAGGACGACAGCACGTGGCCGAAGGCAGCGTGGTTGAGTATGGGACGAATCCACCAGCGTCAGGCGACCACTATCCGGTGTGGTCGCGCTACGGCGTGTTTGATGAGCCCGTAAACCCCGGCTACTGGGTCCACAACCTTGAGCACGGCGCGATCGTGCTGCTGTATGCCTGCACGGACGACTGCGACCAGGTCAGGGCCGACATCAATCGGGTCTATGCATCGCTGCCGGACGGCGCGTTCGGGGAAGTGAAGCTGCTGGCCACGCCGTACGAGAATGACTTTGGCTCGCGCTTCATGCTGATCGCATGGAACTGGCAGGAACCGTTCGACGAGTTTGACGCCGTACGGATCGAGCGGTTCTACCGGGAGTTCCTGGACCGCGGTCCGGAGCGTGCGCCGTGACGGGCGGACAATTTATTGGAAGCAACTGGCGACTATGGCCTAAGGTGGACAGAATGGCCACCGCCACCAACGCGTTCGGAGCACTCTTGGATGATTGAACGAGAACCTTTCATTATTCGCAATGGGCTGCGCATCTTCAGCGTTGTAGTCGTGGTGGGGCTGGTTGCGCTGATTGTGATCGGTATCCGATTTCAGATTGAGAACGCGGAGTTTGCGAACGAGGAGAATCGGTATCAGTCCCGGGTGCCGAACGCTGCTGAGTTGAAGGCCGGTTGTGACTTCTTTGGTGGGCAGTACTTGGGCATGCCCGTAGTCGCGCCTGGCAGCGGGGCTCCTGGCCTGATGGAGGTATGCAACCTCGCCGGAACCGCGCAGGCCGGCTGGCAGTGCGAGCACTTTGACGGCGCCTACAGTCGAGGCTCGTGCAGTGTGGACGTAGGGGCGACGCTGCAGGCCATGCCGCGAGTGCCCGGATAGCATTTTCGCTCGGCGCAACGTAGACGGCAGACTTGCTTGTCGCGGACGCCATCCGCTTGAAGCAGGCCTGATTCGTGGCGCGCACAATGGATGGCCGGTCGCATGCACCTGAGACGCTATGCAGCTTCTGGATTACAGCCGCTCGTACCTGCGATGGACCACCGCGCCGCTCACGTCCGACATCCGCACGCCGGGACACATGCCCTATGGCAACAGCGTGCGCATCCAATTGGACGCGCGCGCTCGGGTGATTGACTCCGCCACTGGCGCGGACGAGGAGTTTTACCTGATCGCGCCGTGCCGCACGGAGTGGATGTATCGGGACGACACCTGCATCCAGCAGCCGGGGGGCGAATACCGGCTCGCCTGGGCGCAGCGCAAGGACCGGGCGCTGCGCTTCAGCCGCGATCTGACCGATCCGGATCCCAGGCCGCAGCCCGTGCTGATCGACGAGCGGTATCTTGAACTTGATTACGCGCTTTCTCCGCTGCCGAATCCGCGTCCCGCAGCCGAAAACGCGGCGCTGGTGGCGGCGGCGGAATCGTTGAGCCCGGTGGTTATTCAGACAGAAATCGAGAACGAGACGCGTACGCGCCGGGCGGTGCTGGAATATCCCGTGAAGACGTTCAACTACCACCCGGAGCGCAATCTGTTTCAGATGGATACGGGCCCGATGCTCTGGGCCGACCTCGACTCACCTGAGGCGGACCCGATGTGCTGGCTGCGGCTGGCGCACACGGTATTCAACCGCTTCGACCGGGCCGAATTCGTCCTTCGCGGCCCGACGCCCTACCTGGTTGACGGCGAACAGGTGGGCCGGGTCGAGGACTACCAGGACGTCGTCGCCCAGCCCGCGCGGCACACATTCTTCGTGGCGGATTGACCGGGTTCAGTGCGACCGACTGAGAACGAGAGGGCGGTGCTGGGTGTCCTGGCGCCGACCAGGTCCGAACTGAGTGCGTTCGTCGGCGAAGCTGATGCGGGCTTGTCAGTCCCCGAAGTCGGCGGCGCACGAACATTCAGATTCGGCGACGTCGAAGCTGTTGGGATCGTGACCGGGCAAGGCGCACGTCGGTCTACCGCCACCCTGGAGCGCGTGCTGGAAGCCGGTCTGATCGGCAAGCTCTTGATCGTAGGCGTCGCCGGCGGAACTCAGTCCGGCCAGTCAGCCGGCGACGTGCTGGTAGCGAGCGGTGCCGGGCCCTTTTTTGCTAATCCGACGTGTGCGAACGCAGGCATGGTCGAGGCTCTGGCCGAGAGCTTGCAGGCAGCTGGAACGTCGGTTCGCGTGGGCCCGCTCGCAGCGGTGGACACGCTGGCGCGTTCGGAGGAGAAACGTCGGCTGGGCGATGCCGGGTTCGTGGGGGTCGACATGGAAACGCACGCGCTGCTGACCGGCGCACGGCGGGCAACGGTACCGGCGGCGGGCCTGCGCGTGGTGCTGGACCCGGTGGGGCGCGACATTCCGCATAGCGTGGCGGCGCTGGCGGTCGCCCAGGGAGGGCGCTTGTGGCCTGACATCCTGGGGCTGGCGCGATGGCCCGTGGAACTTCCGTCGATTGTGCAATTCATGCAAGACATGGGAACGGCACTGCGGACCTTGCGCGCAGTCGCGGTAGCGGCGGTCCAGGCGGTCGACGCAGCCGGATCAGACCTCAATGTCGCGCGGCCGCGCAATTGAGGCGGTGCCGTAACATATCGACACGGCGGTCAGTCGCGAACCCGTGACGCCGCCGTAGCGTGTGTCAGGTATTTCCCGCGTCGGCGGGTCATCTGTGAATTGAGCCCATGCACGAGAGCGATGCGGTTGTAGGGACCGGTCTGGTGGTGGCCGGCGTTGTCATATTCGTGGTCGCCTACGCGCTGATAGCAAGCGACAAGGTGCCGAAGTCGGCGGTGGCGCTGGGCGGCGGCACGCTGATGATCCTGATTGGAATCCTGGATCAGCACCACGCGTTCGAGCACATCGACTTGAACGTGATCCTGCTGCTGGTGGGAATGATGGTGCTGGCGGGAATCGTGCGGCACACCGGGGCGTTTCAGGCGCTGGCGATCCTGGCGGCGCGCTGGACCAAGGGCGATGGTGTGCAGTTGATGCTGGCGCTATCGCTGATTACGGCCGTGCTGTCGGCGTTTCTCGACAACGTGACCACGGTGATCCTGATTGCGCCAATCACCATTTTCGTGGCATCGCGTCTGGGACTGAACCCGGTGCCGTTTTTCATCGCCGAAATCCTGGCGTCGAACGTCGGGGGCGCCGCCACGCTGATCGGCGACCCGCCGAACATCCTGATAGCCAGCGCGGGCGACCTTGACTTCGCCGTGTTTGCGGCTCACATGACGCCGCCGGCCGTGATTTCACTGGTGTTCCTGCTAGTTGTGATGCGTTGGATGTTCAGATCGCAGGTGGTGGCGGACCCTCAGCGAGCCGCCGCCCTGGCCACGTTGGATCCCGCCGACGCCATCACCGACCGACGCGGGATGTACATCGGGCTGGGCGTGCTGGGGCTGACGATATTCGGTTTCCTGATTCACGGCGCAATGGGGTGGGAGCCGGCGACGGTAGCCGTTGCGGGCGCGGCGCTATTGATGATTATCACGAGACCGGACGTCCACAAGGTCTACAACGAGGTCGAGTGGGCCAGTGTGCTCTTCTTTGTTGGTCTGTTCATGATGGTGGGCGGGCTGGTGGAGTTGGGCGTGCTGGATGCGGTGGCTGATTTCACCATCGAGTTGACGCAAGGCAACGTGGGCGCCACGGCGCTTCTGCTCATGTGGCTGAGCGCCGTTCTCTCGGCCGTGGTGGACAACATTCCGTATACCGCGACGATGTTGCCGGTGGTCCAGAGGTTGACGGCGGAAGGCCTAAACCCCGACAACATCCTGTGGTGGTCGCTGGCGATCGGGGCGGACTTTGGAGGCAACGCCACGATCATCGGAGCGTCGGCGAACGTGATCCTGGCCGGTATTTCGGAGCGCGAGGGTCACCACATTCGGTTTGTCCAGTTCATGAAATACGGCATTCCAGTGACCGTGATGGTGCTGATAATCGGCACCATCTGGGTATGGTTGCGGTACTTGGCGTTTGCCTAGGCGGGATTGACGGGAGGCACCCATGGGGCCTGACGAGCAGCAACGGCTAGACACCGCAGAGTCGCGGGTCAGCGATCTAGGGGCTCGTGGGTTACTCGATCCCATAAGCGACCTGGCATCCGACACGCAGTTTGAAGACCTGGATCTGCTGGCGATTCTGCCGCTATGGGAACAGCGACCAGGGCGCGAGTAGCCGGGCCGCGTTCAGCCGATGCGCTAAAGGGCTTCCTTTAGAGCTTTAGCGGTCGAGATCGTCATCCCATCGACGGCCTTGAGGTCCTCGAGCGAGGCAGCTCGAATACGCTTCAGAGAACCGAACGTGCGCAGCAGGTTGCGCTTGCGTTTGGGGCCGATGCCGGGGATCTCGTCTAGGATCGAGCGGCGGCCGCGGGCGGTGCGGAGCTTGATATGGAAGCTGACGGCGAAGCGGTGGGCTTCGTCTCGAATCTGCTGCGTTAGGTGAAGTCCGGGGCCATCCACGGGCATCAGCACTGGTCCGGTCCGACCGGGCACGTAGAGTTCTTCGCGTCGTTTCGCGATAGCAGCCAGCGGGATTCGCGCGGGATCAAGTCCAAGTTCCCCGAAGACGTCCAGCGCGGCGCTTAGCTGACCTTTGCCGCCGTCGATGAGCATGAGGTCGGGGGTAACGCCCCACTCCTTGGCGGAACCGGCGGTGGGTTCTGCAACCTGCGGCAGTTGGTCGTCCGGATTGAATCCGGCCATCGGCACACTGGCTAACGCGCGGGGGTCCTGACCCGCGGCAGCCGAAACCGCCGTCTCTTCGGCGTAGCGGCGAAGGCGGCGGCGGAGGACTTCGCGCAGCGACTCGAAGTCGTCGTTGCCCGCGCCGCTGCGAACTTTGAACCTGCGGTACTTGCCGTTCTTGGCGACGCCGTCTTCGAAGACCACCAGGGAGCCAACGGCGAGAGAACCCTGGATGTGGGAGATGTCGTAGCACTCGATGCGGCGGGGGAGGCGGGGCAGGTCGAGCGCGACGCCGACTTCGAGGAGGGCCTGGCGGCGCTTGCGTTCGCTGTTCAGCCAGGTGGTGCGCTCCAGGTGCAAGGTCTCGGCGGCGTTGCGGGCGGCCATTTCGACGAGTCGGCGCTTGGGACCGCGCTGGGGGCGGCGGACCGCGACGCTGGCGCCGCGCAGGGACTTGAGCCAGTCCTGGAGCACCTCGACGTCGGTGAGGTCGTGGGGGACGAGGACAAGCTGGGGGACTTCGGCGGCGCGGTCGTAATACTCGCGAACGAAGTCGTCGAGCATCTCGGCCTCGGTTTCCTCGCCAGTGACGGTCAGCTCGTAGTGGTGGTGGCCGATGAGCTTGCCGCCGCGGATGCGAAAGACCGTCGCCATGGCGTCGCGGTCCTGGCGGACGGCGGCGATGACGTCAACCTGGCGTTCACGGGCGTCGGGATCTGAGACCTTCTGCTCGGCCACGACCTTCTCCATGGCCGTGATGCGGTCGCGGAATATGGCGGCTTCCTCATAGTCCTGAGCGTCGGAGGCGGCCCACATCTGTTCCGTGAGGCTTTCCTTGACATGCTCGTACTCACCCCGGAGGAAGCGGACGGCGCCATCGACGACCTCGCGGTACTGATCCACCGTGACGTAGCGCGTGCAGGGCGCGTTGCAGAGGCCGAGGTCGTACTTGAGGCACGGGCGTGGAATCGGCTTGGCCATGCTGATATTGCACGTGCGGTAGGGAAAGAGCCGGTTGAGGAGCTTGAGGGTCTGGCGCAGGGACTTGGCGCTGGTGTAGGGGCCGAAGTACAGCGAGCCGTCCTTCGCGATGATTCGCGTGGTGGCGATGCGGGGATAGGTCTCTTGCACGGTGACCTTGAGGTAGAGGAATTGCTTGTCGTCGCGGTACGTGACATTGAAGCGGGGGCGATGTTCCTTGATCAGATTGTTCTCAAGGACCAGGGCTTCGACTTCGGAGTCGGTGACGATGACGGTGAAGTCGGCGATGCGGGCAACGAGGGAGCGGGTCTTATAGGAGTGGTCGCCGCGTCGGAAGTAGCTGCGGACGCGACCGCGCAGTGAGCGGGCCTTGCCGACATAGAGCACACGATCGTCGGCGGCGCGCATCAGGTAGACGCCGGGGGCGTCGGGCAACTGGGCCAGCTTGCCTTCGATAGTGGAGCGGACGGCTTGGCGGGTCATTGGGCAGGAATGCGACGGGGCGCAGGGTGAACTGCTTCAGCCAATTCTAGGCAGGCGGCGACTGGGCGCCGGGCGGATAGAATCGACGGTTGCGAGCGGTCCATAGAGGAATCTCGCCCGTCGAGACGCAGCGCCCGCTTCTCATCCTGATCTATCTCGGCATCGCCGTGGCGGCCGCGTGGCTGCTGCAATTCCTGTGGGGCGTGCTGAGCCAGGCCGGTGTCTTCGTGGTGATGCTGCTGGTGGCCTGGATTGTCACGGTGGCGACGCTAGGCCCGGTGCGCTTGCTACAGCGGCTGCGGATCCCGCGTCCGGTCGCGTCGGCGCTGGTGTACCTGGTGGTGCTGGGCATCGCGGGCGCGAGCTTGTTTTTCGTGCTGCCGCCATTCTTTACGGAAGTGGGGCACGCGGCGGAGAGCCTGACCGTGCAGGCCCGCGGGATTCCAGAGGGTCTGAGCAACCTGCAAACCTGGCTTTCCGGGCTGGGCGCACCCGACGACATCGTGGGCACGGTCACTGAGGATGTCAGCCACAACCTGGCATCGATAGGACAGCAGTTGGCTACCGGCGTCATAGCAACGACGGGAACTATCGCAGGCGGCGTAGCCGCCACGATCGTGACGCTGATCATCTCGTTCTACCTGGTCCTGGGCTGGGATCGAGGCGTGGACCGGCTGGCGGACGCGCTGCCGGCGGACTGGGCGGCGCGCCTGCACCGTGGCGTACGGGCCAGCGAGCACACATTTGGGGCGTGGCTGGGCGGTCAGTTCCTGGCGTCGGTTATCTGGGGAATCGCGGTGTTCGTGGCATATCTGATCGCCGGGCTGGAGTTCGGCCTGCTGGTGGCGGTCGGTACCGGCATCCTGATGTTCATCCCCTTCTTCGGGATGATCGTGGGCATTGCGATTCCGACGATCATGGCGTTTACGGTTCGGCTCGACCTGGCGATCTGGGTTGGGGTAGCCCTGGCCCTGGCGTCGCTTGCGATTGAGAACGCGGTGAAGCCGCGGATTATGGGAACTGCTATTGGCGTGAATCCGATCGTGGTGCTGTCCAGCGTGATCCTGGGGGGCATCGCGGCGGGGTTTTGGGGCGTGCTCTTCGGGATTCCGATCGGCGCTCTGCTCTGGACGATGCTGCGAGGATTTCTCAGGGAATTCCTGGTGATGCAGCGACGAAGGACGCGCATGGCAATGGCAGCAGCTGCGAGCAACGTGCCCGTGTCGCCTTCGCAGGATGCGCCGGAAGCGTCGAGCACGGGGGCCGCAGACGATGCGAGTCCGGCGAAAGTGACAGCTAAGGCGTCCAAGGACGAGGGCCAGCCATAAGGTCCATCTGGCGAACGCTCGCCTATATCCGCTCGTACTGGCCGCTGGCGCTGCTCAGCGTGTTGGTTTGGGTGATTTCCGCGGCCATGGACCTGGTCGTTCCGCAGGTGCTGGCGCGGGTAATTGATGAGGGCATCGTGGCGGGCGACCGCCCCCGCCTGGTGGGGCTCTCGGCGCTGGCCGCGGGGCTGATCGTGCTGCGCGGGGCCGCGTTGTTCGGGGCGAGGTTCTGTCAGCGCTGGTACCAGGCGGGAATCAGTCGCCAGCTGCGGAACGAGGTCTACGACAAGCTGCAGCGCCTGCCGTACGCCTACTACGACCGGGTGGACAGCGGCGACGTGATCACGCTGGCGATCAGTGATACGCGGACCGTGCAGGGCTTCACCGGCTACGGGGTAATGGAGGCCGTGCGGACGGTTGGCATATACGTCGTGATCGTGACGGGAATGGTGATTGCCAGTGCGCAGCTGACGCTAATGGCGCTTGTGGTCCTGGCGCTGATGGTGGCCGTGGCCGTGGTCTACGGACGCGTGGTGCGGCCGATGTGGCGGGCGTATCGGAGCCAGCAGGCGCAATTGACGCGGGTGCTGACGGAGAACCTGAACGGCATTCGGGTGGTCAAGGCGTTCGCGACGGAAGAGCGTGAGGTCCAGGCGTTCGGAGTTGAGTCCGAAGCGATGCGCCAACGAGCGCTGGCGCCGATCCGGCTGCGAGCGAAGGCAATGCCGCTAATGCTGCTGCTGACGGGCATTGGCTCGCTGGTGGTGATCTGGGCCGGCGGGCTGCTGGCCATCGATGGGGCGATTTCAGTGGGCACGCTGCTGGCGTTCTACTACTACTTCACGCGGCTCATCCAGCCTTCGCGGCGGCTGGGCTTCATCGTGCAGCAGATAGCGCGCACAGCGGTGTCGGCTGATCGAGTGTTCGGGTTGCTGGATGAGCCGGTGGGAATCGAGAGTCCGCCGGGCGCTGCCAGGCAGGCGAACATCAGGGGGCGGGTGGACTACGACGGTGTGGACATCGTGTTCAACCGGCGGGCGATTGTGTCCGGGGTCAGCGCGACGGTCGGGACCGGCGACGTGGTCGGCGTGGTGGGGCCGACCGGTTCTGGGAAGTCCAGTCTGCTGAACCTGATTCCGCGCTATTACGACGCGGCGGGCGGCAGCGTGCGGGTGGATGGCCAGGACGTGCGGAGCTTTGACTTGCAGAGCCTGCGGTCGGCGGTGTCGATCGTGCCGCAGGATCCGTTTCTTTTTTCCGACACCGTTCGCAACAACATCGCGTACGGCAGTCCGGACGCGGACCTGGAACAGGTGATCGCGGCGGCGAAGGATGCGCAGGCGTATGACTTCATCCTGGAGATGCCCGAGGGATTCGAGACTGTCATTGGGGAACGTGGCGTGGGGCTGTCGGGCGGGCAGCGGCAGCGGCTGACGATCGCGCGGGCGCTGCTGCGGGAGTCGGCGATCCTGATCCTGGACGACGCGACCAGCAGCGTGGATACCGAAACCGAGCGGCGGATCCAGGAGGCGCTGCGGCGGCGAGCGGGTGGGCGGACGACGTTCATCGTGTCGCAGCGCATCAGTTCGGTGGAACACGCGGACGAAATCCTGGTGGTGGACGAGGGGCGAATCGCCGACCGGGGAACACATGCCGAGTTGATCTCGAGACCCGGCTTCTACCGCGATCTCTATGACCTCCAGGTACGGCACGCCGAGGAGGCGCGGGCGGACCTGGCGGCGGCCGAGGCGGCGGGCGCATGAGTATGGGAATGGGGATGGGGTCCGGGATGGGGTCCGGGATGGGGATGGGGACGTCCCAGGCGCGCGGGACGTTTGTCCAGGAAGAGTCCGGTTTTGAAGGCTTCGACCGGCGGGTGTTGCTGCGCCTGCTGGGATACCTGGCGCGGGATCGACGACGACTGCTGATTGCCATAGCGACGGTGCTGGTCGTTGCCGGGACGACGATGGCGCAGCCGGCGTTGATCGGGTTGGCGATCGACGACGGCATCCGAGCCGGCGACGCCGGGGTGTTGACGGTGGCTGCGCTGGTCTTCCTGGGCGTGACCCTTGGCCAGGCCGGCGGCACGGCGGTTCAGCTGGTGGTCAACGCGGACCTCGGCCAGCGCATGTTGCAGGCCATGCGGATGGAGATGTTCCGCAAGTACCAGGCCCTGCCGCTGGGGTTTTACGACCGGCAGATCACCGGGCGGCTGATCGGGCGGATGGCGTCGGACGTGGAGCAGGTCGGGGAGGCGGTGACCGAGGGGGCGATCGGGCTGGTGGCCGACATGGCGATCCTGATCGGAATCCTGGTGGCGATGGCGCTGCTGAGCTGGGAACTGACGCTGATCGCGGTGGCGGTGGCTCCGTTCATGCTGCTGAGCGGGGTCGTGTTTGCTCGGGTGGCGCAGGCCGCCTACCGGATGATGCGGACGCGGACATCGACGCTGAACGGGGTGCTGGCCGAATCGATCCTGGGAATGCGCGTGATCCAGGCCTTCACTCGCGAGGACGTGAATGCCGCGCGCTTCGACGAGGTGAATCACGCCCAAGCGCAATCGCAGATGCGAGCGATGACGGTTACGTCGTCGGCCGAGCCGGCGGTGGAGGTATTCACGGCGATCTCGACCGGGCTGGTGTTGTGGTTGGGCGGATCGTTCGTGCTGGACGGGTCCGACACGGTGACGCTGGGGGTGGTGACGGCCTTTGTGCTGTATATCGAGCGGTTCTTCGGTCCGGTGCAGGAGTTGGCGACGCGGTGGGGGGCGATCCAGGCGGCGATGACGTCGGCCGAGCGGGTGTTCGAAATCCTGGACACCGACGAAACCATGCACGACCAGCCCGACGCTCGTGAGTTGCCGCCAGTGCGGGGCGAGGTTCGGTTCGAGCGGGTGGGCTTTGCCTACGAGGCGGGCCGGCCGGTGCTGCACGAGGCCGAGATCGTGGCCAAGCCGGGCGACCGGATTGCGCTGGTGGGCGCCACGGGCGCGGGCAAGACCACGATCATCAACCTGCTGCTGCGGTTTTACGACGCCAGCGCCGGATCGGTGAGGATCGACGGGCACGACGTGCGCCGGGTGAGCCAGGCTTCGCTGCGGCGCCAGATCGGGTTGGTGCTGCAGGAGCCGTTTCTGTTCAGCGGGAGCATTCACGACAACATCGCCTACGGACGGGCGGATGCGACGCGGGCCGAGGTGATCGAGGTGGCGAAGGCGGTGCGGTTGCACGAGTTCGTGGAGAGCCTGCCGTTCGGGTACGACACGCCGATCGAGGAACGGGGCGGCGGGCTGTCGACGGGGCAGCGGCAGCTGGTGTCGTTCGCGCGGGCGCTGCTGACCGATCCGCGGGTGCTGGTGCTGGACGAGGCGACGAGTTCGGTGGACACGCAGACCGAGGGGATTATCCAGGACGCGATGGAGACGATGATGCGAGGCCGCACCAGTTTCGTGATCGCGCACCGGCTCTCGACGGTTCGGAACGCGACGGAGGTGCTGGTGATGGACCAGGGCCGCATCGTGGAACGCGGCACGCACGCGGAACTGCTGGCGAAGGCCGGGCTGTACTACAACCTGTACACCCTGGGGCTGTCGACCGGCGGCGAGGACATCGACGCGGCGGCGTTGCGGACGGGGGATTAAAGGGGGAACCCTCTCTCGCCAGCGCACCCCCACAGGGGGTGCGCTGGCGAGAGAGGGTTTTTGGCGGATTTCTTGGGGGAATCGGCGCGAGTTTGGGGACGGGGCGCCCAGGACACAGCCCACGGCGCGCGCAACGCCATGGTGTCGGCGGGCGTTGAGCCGTGGGGGATGAGAGGCGTCGAGGGGCGGCGACTGGATTTCGGCCCGGTTTCGGGTATGGGCCAGGTCGTTTGCCGGACTGCCCGGGACCACTAGGCGAGCCGGGCGGTGGGTGGATCGGCTGGGAAGGAAGGGGATGAGGTTCAGCAGGAAGACACGCAGGGCCCGGCCGCAGACCGACCAGGGACGGGACGACAGAAGCAGCGGGTAGAGGAGCAGCGCGGGCACGCGGGATTCCGACCGGGATAGGGCGATACGCCCTATTGTACATCTATTGGGTACTGACCGCCAGCGGGCTCATGGATAAGCGAGGAGATTCAGCGGGAGATCTCAGAGTGACAGGGGCGGCGTGGCGGCGGGTGGTTGCCACATCGCCGCATGTGTCCACTCCGTTGGGCAGATGTGTCCAGTTTTTCGCCGGATGTGTCCACTTTTTGGCTGAATGTGTCCACTTTCGAGGGCAATGTGTCCTGTTTCCATCCAAATGTGTCCACCTTGGCGGGGCAGGTGTCCAGTGAGGAAGGGGGAGAGAAGTGAGAACGAGGTGTAGAAGCGAAGGGTAGAGGGGAACGAGCGACGCGCTGGCGGTGGGAGGTGCGTGCGGCGAGGGCGGTGGTTGGGGAGGCCGTGGCTCTGATTCGTGGCGAGGGTCGAGGTTATCCCCGGATATGTCTCAGCAAGGCTCGGAAGCCGGCTTGCTCAAAGTCTCGGTCGAAGGCCAGCGCGTCGGTTATGTTCCGATCTTCCATGACAAGGAAGCTGGCGCAGTCGGTGAGGCTCCATGTCTGGTCGCTTCGGGCGGCGTACCGCTCCACGGCGGCGCTGAACTGGGTGTCTGTCTGGGAGATGACTTGCACATCGGACCTGGCTTCCAGTTCTCGGACCATCTGTACGGCAAGGCTTCGAACCCGCTCGCCTCGCCCCGCCAAGTGGTTGAGCGCTTCGGCCAACACCATCTGCGTCGTGACGATTGCTGCAGATTCCAGACCCGCAGCCACCGTCGCCGCCCGTTCGTGCAGTTGGTCACCGGAGGACAGGAGAGCGATCCAGTAGCCCGCGTCCGCGAAGACTCGCCGACGAGGGCTCATTCCTTGGGATGGCCGTAGAGGTAGTGCTTCTTGTTCTTAGCCAAGTCGGTGGGGAGGTCGTCCCAGGCGTCTGGGGGAACGGAGCTTCTGAGTCTCTCGAACAATTGCGCGATGGACTCCAGGCCGTTGCCGGAGGACGGCGCGTCCTGGACGGGCGTTTCGGTGTCTTCAATGGACACCATGACTTCTTTGCCTTCGTCCAGGTCGAGCGGCTCGAGCGGGGTGAGCACGCCGTTGGCGTACCTGGCTTTGAAGTTCATGGCGCTTCCCGGTCCTTTCCGGCCAGTCTCCTGGCCTGCGGCCGGCGCGTTGCTGCCCGGGATCCAGGCGATGCGTGCGCCGCGGCTTGCGTCACGCGATTGACGATTCGCTCCGGCGCCCGGTTCACCGCCGCCCAATCGCTGCGCCGAGCGGTCTATCGCTCGCTCTCAGTCTAGCCAAGAAGGGGAGAGAGGGAACAGAAACGAGGGAGTGGTTTGACAGGCTCACCAGAAATGCTGGGTGCGATGGGCTGTTGGCTGCTGCCGGGTCCCGGCCTCGTTCGGCAGGCGCCGGGATGGCGGCCGGGGCTTGGGGAGACGAGGGGTGTCTTGCACGGGTCTTCAGAGGGCGAGGGAGAACGACGACGGAATGCCGCGGGGGATGGGGTCTGATTAACGAGGTTCACGACGCGCGATCCAGTGGTTTGATGTCTTGATGTAATGATGCAGAGATGCGGACGACGGTGACGATTGACGATGACGTGCTGGCCGTTGCGCGAGCGCTGGCCGGGCAGCGGGGCTGCAGCCTGGGGAGCGCCATCTCGGAACTGGCCCGCCGCGGGTTCAGGACCTCCTCTGCGACTGAAGGCAGCCGCGACCGGACCGTATTCGACGTTCCGGCGGACGCGCTCCCGATTACCAGTGAGGACGTAGCCCGGTCGCTGGACGAGTGGCCGTAACCGCGCTGCTGGACGTTAACGTCCTGATCGCCCTGGCCTGGCCGAACCATGTCCATCACGCGGCCGCCAGGGCATGGTTCCAGAAACACCGCGACGACGGCTGGGCGACATGCACGTTGACGGAGGCGGGCTTCGTACGGGTGTCCTGCAATCCGTCGGTTGTCGAGCATACGGTCGGCCCGCTGGACGCCATCGATGTCCTGGCCAACCTGAGGCGTCTGGGCCGGCACACGTTCTGGCCGCCGGACCGGTCGGTTGTCGACCTGCCCAGTGCCATTGGATCCAGGCTGCAGGGGTATCGACAGATCAGCGACGCCGTGTTGTTGGCCGCCGCCATTCAGCACGGCGGACAGCTTGCGACGCTGGACGCGGGCCTCCAGCGGCTGGTTGCGCCCAGCCAGCGTTCGGCCGACTCCACGATTCCGGTGTGATGAACCTCAAAGTCCTCGGAAGCGGAGGAGAGCCTGGGCTGGCAGGCATGACGAGGCCAACGTGACCGATCTAACGGGCCTTTGGTTTCAAGGCGAAGGTGAGGTCGCGGGCCGGGTTGCGTTGAGCTGCGGGTCGCTTGTATCGAGCGCCAGGTAGCGCTCGGCGAACGTTTGCAACCACTCACCGGCGAACGGTCGCCAGGCCGATATCACCTGCGAGAGATTGAAAGCCGAGAACGTGGCTTGGCTGCGCAGGAGCGTCCGGTAGCGGTCGATCACGCCGCGACAGCGGTGGTCTTCCGGGTGAAACACGACCGACAGGTGGCCGGCCGCGTAGCGGCGTGACCGGTGTTGAAGCACCGACCATGCGAGCAGGTGGTCGCGCCATAGCTGGTTGTGTTCAATGTCGGCAACAGCTTCGCCCGAGTCGGCGCGCCAGGGACTGTCGGGGGTCATCCAGCGACGGTACGTCAGTCTGTCGTAACTGCGTTGAGAAAACGGCTCGGTCAGCTTGACCTCGATGCCGATGAATCCAGCGTGGCCTCCGTCACCTTCGTATTCGATGAAGACGTCAAATGCCGTGCGGTCGTCCAGGTACTCGCGGGCGGGCTGGGGCGCCCATTCAAACTGCACATCGGTGACGCGTTTCACGTGCGCGCCCCAAAGAGCGCAGACCATTTCGGTCGCTGCGTCGTAGTTGAGCGCCAACTCTCCGAAGAGGTTGAACGCCATGGGCTGGCTGGACAGCATGTTGCGCATCAAGCGGAACTCGTCGACCGCGCCGGTTCCGGCCGCAGCCCGCTGCCTGGCCAGTTGGAAGATTTCGGGCGTGAGGAAGTTGAGCCCACGCGACGCCGCGTGTTCGTTCAGCATGTTGCCGTATAGCGTTCGTGACGTTACCCGTGGTCCAGTGCCGTGCGGGACCCGCAACACGCGGGCGCGATACCAACTCTGATGCCAGCGCATGCGCCGTGTGAAGTCGTCGTCGCCCTGGTACTGCGGGCCAATGTCAATCACGCCTCCACCCTGACTCGACGTTGACGGCGGTTTCACCTACTCGGACTCGCGCGCTGCCGGCGTTGACGGCCGACAGGGGATTATCACCGCTGGGCGGCCGCAGGTTGGCCGTCGGCCGACGGTGGCTGACTGGCGAGGCGATTGGATGACCTGGACGAATGTCCGCGGATGCCACGTCACAGGCCGAGGGCGGGCTCGGGGATCTCGGAGCGAAAGGGCGGGGTGGAAGCGGAGGGACGGGGCGGCGGTATTCGTCGCGTCGTCGCATGTGTTCACTCGGCCGGGCCGATGTGTTCAATTTCTGGCCGAAGTGTTCACTTTTTTGCCAGATGTGTTCAGTTTTGGGCTACATGTGTTCAGTTTTCGGTGGCGTGCGTCTCCGTCGGTTCCGCCGCGCGCGAGGCGGGGGCTTCCTCGCGAAGCTCGGACTGACACGGAGAAGTGGCTGATGAAGAAAGGGAGGAGATTGCCTGGGAAGGTTGGGTGCTGGGGGTGTGGTTCGACACGGCCAGTCGAAGACTTCTATCCGGCCACTTCGACAAGCTCAGGACAGGCTCACCATGAACGGGGGCAGCCCGGGCTGACGAGGCTGTGCCGGGAATGGGAGAGGCGTAGCAACCAGATGCGGGATGGCGATGTGTATGAGTGATGTGGTATATTGGCGGATATGAAGGCTATACAGGTGACATTCGACGAGGCGCTGCTGGAGCGGCTGGACCGGGATCCGGCGGTGCGAGAGCACGGCCGCTCGGCGGTGCTGCGGGAGGCGGCGGCGGCGTACCTGGCGCGCAAGGAGGCCGAGGTTATTGCCGACCGCTACCGCGCGGGCTACGGCGAAGGCGCCGCGGCGCTGGACGCCGAGCTTGACGGGTGGACTGGCGAGGGCGTGTGGCCGCAGGACTAGACAACGGGCCGCGTCGCGGCGAGATCTGGCACTACGGCTTCAAACGGCCCGATAAACGACGTCCGGTGGTCGTGCTGACGCGGCAGGAGGTGCTCCCGCTGCTGCACACGGCGATGGTTGCGCCGATTACGTCGACGATTCGTGGCTTGCCGAGCGAGGTGATCGTGGGTGTGGACGAAGGGCTGCGGCAGGACTCGGCCGTCAACCTGGACCACGTGCAGACCGTGGAGCAGCGGTCGTTACACCGCTACGTCGGGTCGTTGAGTCCGGCGAAAATGCGGCAGGTGTGCCGGGCGCTGGCCGTGGCCACCGGTTGCGCGTAGCTCGTTAGGCGGGTTGCCGGAGGATGCGGTAGATGACCAACGACGTTAATCCAGTGGCGGCAAACCTGCACCACGAACTCATTTCGCCCCGAAGTCGTGCGGACGTCTATCCGACGCTGGTGTTGCTGCACGGGCGGGGGGACAGCGCGGCGGGGATTTTGCCGCTGGCGTATGAGTTCGAGCGGGGCGATTTGCTGGTGATTTCGGTGCAGGCGCCGCTGGAACTGGGCGGGGTGATGGCGGGCGGGTACGAGTGGTACCGGCTGCGTGAGCCGAGGCAGCTGGATGAGACGACGCTGCGGGCCAGCCTGGACGCGCTGGCCGA
>DAOUJT010000038.1:0-21514 GCA_034422315.1 Chloroflexota bacterium | reverse complement strand
TACGTGGCGTTGGGGCCGCTTTAGCTTTCCGAATCCTGGGGTGGGGCAGGTGGGCGAGGCCGACCGTCAACCCGGCCCGTTGCTGGTGAAGACGTGTGCGTAACCCCGGCGTGGTTGCCCGGAAGACCCCTCACCCTGCTCTCTCCCCCAGGAGAGGGAAAGAAAGACCGACGCCCAGACAGGCGAACTTACGACGCAGTCAGTTGCTTGCCGACCGGGGAGAGGGAGCAAAAAGGTGGATCGACAAGTCCGCAACCCGCCACTCCCCGGTTGGGGGAGCGACAGCTTGCAGGTACGCCGCGAACGGCGTGGGGAATGCTAGCAGTCGCGCCGGTGTGGCGGCGTGCCGGGGTGGGGCGAGCTAGGGAGCGCCGGTGAAGTGCACCTGGACCGAGGTGCTGGCGATGAGGGCGCCGTCGATCACGCTTTCGTCTCGGACTTCGATGCGGAGGGGGCCGGGCGCGGTTGTGGCCGGGATGTCGATGGATCTGGTGAAGGCGCCCGGGCCGCCGTAGTCGCCTTCCACCGAGATCCAACTCTGGTCGATGACGGTTCCGGCCTGGTTGTAGATGCGATAGGTGAGGTTTTTCTCGAAGGGTAGGGCGCTAATGCGGCCGCGGAGCTCTACCGTGCGGCCGACGGTGGCGCCGCTGAGGGGCGATTCCAGGATGAGCTCGGGGGTGGGTTCGCGGCTGGTTCGTCCGTCGGTGATGGGAGCGGCCTGCAGGATGACGGGCACTGACGTTCGAGTTGGGGCCGAACCGTTGGCCGGGTCCGTGTCGACGATTTCGATGCGTCCCGGTCCATCCGTTCCCGCGATGAATTCGACGGGCGCGGCGAAGGTTCCCGGTTGATCTCCATAGCCGTCGACGGGAAGGTTGCCCATGCCGATGACGCCGCCGCGGGCGTCGTAGACGAGGTAGGCGAGGGTTTCGGCGGACGGGTAGACGCTGGTTGTGCCCCGAAGCTCGACGCCGCCGGCCACCGTTTCGCCGGGTAGCGGGGACTCGATGACCAGGGCCTGGCGGGGGACCAACTGGTCTACTTCGAGCGCAAAAGTGCGGGTGATTTCCAGGGTCGGGCAGCAGAGGCCGTCGCTGGGGCGGTGGGCGACTGTTTCGGCCACGATTTTGCCGCTCTGGATGGTGAGGCTGCGTACCGGCACGCGGTCGCCCAGGAAGGCGTGCGCCGCCTGGACGGGCGCGCCCTCGCGATCGAGGACCGCGATGAGGTAGATGAAGGTGCCGCTGCCGCCGCCGGAGATGAAGACGATGACGGCGGCGTCGGCGAAGCCGTCACCGTTGAGGTCTCCGAAAGCGACGGTGTCGTTGACGATGCCGGCGGATACCCGCTCCGTCGCCCCTTCGCCAAAGGCGATGTGGCCAGCGCCGTCGGTGAATTGGATGGGGGTGTTCTCGTCACCGAGAAGCGGGAGGTGGTATTGGGCGTTGCGAAGTTGCTGCAGCGTCAGCCGCGGCGACTCCATGCCTGCTACGAGTCTGTTTCCGCGCAGCACAAGTGTGCGGGTGTCGATGACCGACGGGCAACACAGGGGGTCGTCGGGACCGTGGGCAAGCGCTTCGACCTGGATTTGGCCGCCCTGGATGGTGAGGCTCTGTGGCCGTACGCGGTCGCCGAGTAAGGCATGTGCCGCCTGGACGGGGGCGCTGTCGCCATCGAGGACGGCGATCAGATAGATGAAGGTACCGCTGCCGCCCGAGTTGACGTATGCGACGACCGCGGCATCGGCGATTCCGTCGCCATCGAGATCGCCGAAGGCGACCCGGTCGTCGACCAGGCCCACCTGCACGCGCTCGGTCGCACCCTCGCCGTACACAAGGGCGCCCATGCCATCGACGAGGCGAATCACGGTGTCCTCGTCACCGAGGAGCGGCAGGTGGTACTCGGCGTTGCGTAGGTGTTCCAGCGTCAGGCGCTGCGTGACCGCCGCTTCCCAGGGAAACTGTTCGCTATTCAGCCGCTGCTGCAGACCCTCGGGGCCGTTGATCCAGGTGCGCTGGCCGTCGGTGAAGCCGGTCCAGTTGTCGGCTTTGCGCCAGGTGAGCTGGCCGTTGGTGGTGGATTGCTGCGTTATCCCTGTGGCGGGATTGTGCTGCTCGTTGTCCAGGCAGTCGCCGACTACGTCAGGGATCAGATCGTGGAGGGACTTGAAGCCCAGTTGGAAGGCGCAGTCCTGGGCAAGGAGGGGCTGGAACGAAAAGACGAGTCCGACCATCGCGGCCAAGAGCGCAAGTCTTGCCTTCATCGAGCATCCCACTGGTCCACACCCATGCCACCTAAGCATAGAGACGCCGCGAAGTCGGGATCGCAGGTGCAGTCCGGATCGCGCGAGCAGGCCAGAGCTCCGGTTCACCTAGTATCCGCGAGGCAAGAGAGTAGTGTTACGTTGTGTGACAGCGGAATACGGGCAAGGCGACCAAAGCGATGAGCCGGCATCTTTCGGTGCGCGTGGGGGAGGAGTTGTTTGAGCAGTTGGAGGCGCAGAGCCGGAGGAGCGGGCAGTCGCGGTCGGCGGTCGCGAAGCAGTTGCTGAAGGAGGGGCTGCGGATGGAGCAGCATCCCGGGATCGTGTTTCGGTCGGGTCCCGGCGGGCGGCGGGCCGGGCTGATCGGCGGTCCGGACGTGTGGGAAGTGGTGGGTGCTATCCGCGGTGGGGATGGCGGCGATGCTGACAGTCTTGAACGTATTGGCGAGCGGACGGGACTGACGGCCGATCAGGTAGGAGCCGCCCTGCGCTACTACGCCGACTACACGGACGAGGTCGCTGACTGGATCCGTCGAGTCGAGGAAGAAGCTGAACGAGCCGAGGCCCGCTGGCGACGGGAGCAGGCGCTGCTGGGCCGGTGAAGCTGCTGCTGGACGAGATGTGGGCGCCGGCGATTGCGGAGGCGCTGCGGGACCGCGGCCATGAGGTTGTGGCGGTGGCCGGGCGGGGCGACCTGCGAGGGTTGCCTGACGAGGCGATTTTCGATGCGGCGCTGGCGGAAGGTTGGGTGATTGTGACCGAGAACGTGGTCGACTATCGACCGCTGGCAGCCGACGCCGTGCGAGCCGGGCGCGCGCATCCGGCGCTGATCTTCACCAGCAACCGGGCCTATCCGCGGGCCAGCCGACGGACGGCCGGAAGGCTCGTGTCGGCGCTGGACTCCTTGCTCACCACACGCGACACGATCGAGAGCGAGCACTGGCTCGGGTAGGCATAGAGTCGAGCCGGAGCTACGTATTCGGGATGTCTTGGCTTGGCGACACTCGCAACAGAGATGAAAGGCTCAGTACAGGCGTCTTCGGGCTCCGACAAGTCCGGTAGATGCTTGGCTGTAAGCCTCCGGCGCGACTCAAGACACTCCGGGGACTTCTTTTCGCTACGCGCCAATCTTTGTTTGCCGCAGCCAATCCACGAGCGCTCCCAGGTCGTGCGCCCAGAACAGGGCTAGACCCCGGTTCTGCGCATCTACGAGGTTGTGGAGCTTATAGACGCCGCTCAGAACAGCCGCCGGCACTATCTGTACCGTGCCAAAGTCCTGCCGCCACACTTCGGCTTTGACTGCCGCGTCATTGTTGAGGCGCTTCACGGAGTTGGTCGAGGAATTGGACACCTTGCATTCAAGCGGCAGTGTGCGTCCGTCATACAGACCAATGACGAAATCGGCCTTTCTGTTTCCGAGTGGCGACTCACGGCAGAATTGGCCGGCTGCCGGTGCATCGGAGAGCGTTCTAATCGTTCTGGTTGGGATTAGATCGAACTCGGCGTCCTGCAGTTGCTCCGCGACAAGTGCTTCTTGCCGCCTCTTTGCCGCGTTGCGGCGAAGTGTTTCGAGCCGTCGCATGGCCAGCAAGGTTGCAGTGGCGAGCACCGCAGCGTGCCGATCATGCACCGCAGGCTTCGACTGCTCACCGAGCCACGGGAATCGCCGGCGGTCATGCCAGTCGTGGAAGAACGTGACAATACGGTCCAGGAGCGCGCTGTCGACTCGCAACCGTGCCGCACTGAGCGACTGCGCTTGTAGTAGAACACGCAGATCATCCTCTGAGACAGGTGGCCCAGAGAGGTAGCGAAAGACTTCTCGCTTCCGTGCGTCGCTAAGTAGGTCTAGCACTTTGACGTCGACGTCCGTGAGGTCGGCTGTTTCTTGCAACACCTCCTCGACGATCCCGCGGTACTCGTCAAAGAGCTTGAGGTAGTCCGCGCGAGGCTCGGTGTAGCGGCTCTGTCGAAAGTGCTCCTCTGCTTGCGTGCGGGCTCGGTCGAGGTCGACGCCTGACCAAGCTGGAGGGTCAATCACAGCCGCGCGGCATCCAAGGTTGCTGGTTCCGGAACCGGAATGCGCTCCATTTCCCGCGGCTCGAACTTCGTAAGCCCACCGGCATAGACGCGCCCTCCGCGAATCGAAGCCGACTGACGGAGGTGCGTTACTAATGCCGCGAGCATCTCGCGAGTAAGCTGCTCGCGCGGATACAGACCGTGCGCGATGTTCAGGTGCCTCGCGCCCGCATCGTTGAGGACGAATGCCGGCGGGCGACGGGCCATGTAGGTGGCCAGAATCGGCGCCGGCTCCCGTAGCCTGACCGACCACCAAGCCTTGCGATGGGTCGCCACGTAGCTCTCGGACGCGCCCATCGACCGCGCCCATTCCAAGAACCGGTCGATCGCAGCACGCGTCTCGTCGGAGAACACGGAGAGATCGACCGGAAGGTCGATCACACGCCTGAGCGATGCGGCGTTCGTCAGCGCGGGACCGGACTGGATCAATTCCCTTGCCCGCGTAACCGTGGGAAACAACACGCTCTCCGGCAACGCCTCGCTCTCCGGTCCGGCGATCCACACCCGATTCGCACCCGTCACCTGCCCACGGTGCACGCGGCACAGTTCTCCCAGTTCGACATAGCCGGCGGGGGTATCAGTCGGCGTGCGCGTAAAGTGCGACCAGCGGGTTTCGGCGGCCAATTGCTTTCGACTAATCGGCCGGCCGTCGGCGAGATTGCCAAGCTTGTTTAGATTCGATACCCGTATGAACCGTGCCGTCGCAGGGGCCGCGTTCACGGTGAACGTGGTGATGGCGCCGGTGGTTGCCGTGCCGGGGAAGGGTTCGGCACGCGGCTCCACCACAACCACGCTCTGTCCGCCGAGCCGGTTCAGGAACAGGTCGCGTACAAGCTGGCCGTAGTTCACGTCCAGCCATTCGGCAGCGGAGATCAGCGCCCCGTAGTCACCGGCCTTCGCCCACCGCGCAATCGTCAGGAAAAAATAGACATGGAGACCGGCCAGGGCGCTTGCTTTCAGCCCCAGCTGCCGCGCCTGCCGCTTGAGCCAATCCTTCCATTGAGGTTCGATCAGATGATGCCTGACGTATGGCGGATTCCCGATGTAGAGAGTGCGTCCGTCGATCACCGCGAGCTTTGCGTTTCTGAAGTCCGCCAGCATGACGCGCGACTGCTCGCCTTTGCCGAGCACGGCCAGATTGGCTCGGGCCATCAGCGATGCCAATGGGTCGTTCTCTACCGCGACAAGCTCAGCCTGCGGAAACCGACGCGCCGCTTCCATGAGAAAGCGTCCTGACCCGGCACCTGGCTCCACGACCCGCGCCGGCGCTCCAGCGCTGGCCGCCCAGTCGACCATGGCGGTCACAATCGCCTTCGGCGTGTAGACGGCGCCGCTCGCCCGCCGCGTGGGCGCCGTTCGGATTGCGCAGAATGCATCCCCCAAGGGGTCCTCCCGAGCCTGAATGCGATCCTTAACTTCGTCCACGAGGACGTGCGGCACGGCAGGAGCGCTGGCAAGAAGGCGCAACTCGTCGTTCTTGAGTCCACCGACGGACTCCGCTCCAAGCGCGCCCGCAAGCGCCGCAAGCTCGGCCTCCGTCCGAATCAGACCATCGAGCGAGGCCGGGACGCCAGACGCGCCATTCAGTTGATGCTCGTAACTGTCAAGGACGGTTTGGACAGCGCCCTCAAAAGCTCGTGGTGAAATGTTCCGTGAACCGTGTATTGCCATATCTCAAGTCAGCGGCGGCACACGAACGCTTATCCTCCAAGCTAGTCCATTCGATCATAGGGCCGTAGCAGCCCACAAGCGACGCGGCTAGGCGACGACGAGGTTGATTAGGCGGTTTTGGCGGTAGATGACTTTGCGGAGTTGTTTGCCGTTGGTGTGGGCCTGGACGCGGGGGCTGGCCAGGGCGAGGGACTGGGCGGCGGATTCGTCGGTGGCAGCGGGGGCTTCGATGCGGTCGCGGACGCGGCCGTTGACCTGGAC
Source organism: Chloroflexota bacterium (assembly GCA_034422315.1). Classification (GTDB taxonomy): domain Bacteria; phylum Chloroflexota; class UBA11872; order UBA11872; family UBA11872; genus UBA11872. The sequence continues at coordinate 15,240 of DAOUJT010000038.1, read as the reverse complement.
GACCAGGGTGAAGGTCTCGTCGGCGGCCAGGGCTTCGTCCCACGTTGGCCAAGCTTGCAGGTGGATGCTCTCGGAGTGACCGATGCGTTCCCAGAGTTCCTCGGCCATGAAGACGGCGCAGGGGGCCAGCAGGACCAGGAAGGCGTCGATGGTCTGCTTCCAGGCCGGGGTGGCGCGCAGGTCGTCGTCGCCGACCTCGATCAGGAAGTTGGTGAACTCCATCAGCGCGGCGACCATGGTGTTGAATTTCAGCGCGTCGATGTCGTTGCTGACGCGGCGGATGGTCTGGTGCAGGCGGCGTTGCAGCTCGACCTGGACATCGGCGTATTCGGCGCGGCGGCGGCGGGTGCCGCCCATCTCGATATCCAGGACCAGGTTCCACACGCGGTTCAGCCAGCGGGAGACGCCGGCGAGACCCTGATCGCTCCAGGGCAGGGTGCGGTCGAACGGCCCCATGAAGAGGATGTAGCAACGCAGGGCGTCGCCGCCGGCGGTGGCGGCCACTTCGTCGGGCGTCACGACGTTGCGCCAGGACTTGGACATCCCGGTGGCGCGGAACTCGACGAGCGCCTGGCCGTTGCGCTGGGCGCGCTGGCCGGTGAGCTCGAAGCGCGCTTCCAGGGGGTAGCGGCGGAAGGGTTGGGCGGCCTCGGGGCTGTCGAAGGCGTCGGCGCCGTCGGGCGCATCCACGCGAGCGCGGCCCTGGCTATCGACCCGCAGGATGGACTCATCCACCCAGCCGGGCTGCGCCAGCATCAGGCCCTGGTGACGCAGGGCGTGGAAGGGCTCGGTCAGATCCAGCACGCCGGCGTCGCGCATGGCCTTGGTCCAGAAGCGGGCGTAGAGCAGGTGCATGACGCTGTGCTCGGCGCCGCCGACGTACAGGTCCACGGGCATCCAGCGCCGAACGGTGTCGGGGTCAAAGGCCTGGTCGTCCCGGTCGGGGCTGCAAAAGCGCAGGAAGTACCAGCTGGAGCAGGCAAAGCCGCCCAGCGTGTCGGTTTCGCGCCGGGCGGGCTTGCCGCAGTCGGGACAGGGGGTGTTGACCCAGTCCTCGACGGCGTCCAGGGGCGAGCGTCCGCCCGACTGCTGCGGGTCGATCTGCTCGACGTAGGGCAGCAGGACGGGTAGCTGGTCCTCGGGCACGGGGACCTCGCCGCAGGCCTGGCAGTGGACGATGGGGATGGGGGTGCCCCAGTAGCGCTGGCGGGAGATCAGCCAGTCGCGCAGCTTGTAGTTGACGGCGAAATCACCCTTGCCCTGGTCGCGCAGCCATTCGGTGACGGCGCGCACGCCGTCCTTGACCGACAGGCCGTCGAACCGGCCGGAGTTGACCATGGGACCGTCGCCGACGAAGGCTTCGGTCAGCGGCTCGCCCTCCCAGTCCGGCGGGGCGATGACGGTGCGAATTTCGATGCCGTAGCGGGTGGCGAACTCGAAGTCGCGCTCGTCGTGGGCCGGCACGGCCATGATGGCGCCGGAGCCGTAGGACATCAGGACGTAGTCGGCGATCCAGATGGGCAGGCGCTCGTTGTTGACGGGGTTGACGGCGTAGCCGCCGGTGAAGACGCCGGTCTTGTCGTCGTCCAGCGCCACGCGATCCAACTCGGCCTTGCGCGCGGCGGCGGCCACGTAGGCCTGGACCTCGTCGGCACGGTCCGGCCTGGTGACCCGGGCGACCAGCGGGTGCTCCGGCGCCAGCACCATGAAGGTGGCGCCGAAGAGGGTGTCGGGGCGGGTGGTGAAGACGGGGATTTCATCGCCGGTTTCGGCCGTGAACGTGACGTCGGCGCCCTCGCTGCGGCCGATCCAGTTGACCTGGGCCGCGCGGGTCTCCTCCGGCCAGTCCAGGCCCTCCAGGTCTTCGATCAACTGGTCGGCGTAGTCGGTGATCTTGAAGAACCACTGGGTCAGCTCGCGCTGGGTGACGTCGGGGTGGTCGCGCCAGCAGGTGCCGTCGGCATTGACTTCTTCGTTGGCCAGGGCGCCGCAGATGGGGCACCACCACTGCAAGCCGGAGGCCCGGTAGGCCAGGCCACGCTGGTAGAGCTTCAGGAACATCCACTGGGTCCAGCGGTAGTACTCGGGGTGGGTGGAGTTGATCTCGCGGTTCCAGTCAAACGACCCGCCGGCCAGGTTCAGCTGCCGCTTGTAGTTGGCGCTCCACTCGCGGGTCAGATCGGCCGGGTGGCGGCCGGTCTCGATGGCGGCGTTTTCGGTGGGCAGGCCGAAGGCGTCCCAGCCCATGGGATGCAGCACGTCGTAGCCGCGCATGCGCATGACGCGGGAGATCACGTCGGTGGGCACGTAGTTGCGCAGGTGACCGACGCTGAGCCCGTCGCCCGACGGGTAGGGGAAGAAGTCGAGGCAGTAGAAGGTTGGGCGGTCGGAGGGCTCGGGCGTGCGGTACAGGTCCTGCTCAGCCCAGCGGGCGCGCCACTTGGGATCGATTTCGGTGGGACGGAAGTCAGTGCTCATGGGAATACAGCAGACGGGCCAGGGAACGGGGATGTGGAGTAATTCTAGGGCAGACGCGGGGGTCTTCCGGCGGGTCTTGGCGATGGGTGGGGGTTAGCTATTGGATTCCTGGGTTTGCGTCTAGCCACTGCCGGCCGAGGTTGGCGCCTTGGATGAGTACCTGGGTCCCGGCGAGGACGGCCGTGCGGCAGGCGCTGCTGTTGGTGAATCCCGAGAGGAAGTAGTCCCAGCCGGACAGGTAGAACGCGGAGTAGGCGTCCGCCAGGTCGTGCAGCGCCAAGTCTTGTAGTACGGCTGTGGCTCGGGTCCGATTCAGGGTCCAGACGTGCTCGGTTTCCGACCCGGATAGGTGGAGAACGAGTGGGCCTACGGGTGAGATCCGCCAGGTCAGCTGACTCAGCAGGTCGCGCGAATAGGTCCAGGGTCGATCGATGGCTAGCAGCGGTACCCGCTGCACGAACTCGGCTCGCTCCACCAGGTCCGCTGCGTTGTGGCGCCGGATGGTGTCGGGATTGCTGTAGTCGTCCTTCGGATAGGGCTCGCCCTGAAGCACGACGACCGTTGACCGCGGGGCGTAGACGAAGCCCTTGCGCTCGGCCATGAGCTTGTTCAGGACGAGGAGTTGCGGCCGGGGTCGGTGCAGGGCCCGCGGGCAACGATTCTCGAAGCAGGCCTCGATTGCCGCTTGTACATCGAGTGCCAGCGGCACAGTGTCCAGGTGCTTGCGCCACGAAATGTCGTCGCGGAACGACGCGTGGATGTCGACGTCGCTGACTTCGGGCACGTAGTCCAGCGGGGAGTCCCAGGGCTTGACCGCTGAGCCGGTGAGATAGATGCCACGAATCTCGTCCTCGGGAATCAGCGCCAGCAACTGGTCCCGAACGCACACGGCCAGGCAGCGGGTCTCCGTCCGCAACTGGTCGCGGTCGGGAAATCGGCCGTCCCACTGCGGAGGGGCGGGGCTCACATCTCTAGAGCCAGTACGGCCAAGCCGGTGGCGCCGGGGTGGATGTCGGCGTCAAACAGCAGCCGCTGATGCCGCGGTTGCGGACGCCATGTCGAGTCGGCGCTCATAGTCGAGAACCTCTTTCACTGTCTCGACGGCGATCCTGTACGCCTGCGCGATTCGGCGCGGCGACCACAGCCTGCTCGCCAGACCGGCGAGCGCACTCGTTGGGATCCGCGTGCCATGCACAACCGGCTGACCGTCCTTCACGCGGGGATCGATATCGACGTGGCCCCAGTACTTCTCGGGAACCACGATTGAGATGCCCTCCTCGATGCGGCGAAGTTTCGGAAAGACGTCGCCGAATGCTCGTGTCTCCACCTTCTGCCCCATCGCGGTCGCCTCGGTCACGTCCCAGTCGTCGGGCTTCCACGCATAGATGCGCTTTCCTCGAAAGTAGACATGCGCATCCGCCCATCCCCGGCTCGGAGGACCGAGACGGGCGAACAGGTGGTCGATCGCAATCGCGGCCGACGTGAAGTCGATCTTGTCCTCGCGCAGTGCGCGAAGAATCCTGATCAGGACCAGATCTGCGTAGGTGTATCCCTGAATCGTCTTGCCGTCGTCGCCCTCAAGCTCAAGCGATGGCTTGATGATCTTGCGCTGTTGCCAGTCGTAGAGCGTCCGCGGCGGTATCTGCGCAAGACGTGCCACATCACGCGCGGTGTAGAACCCCGGCCAGGTTCCTGACGCTGGCATACCCACCGACATCCTTAAACGCCTCACCACGCCTGTTACGTGAGGATACTGCGCTATAGCCCAGCACCAGCCGAAGGAGGCAAGGACCGTGGCACGCGAGGAGATGGCCGGCGGGTTGACGCGGGAGAACCTGCATGGGATCTGGATTGCGCTGACGACGCCGTTTACGGCGGACAACAAGATCGACACGGGCGTGGTGCGCGAGAACGTGCGGCGCTGCCATGCCGCGGGGCTGCACGGGGCGTATACGACGGATAGCGACGGGGAGTTTTATGCCGTCGAGCTTGATGATTTCCGAACGCTGGTGGAGGCGTTTGGTGACGAGTGCCGAAAGGTGGGTATGCCGTCGCAGGCGGGGGTGACCTGGCTGAACACGCAGGGCACGGTGGACCGGCTGCGTATCGCCGCCGACTGCGGAGTGATGGGCGCGCACGTGGGGCATCCGGTGTTCATGCCAATGACGCCGGCCTCGTTCGACCAGTTCTGGGAGGACGTGTCGGACGCGGTACCCGAGGACTTCGGCCTGATCCAATACAACACGCCGCGGCAGCCGCACGTGCTGGGCGGCGCGGAGTACCGGGCGCTGGCGGGCAAGTTCCCCAAGCTGATTGGGGCCAAGTACGTGCAGGCGGGGGTGGACGGTTTCATGGACGTGCGGCGGCAGGCGCCGGAGCTGAGCTGCTTTGCCGGGGAGCACGTGCTGACGGCCTTCGCCATGCACGGGGCGCGCGGCAACTACTCGTGGATGGCGGGCTATAACCCGATCTTCATGCTGGACTGGTGGGACGAGATCGAGCGCGGCGAGTGGGATGCGGCGGCGCGTCGCAACGAGCGGCTGCAGGCGTTTGGCGCCGTGGTGAAACGCCACCTAGTGGAGGACGGCAACCTGCACGGGATCATCGGCAAGGCCATGTCGGCGGCCTCGCCGTTCCTGGTGGAAACCACCTGGGAGACGCGACGGCCGTATCTGCCCGTGTCGCGCACGGGTTGGGAGGCGTTCGTGCGCACGGCGGCCGAGGAGTTTCCGGACCTGGCCTACCAGCCCTGAGCGGACGGGCCGTGTCCGTGTCTGGCTGCCGCTAATTGCCCCGCTCGGAGGTTTGGGACTCCGAGGGCGCCCCGGTGTTCGCCAGGGCTTCCGCCGGGCTTTGCCGGAGCAGCTCGTCGATGGCCTGCTGCGCGCCGGCGAGCGCGGTGGAGGGGTCCGCCTGGGCCGTGGCGATGGGTAGATCGACGCGGTGGAGCATTGCCGCCCGGATGCCCGGGGCATAGGGTCCGTGGAGCGCCTGGGCGGAGTCGACGGCCTGCATGATGGCGTCGGCATCCGCGTCGCTGTAGCCGCCCTGGAGTTGCAGTTGCGCCGCGGACGCTCCGCGCGCGGGGACGGTGGCCACCGGTGCGATCCGGGCGGCAATCCAGTCCAGCGTTCGGAAGGTGGCGTCCGGGTTGTCGCTGGCGCTGAGCAGGGTCAGCACGCCGAATACCATCGCGTCGGACGCCGCCTGTCGCTGGCGCGGCGGCGCCAGCAGGCCGCCGGCGCTAAGTTCGTTGCCAAACAGCCCGCCGAACAGCCCGCCAACCGGCGCGCCCAACATGGCCACTGGGGCGCCGCCGATCAGCATTTCAGCGCTGTCGTTTGAAATCGTGATCGAAACAGCCCCGGAATCGGGCTCGGGCCGGGGGCCGATGCCGTCATTGACGAGATCGTGCATGAACTCGACCGCTTCCAGGGCGGCGGTGGTGTCCAGGGTGGCCTGGCGAGCGTTCAGGTTTGCAACCGAGCCGCCGTTCTGCCAGATCCACTGGTGGCCGGGCATCAATCCCGGCGGCGCGAACGCTCCCCAGCGCTCCGGCTGGCCAGCGTCCATCTGGGTGAGACGGAGGGCGGTTTCCCGGAACTGCTCCCAGTCCCAATCGCGCAGGGCTTCGGGATCGACGCCCGCATCGGCGAAGTGGCCGGGGGTATAGCGCAGCATGTTGACGCTGATCCAGAGCGGCAGCCCAAACAGATTGCCGTCAGCAGTCAACGGGCCGATGGCGGAGGGAAGAAAGTCGTCCGCGCTGAAAGCGGGGGCGGACGCCGCGGGACCGTTGACGGGCGCCACGTGGCCGAGCTCGGCAAGCGTCAGGGCGATGCCAGGGTCCAGCACCAGCAGCGCGTCGAGTTGGGGATGGTTGGGCAGCGTGGCCTCGACTGCAGCCGCGACCTCTTGCGGGTGATACGGGTCAAAGTCGCGGGCTTGTTCCAACTGCACGATGCGCAACTCGGCGGGCGCGTCGGCGACTTGTGTGGAGTCGGCGGCGAGCCCGGCGATCCTCAGCGCCACCGGGTCGAAGAGCGGGTTTCCGATGGGGATGCCGATAGTGACCGGGGCGGCAGCCCGCGGCTGCGCGGTACGTTCCTGGACGGCGACCACGGGGTTAACGGGCCGGGAGGCCGGCGATACCGCGCTTCCCCCGACCGCCGGTGGCTCGGGTAGATCGGGATCGCCGCAGGCGGCAAGCAGAGCGGCGGCGGAAGCGCCCAAAGCGCCCAAGCCGACGCCGCGCAGCAGCGTGCGGCGAGCCATGGGACGCGAGCGCCAGTTCAAGCGTGACGGTGTGGAATGGCCGGACATGATGCTCACTCCGCGGCATTGAGGTACCAAGGCACAGGTTGATCGGCGGCGCGAATCCGGTCATCGCCCTATCTTCATAATTTTTCGAACAGCCACTACGCCGAACGGGCTAGTCCGAAGGGCCTAGCGGTGGCGCCAGGTTCACGCGCGGGTTTTGCGACCTGTCTCTCGGAAGTGCCGGGCGCGGGCCGTGGTTCGGGTCAGCCGCCGCGGACCTGGGTGCTGCTGCTGGCGCCTATCTGGATGCCGGCGCCGGTGGTCTGGGACAGCGCCGCCTCGGCGTCTTGCTCGAGTAGTTCGTCGATGGCGGCGGCGGCGCTTGTGAGCGCCTCCGAGGGATCCGCCTGGCCCAATGACATAGGGCCGTCCACGTGCCTCAACAGTTCGCCTTTGATTGGCGAGGCGTAGGGGCCCGGGATTGCGCGGGCGGCCTCGATGGCTTGCATGATGGCTCCGGCGTCGGCGTCGTCGTAGCCGCCCTGACCACGTAGCTGCTCGGCCGAAGCCCCGCGCGCGGGCACGGTGGCCGCGGGAGCGATCTGGGCCGCCACCCAGTCCAAGGTCCGGAACGCGACGTCCGGGTTGGCGCTGGTGGTGAGCAGGCTCAGCACGCCGAAGACCTCCGATTCAACGGCCGCGGCGCGGCGGCTGGGCGGGGCGAGTAACACGCCGCCGCCAAACGGGTTGCCAATTGCCCCGCCGCCGAACAGGCCGCCGAGCAGGCCGCCGATGGGCGTGCCGGACATGGCGACCGGTGCGCCCTGGATCGTCATCCGGCCGTCGGTGATCTCCACGGCGACAGCGCTCTGCCCCGACGCGTCGGGGTCGAATCTCGGACTCACGTCGTCGTTGGCCAGGTCGCGCAAGAACCGCACGGCCTCCAAGGCATCGGTGGTGTCCAGGGCGGCCTGGCGTGCTTCCAGGTCGACGACCGCGCCGCCGTTCTGCCAGATCCACTGCTGGCTGGGCAGCATGGTGGGCGGCATCCAGAGTCCCCACTGCGAGGGATTGCCGGCGGCATCCACCTGCATGAGCCGGCGGGCGGTGTCCCGGAACTGGTCCCAGTCCCAGCCGCGCAGGCTTTCCAGATCGACGCCGGCATCCTGCAGGAGTTCCGGGCTGCATTGCAGCAGGTTGACGGACACCCAGAGCGGCAGCCCGAAGAGGTCGCCGTCCCAGGTCAGCGTGTCGATGGCGGAGGGCAGAAAGTCGGCGGAGTTGAAGTCGGGCGCGGAGGCGGCGGGGCCGTTGACCGCCGCCACGTGCCCGCGCGCGGCCAGCAGCAGGGCCAGGTCGGCGTTCAGGAGCAGCAGCGCGTCGAGCTGCGGGTGACTGGCTAGCAGGGCCTCGACCGCGGTCGCGATCTCCGTTGCGTCGAACGTGAGGGCCTGCTCGAACTGCACGACGCGCAGTTCGGCGGGGGCTTGGGCAGCGCGGGTTGCGTCGGCGGCCAGTCCGGTGACCCGCAGGGCTACCTGGTCGAAGAGCGGGTTGCCGGTGGGCACGCCGATGGTGACCGGCGCGCCGGGCTGCGGCCGGGCCTCGCGTTCGTTCGCGGCAACGACAGGCGTAACGCGCTGAGGAACCGGCGAAGCGGTCTGGCCGGAGGTCCGCGGCGGGTCGGGCAGTTCCGGGTCGCCGCAGGCGGCCAGCAGGGTGGCGGCCGAGGCGCCGACGGCGGCCCAACCGGCGCCGCGAAGCAGGGTGCGGCGGGAGACGCGGCTAGCCGTGGTGCGCGTGCAGAATCCGGCAGTTTGGCGCCGATAACGTTGCATGGCACACCGTCGGTAACTATCGCGAAGCGTAATTTACCCTTGATTACCGGCTTGAGTCGTGAAGACTTTTACAGTCCGGCGGAGAGTCGTGACGAATCAGCGAGTGAAGACGGTGCCGCGGACGTAGTCGGCTTCATCGGAAGCCAGGAAGGCGAGGACGCGGGCGACGCCGGCCGGGTCGCCGAGATCGGCCTGGCGGCGGCGGATTTCTTCGTCGGGGACGCCGGCGGCCTGGCCGACATCCACCACGTTTTGCAGCTTGAGGGCAGTGGCGATGCTGCCGGGGGCCACGGTGTTGACGCGGATGGGGTCATAGCCCATTCGTCCTTGCATGACCAGGCCCAGGCCGTGCACCGCGCCCTTGCTGGTTCCATAGGCGAACGACGAACTGCCGCTGGTGACACCGGCGCCGGAGGCCAGCAGCAGGATCACGCCGCCGGCTTCGCCCATGGCGCGCACGGCGTGCTTGGCGCAGAGGAACATGCCGCGGGCGTTGACGCCGAGGACGCGGTCGAAGGTTGCGGTCTCGAAGTCCTGGATTGGCACCGTGGCGCCGTGGAGGATGCCGGCGCAGGCGATCAGGACGTTGAGGCGGCCAAGCTCCGACGTGGCGGCCAGCAGGTGTTCGACCTCGGGCTCATCGGAGACATCGCAGGCGACGAAGCGGACGGTGCGGCCCTCGGCGGTCAGGCTGTTGGCAATGGCCGCGCCCTGGCTTTGCGGGAGGTCGGCCAGCACCACGCGCGCGCCGCGCCGGGCGCAAAGCTCAACAGTGGCGCGGCCGATGCCGGAGGCGCCGCCGGTGACGATGATGACGCGGTCTTGTAGTGAGTCTGTGGTCATCGATCAGATTCCTGCGGCAGGAAGCGATGCTTCACGCGAGGATTCTCCCAAGTCGTAAGGGGCCGCTGGCCTGTCAACTCAGTCTGCTGGCGGAATCTACGGGATTCGCTCCGGCCGGTACAATCGGCGCAGGGCGGGGACCTGATCAACCTTGCAAAAAAGGGGGACTCGCCTGGCTATGCCAACAATGGATGTCCGTGTCGCACGCCTTGAGCGACGCGCGGAGTCGGACGACGAGACGCTCCAGAGCATTTTGCTGATTCTGGAACGGGTGGATCAGCGGCTCGCTGCCCACGACAGAGAATTCGCCACACTCAAGCTCGACATCGGGACCCTCAAGTCCGATGTCGGAACCCTCAAGTCCGACATGGAGACTCTAAAGGGGGATGTAGGGGCTCTCAGGGAAGACTTGGTTTCCGTTAAGGAAGATGTCGAAACGCTTACGACGGTCACCGATGTCCTCAGTCTGAAGGTCGCAACCATTGAGTCGACGACTGCAGACACCAACAGGCGCGTAAAGGTTCGCGGCTTCGGCGAGTAGCAGGCGCGTGACTTCCAGCAGTACCTGGCCGAACGCGTTGGGCTGGCCTAGCCCATTGGAGGGCCGTTGCGAGCTCGCCGACTCACGGTCAGTCGGAGTCCCAACTTAGGTCAGCCTCCGCCATGGCCGCGTCGAGGACGCGTTTGGCTTCGGGGATGAGGTCGGGGGGGAGGTGTTCGATGAGGATCCAGGCGCGGGGGGCGATTTCGTTGAGGGCCGTGAGCCAGGCGGCGTGGTCGATGACGCCCTGGCCGAGCGGGACTTCCGCGATGTGCAGGACCAGGCGGTCTTCGAGGGTGTAGTCCTTCCAGTGGGCGGCCGGGATGCGCCCACGCGCGGCCTCCAGCAGGCGGGCGTAGACGGGGTCGGGGTTCCAGGCGTCCCAGATGCTGCCGATGAAGTTGACGGGGTCCAGGTTGAAGCCGAGGGCCTGGGTGGGAATGCGGCGGAATAGCTCGGCGATGCGCTCGGGCCGGTCGAGCACCGAGAGCACGTGGCCCTCGACGGTCAGCGTTATGCCCTCGGCCTCGGCGGCCTCTGCAATGGCGGCGATGCTATCGACGGCGCGCTCGAAGGCGGCGTCCTGGTGATGGTCGGGGTGCGGGTACCAGGGGCCGACGGGGTTGAGGCCGCCCGGCCGGATGTAGAGCGTCTCGGCCCGCAGGGCGTGCGCGGCCTGCATGTGCCGCTGCATGCCGTCGATTCCAGCCTGTCGAACAGCCGGATCGAGCGAGATCAGCGAAGGGTATTGGCCGTTGGCCTGGGCGACGGTCAGGCCTTCCGCGGCCAGCAGGTCGCCGACGCGGCGAAACTCGTCCAGCGAGTAGGTGTCCGGCTGGCCGAGCTGAACGCTGGACCCGGTGAAGCCCAGCTCGAGGGCGCGTCGCACGTCGGCCGCCGAGATTGACGGGGGATCCGACGGCAGCAGTCCGACGACTCCGCTACGCATGCGCCGTCTCCTTTGGCGAAGGGCCGAGCGATGGTAGTACGGCCATGCGGCGTCAGTCCTCGGAGGGGTCGAGCGCGGCTTCGGCGTCGAGGGTCCAAAGTTCACGGCCCCAGACCATGATGAAGAGCACCACGGCGACGCTGAGGCTGCCGCCGAGGACCATGGCGGTCGGCATGCCGAGGTTTTCGGCCACGATCGAGATGGGCATCAGCCCAAGCGGCGTGAGTCCCCAGCCCAGCATCCAGATGGACATCACGCGACCGCGCAGCCGGCTGGGCGCCAGCAGTTGAATCATCGTCTGGTTGTTGGCCATGTAGACAGCCGAGAAGAAACCGGCGACCGCCATGACGATCCCGGCCGCGAGTGGCGAGCGGGTCAGGCCGAGCACCGCGATCGCGGCGCCAAAGGCGGCGGCGCTGAGCATGACAACGGGGCCTTTGCGGCGGCTGCCAGAGTGGGCGACCACAGCGACTGACCCTGCCACGGCGCCAATACCCTGCGCCGACAGCACCAGGCCCAGTTCGAAGGACCCGGCCTGCAAGTCCTGCTGCACAAAGATGGGCAGGATGAAGATCATCGGCATGCTGAAAAGGGACGGCGAGAGTCCCAGGAGAAGCAGCGCGGCCAGCGGGCGGGTGCTAAAGGCGAATTTGAATCCGTCGCGTAGCGCGGCGAAGGGAGATCCGCGTGTCCTTGGATGCTGGTCGCCGCCGCGAACCATAAGGACGTTGAGCATGCCCCACACGTATCCGCCCGTCTGCACAAAGTACGTGCCGGCTATACCGATCAGGCCGACCAGGGCACCGGCCAGGGCCGGTCCAGCGATGCGGGAGGCATTCATGGTGGTGCTGGTGAGCGCGATGGCGTTGCCGACGTGGCGGCGCGGCACCAGGTCGGATACCAGGGCGTTGCGCGAGGGCACGCTGATAGCGAACGAGGTGCCGGCCATAACGCTGGAGACCGCCAGGTGCCACACCTCGATGCGGCCGGTCGCGACCAGCACGCCAATGGCAAGCCCGGCCACAGTAAAGAGCACCTGCGAGGTGATGAGCAGCTTCGTGCGGCTGACGCGATCGGCCAGGACGCCGCCGAACGGCGACAGCACGAGCATGGGAATGGCGCGGATCATGGCCAGGGTCGCCAGGATGAACGCCGATTCGGTGAGGATTGCGACCAGCCAGCCCTGGGCGACGTTCTGCATCCAGAACGCCATCATGGTTCCCAGGTTGGCGCGCCAGAGGCGGACGAAGTCGCGGTGGGCGAAGGCGGGCGCCAGGCGGTCGCGGTGGCGAGCCAGGCGCGAGCGTCGGCTGGGAGGAGCCTCGAACGGCGAGGGCGGGGCTGCCGGACTGTCGCTGGTCATGGGTCGGGCCTGCGCGGCTCCTTCCGGCGAAAACCTGAGATCAGGTCTTGCCTGACCGCATGATTGACGATTGGCGCGCGCGCGCCAACTGGCGGATCAGATTTCGGCGAAGGCAGAACCGGCGTCGGCCGACCGGCGGGCGGCGTCAATGATGTCGACGACCCTTGCGGCTTCCCGCGCGGAGACGGACATGTGGCGGCCCTGGCGAATGGCGGCGACGAACTCTCTCAACTCGTCGTCCCAGGGGTCTCCGTCGGGAATCAGCAGCATCCGTGGCCCGTCGGCATCGGTGACGCCGATGTGATCGGCGGCCTCGCTGAAGTCGACCACCCCATGCCGACAGATGACGGTGCGACCCGACTCGGCATCACCGTCGAAGCCGCGGCGGTAGGTGATGGTCGCCAGGCCGCCGTCCTGGAAACGCAGGTTGACGACCGCAACGGCACGGTCGAAGACATGGCCCACAGGTTCCTGGGTCACGGCGGCGGCGATGTGGGTAATCGGGCCGCGGCCGTAGATGGCGGGGTAGCCCAGGAGGATGGCGTAGACGAGGGGATGGCCGCTGATGCGCTGGTCGAACCCGGCCTCGCGGCCGGCGCGCAAGTCGTGGGGAAAGTGGACCACCAGGTCGTCGTGTAGCGCGCCGCCGAGTACGGCGACCTGTTGGCAAACCAAGCGCGGACCGGGGCGCAACGGGCTGGTATGGCCGACGCGAATGACCAAGCCGCTCTGATCCGCGAGGCGGAGCAGCCGGGAAGCATCGAGAGGCGTAAGCGCCAGCGGGGATTCGCTGAAGAGGTGCTTGCCGGCCGCCAGGGCCGCCGCGCCCATCGGGGCGTGCGTGTCGGGGTGGGTGGTGACGATGACCGCGTCCACGTCCGCACGCGCAACGGTGGATTCCCAGTCCTGCGTGTGCTCGACGCCGAATCGCGCGGCCAACACCGCACACGTCTCAGGATTTCGACCGGCGATGACGACAAGGTCCATGTCGGAGCGTGCGGCTATGCGCTCGGCTCGAGCCTCGGCCATACCGCCGCTGCCGACGATGGCGACGCGCAGTGGGGCGGACGTGGGATCAGTCATGCGGCTTTCTCACGCGCACTCCGACGGATCGGCCGGTCCGGATGCCGGTCGTCGATGGGAACTTGCCATGGCGCACATTCTGGACGGTTGGCGTGCGGTACGCGAACCGGCGCGGGGCGTGCCATGATGCCGCGGCAGGGATTTCCCGATTCAGGAATTCACATGTCGAATGGCAGCCTCGGCATCGGCATCGTCGGCGCGGGCGACATTGTGCGCACGCGGCACATGCCGAACCTGGCGGATGTAGACGACATCGCCTTCGTGGCGGTGACGAACCGGCGTCGTGATACAGCCGAGGCGTTCGCCTCCGACTACAACGTGCCGAACGTGCTGGGCAACTGGCGCGAGGTGGTGGAGCACCCCGACGTGGACATCGTCTGGATCGGGGCCACGCCCTACATGCACGCGCTGGTGTCGGTGGCCGCCCTGGATGCGGGCAAGCACGTGTTCTGCCAGGCGCGTATGGCTCGCAACCTAGCCGAGGCGCGCGAGATGCTGGAGGCCGCGGAGCGAAACCCCGGGTTGGTGGCGGCCGTGTGTCCGCCGGGTATCGGGGTGGCCGGCGACCGCACGATGCTCCGTCTGCTGAAGGTGGACCGCTTCGCCGGTGCGCTGCGACAGGTTCGCATGTCGTCGTTCGGGGACACCGCCGTGACCAACGACATCCTGCACTGGCGGCACGACTTCGACGTCAGCGGCTACAACGTGATGAACGTGGGAATCATGGTGGAAGCCCTGCAGCGCTGGGTGGGCCCGGAGCGCGACGTGCAGGCGATGACGAAGGTCCACATCAAGGAACGCCGAAACGCGGAGACCGACGCGTTCGAGGCCGTTCGGGTGCCGGACTCCTTCACCGCCATGGGCGAGTTGGTATCCGGGGCGGACTACGTGTACCAGTGGTCGGGCCTGGCGCATCACGAACCGGCCACCGAGGTCTGGCTCTACGGCGACGAGGGGACCCTGGTCTACGACTTCGACCACGACACCATCGCTGGCGCCAAGGCGGGCGAGGACGAGTTGGCGCCGATCGACATCCCGGCCGACGAGCACTACGACCCGAACGTGGAAACCGATTTCATCGACGCCATCCGCAGCGGCAGCCACGACACCGGGCTGGCGCCCAGCTTTGCGCGCGCGTTCAAGTACATGGAGTTCATGGAGGCGGCCACGCGGTCGTCGCGGGACGGTCGGCGGATCAGCCTGCCGTTGGATTAAGCAGGCCGACCTTTGTGACGTCGTCCGCAGGTTCGGTTTCCGTCGGGCGGTAGGGGCCGGTCATGATTAGGCGCGCGTGGCCGATGCGCGCGTTGGACGTGCGTCCGGGAGTGCTGCGGCACCGGAACTTCGCGCTGTTCTGGTTCAGCCTGGTGATCTCGCATTCGGGGACCTGGATGCAGATCATGGTGGTGGGGTGGCTGACTGACGAGATGACCCAGTCGGCCTTCTGGGTCGGCATGGTGGCCGCGGCGCGCGGCGTGCCGATGGTGGTGCTGCCCTTCTTCGGCGGCGTGGTGGCGGACCGGATGGACCGGCGGACGCTGCTGTGGATTACGCAGGTCAGCCAGGCTCTCCTGGGCCTGATCCTGGCGATCGTGGTGGCCGCCGACGTGGCGCAGGTGTGGCACTTCGCGGTCATCGCCATGCTGGCCTCCGTCGCCGGAGCGTTTGATCAGCCGACGCGGCAGGCCATCGTGCCCGCGCTAGTTCCGCGAGAGGATCTGCGCAAGGCCATTGCGCTCAACGCCGTGGTCTTTACAGGGGGCGCGCTTATCGGACCGTCGATTGCCGGCTTGCTGGTGCCGGTGATCGGGGCCGCGGGGGTCCTGTTCATCAACGCCACGACGACGCTGCCGGTCTTCGCAGCCCTGGCGCTGATGCGGCTGCC
>DAOUJT010000037.1:0-3870 GCA_034422315.1 Chloroflexota bacterium | reverse complement strand
TCAGCTGGTGCTGAAGACGCCGACGGGTTCGTCGGCGAGGATGGCGCCGGCGTCCATGCGGATGACGCGGCGGCGGAGGTTGTTGACGATTTCGCTGTCGTGGGTGGCGACGAGGGTGGTGACGCCGTCGCTGTTGATTTCGAGCAAGAGGCCCATGATCTCGCGGGCGTGCGTGGGGTTGATGCTGTCGGTGGGCTCGTCGCAGAGCAGGACATCGGGCTTGGAAATGACGGCGCGGGCGAGGGCGACCTTGCGCTGTTCGCCGCCGGAGAGTTGGCGGGGGAAGCGCTCGGACTTGTCAGCGAGGGCCACGCGCTCGAGTACGTCGTCGACCGCCAGGTCGATTTCGCGATTGGCGCGCCCACGGACCTGGAGCGGCAGGCCCACGTTCTCGCGGACGGTGGCGTTGGGCAGCAGACGGGTGTCCTGAAATACGACGCCAATGCGGCGGCGGAACTTGGTGAGGGCGGCGCCGCGAATCCTGGACACGTCGACGCCGTTGACGAGGACGACGCCGGAATCGAAGGCCTCTTCGCGCAGAAGGATGCGGAGCAGGGTGGTTTTGCCCGCGCCGTTGGTCCCGATGAGAAAGGCGAACTCTCCGCGAGCAATGGCGATCGAGACGTCGGCGAGCGCGGGCTCGCCGTCGTAGCGCTTGGTGACTCCCTGGACGACGATCAAGGGCGCGCTCCTATACGGCGAGGTAGCGGCGCACGGAGACGTAGCTCCCGATGCTGCCGACCACCAGCCCGACCAGGACGATGAAGACGGCCAGGTTGCGGACGAAGGACACGTCCGTGGCGATAGGCAGGAACGAGATGATGCGGGTCACCGTGGGCGCGGCCTGCAGGTAGAGCACGACCAGGGCGACGGCCGCGAGGGTGGCGCCGACGAGGCCAATGAACGCGCCCTCAATGAGGAACGGGCCGCGGACGAACCAGTCGGTGGCGCCGACGAGTTTCATGATTTCGATTTCCTGGCGGCGGGCGTAGACGGCGATACGGATGGTGTTGGCGATGACGAACAAGGCGACACCGGTGAGGGCGATGATCATGGCGGTGCCGGCAGCGCGCGAGACGTTGCTGATGGAGATCAGGCGCTCGACGACGTCCAGGGGGACCGCGACGCTCTCGAACACCTCGGTCATGGCGCGAAGCTCGTCGGCGAGGCCGGGCAGCACAGCGGGATCGTCCATGCGGAGTTCGACGCTGGCGGGCAAGGGATTGGCTTGCAGGATGTCGATCACGTCGCGCTGGTCGAAGAAGCGTTCCTGGAACGTGCGGAGGGCGTCTTCCTTGGTGACGAAGACGACCTCGCCGACGCCGCGGCGCTGCTCCAGGTCGCGCATGATTTCGGTGACGCGGGAGGGGCGGGCGTCATCGCGGACGTAGGCGATGAGATTGCTCTTGCGACCGAGGGCGGTGACCATCTCGTTGAGCGTGTCGTTGATGGCCAGGAACGCGGCCAGCGTCACCAACATGACGGCGGTGGTGACGATGGCGCCCAGGGTCATGGTGCGGTTGCGCCAGAGGCCGAGCATGGCCGCGCCGAGGATGTAGCGCAGGACGTTGAGCTTAGCCGTCATAACCGCCGCCGAGTTCGTCGCGGACGACCTTGCCGTTGGCGATTTCGATGACGCGACGCCGCATGGTGTCGACGATCTCCCGATTGTGGGTGGCCATCAGCACCGTGGCGCCGAGGGCGTTGATCCGTACCAATAGTTGAATCGTGTCCCAGCTGGTGGCGTGATCCAGATTTCCGGTGGGTTCGTCGGCGACCAGGATGGGGCAGCGGCGCACGATGGCGCGGGCGATGGCGGTGCGCTGCTGCTCGCCACCGGAGAGTTCGTGGGGGTGATGGTCGGCGCGGTCGCTCAATTGGACGAGCGAGAGCGCCTCGTCCACCCACTTTGAGGTTCGGCCATTGAATTCGCCGGTGGACTTGAGGACGAACTCCACGTTCTGGCGCACGCTCAGACCGGGGAGCAGCTTGTAGTCCTGGTAGATGACGCCCACGCGGCGGCGCAGCTTGGGGACTTCGCGGCGCGGGATGCGGGTGACCTCGGTGTTCTCGACGAAGACGTTGCCACTGTCGGGCCTGGTGTCGCGGTTGATGAGGCGGATGAGGGTGGTCTTGCCAGCGCCGCTGGGGCCGACGAGAAAGACGAATTCGCGCTCGTCGATCTGGAGACTGACGTCATCAAGCGCCCGCGTTCCGTTGGGGTAGACCTTGGTGACGTTCTGGAGAACGATCATGGTTGCGACAGGGGCAGCGCGAAGGCTGCGGCGGTGGACAGGATCCCAGCGCTGGCCGTGGGTTCGGCGTCGGACTGGTCAAGCGTAGCGAGCCATTGGGCTTCGAGGGCATTGAGCCCGACACCGACCGCCTGTCGCAAGGCACTGTCCTGGGACGCGCCCTGGCGGTAGGCATCCAGGATCTCGGTGATTGCGGATTCGCCCCAGCGGTCGATGATGAACTTGACGAACGAGTTGCTCTGGGCGTAGGCGAGCAATGCGCCGGTGCTCTGGACCGGAAACGACCCGGAGAGGCCGCGTAAAGAGATCAGCCGGTCGGCTTCAAACGCCGCGTCCACGATGTCTTGATAGGAAAAGCGCTCGGCGACGGCGCTCTCGACGACGGTGGCCACGCCCTCGTGGAGCCACGTGGGCAGATTGCGCGGCGGCTCGCCGATGGTGTGCTCGATGGCGATGTGCGTGAGCTCGTGGGCGATGGTGGCGGCGAGCGTGCTGCGCCCCCAGTCGTATTCCGAGGCGTAGAGCACGATGAGGTTGAACCGGGCGGCCGCGACACCTCCCACCCAGGGGCGAGTGCCCCGGCCCATGTCGGCGCGCATGCGGTCGCCGTCGGCATAGAAGACGAGCCGCGTGCGGCGCTGGAGTTCGAGGCCGAAGTCTTCATCAAGGGCGGTAAGTCCGCGGCGGATGCCATCCACGGCATCGGTAGCCAAGTCGTCGCCGCCCGCATACCACCACATGTCCACCAGGCCCTCGGACTGGGTCCGCCAGGGAAGCTCGTGGTCGATGTAGACGACGGTGCTGGTGGTGGTGTGCGCCGTACCGTCAGCACTGCGAACTTCGAACCGGTATTCGATCTCGGCGCCCGGCAGGAGCGTCCCGCGCGGCCGCCAGCGGTGCGAGGCGACCAGGCGGCCGTCGTCAAGTTCGAACGCGGCGCGTCCGCGCCGAGTGACCGTGCCGTGCGGGAGACCAAACACGATGGACACCCGGGACGGAGGCGGACCGGTCCAGGGGGCGTCGAGGCGGAAGGTGATGGCGGATTGGATTTCGACGTCGGCTTCAAGATCCGCCTGAATTGCCGGGGCCGCGGCAACGGGCGAGACGCCGAGTGCGAGCCAGGCAACGATGATTCCGATGAGCGTCAGGGCCAGGCGGCTGGGCAGCCAGCGGCGGAACGGCCGGGAGGCGAGCCCCGTGGTCATGCGTTGGTCTCGTTTCCGGAGGAAATGGACGCGCGAAGCCAGGCTTGTATGAAGGGGTCAAGCGCTCCATCCAGCACGGCGTCGGCGTTGCCGACCTCGAACCCGGTGCGCAGGTCCTTGACCTGCCGGTAGGGGTGCAGGACGTAGGAGCGAATCTGGCTGCCGAAGTCGACGGCGGCCTGCTCGCCGCGCAGGCGGGCCTGTTCGGCCTCGCGTTCGGCGATCTGGCGCTCCAGCAGCCGCGCGCCCAGCATCTCCATGGCGACTTCGCGGTTCTGGTGCTGCGAGCGCTGGTTCTGGCAGGAGACGACGATGCCGGTCGGTTCATGACGGATGCGCACGGCGGAGTCGGTCTTGTTGACGTACTGGCCGCCGGCGCCACTGGCGCGGAAGGTCTCGACGCGGAGGTC
>DAOUJT010000036.1:0-2947 GCA_034422315.1 Chloroflexota bacterium | reverse complement strand
TGGGGCGCCGGCCAGGTGTGGACCTTCAGGTCCAGGACATTCGTCGCCACCTGGAGCTCGACCGCTCGGTCGGTTGGGGCGGCGGCTCTGGGCGTCGTTTGGTAGTCGGGTGATTGGGGTGTGGCGCCTTGCATCGGTTCGTTGTTGAAGTGAGTACGAAATGTAATCGAAGTGGCTGCCGGGGGGCGGGGCAGCGGTTGGCGGCTGGTGGCTGGCGGCTGGCGAGGAGCCACAGGGATCGGGGCGGTGGGGGATTGGCCGGGGAGATGGGTCGAGCCAGGCGGGCGAAGAGGGTGCTGGCCATGGGGGCAGGGCCAGGCATGCCCGCAGGGCGTGGGTAGCTGGCATTGCGCGCACGGCGGGTGGGGCTGGCGAGGTGCGCGACGCGGCGGCGGCGCTGGGCGTTGGCAGATAGCCGAGTGATTGGGGTAGGGATCGCTCCCGAGGTGCGTTGATGAAGTGAGTACGACATGTGATCGAAGTGGCTGCGTGGGGATGGGACGCGGTGGGGCGGGAGCGGGGGTGGTGCCGGAGATGCTCGGCAGCCAGGCGTGGCGGGAGCGCCGGGTGGGGTCCGGCGGTAGGGCGGCCGCCAGCTCCGGGTCCAGTTGGCGCAGCTCGGCGCGCAGCCGGGCAAGGTGTTGGTCCCGGCGCGGCCAGCGCGCGGGGGCGCCGGGCGGAGCCGGGGCCGGGTGGGCACGCGCAGGGTCACCATCACCCGCGTACCCACCGGTGGCGGCCAGCACGAGGCGCGGGGGGAGGGTCTGGCCCCGGGCCTGCAAGGGTCGCGGGTCGCGACGGGCGCGGGGCACCGGCCAGGTGTGGCCCTCGACGTCCGGGACGTCCTTCGCCACCTCGGGCCCGACCGCCATGTCGGTTGGGGCCGCCGCCCTTGGCGTCGTCGCGTCGTCGAGTGTCTGGGGTGGGAAGTCCTCCACCGGTTCGTAGATTAGGTGCGTACGGAACGTAATCGAAGTGGTTTTGGGGAACAGGGCAGCGGTTGGCGGGTGGTGGCTGGCGGCTCGCGAGGAGCCATACGGATCGGGGCGGTGCGGGGGTGGCCGGGGATGGCGGGTGCTGGCAACGGGAGCGATGCCAGTCATGCCCGCGGTGCGTGCGTTGATTGCATTGCCAGCGAGGCTGGCCGGGATGGCGATGGGAGCGACGACTTGGCGGCCGCCCTGGGCGGCGTCAGGGATCCCGGCGATTGGGGGGAGCCTTCCTATGGTTCGTTGATAAAGTGAGTGCGACAGATGATTGACGTGGTTATCGGCGGCGGGGCGGGAGCGGGGGCGATGGCCGGGGATGCTCGGCAGCCAGGCGCTGCGGGAGCACAGGGTGGGATTCGCCGTCAGCTCCCGGTCCAGCTCGCGGTGCTCGGCGCCGCACGGCTCGATGGGCGTCCCGGCGCGGCCAGCGCGCAGGGGGCGCAGGGTCTCGACCCGGACCTCCAAGTGTCGCCAGCCGCGCCGGGCGTGGGACACCGGCCAGGTGTGGGCCTCCACGTGCAGGGCGTCCTTCGCCACATCGAGCTCGACCGCTAGGACCGTCGGGGCGGCGCAGGGCGTCGTCTGGTAGCCGAGAGATGGGGATGCAGAGCCTTCGTGTGATTCGTTGGTAAAGTGAGTACAAGAGGTGATTGCGGTGGTTATCGGTGGCGGGGCTGATGCCGGGGGTGCTCGGCAGCCAGGCGCTGCGGGAGCGTCGGGTGGGCGGCCGGCAGCCTGCGGTCGCGCTCGCGGCGCTCGGCGCGTGGGGGCGCCTGACGGCGCCGGTGCTGGGTGGAAACCCACAGGGTCACCATCGCCTGCTGGGACCCACCGGTGGATGCCAGCACGATGCGCGGGGGCTGCAGTGCCTGCCAGCGTCGCCGGCCGCGGCGGCTGTGGGGTTAGTCGCGTTCGAAGCCGGAGCCGGGGGTGAAGTTCAGGGTGCGGGTGTTTTCGGTGACGGTGCGGACGGCGTGGTCGGTGGCGCCTTTGGGGAGATCGGCTTCGATTTCGATGGTGACGGTGACGTCGGCGTCGGCGAGGGCGACGAGGTGGGCGACGACTTCCTCAGCAATCTGGCTGGCGTCGCGGCCGACGCGGGTGGAGTCGAGTGTGACGGAGCCCTGGTAGCGGCGAAGTTGCGCGACTAACTGCTCCTCGTGGCGATCGTCGGTGTCGTCTTCGTCGTCACCGTTATCGGTCTGGTCAGGGTCATCATCATCGGGCTTATCAAGTTCGGCCTGAAGCTGGCGTTGGGCGACATCGGGCTTGACGATGAGGCCGGGGTCGTCCGGTGAGATGTCGACGAGTTGGCCGGCCTGGAGGTTCAGGTAGCGGCCCGAGGTTTCGTCGAAAGACTCGGCGTAGGCGAAGGTGTCGAGTTGCCAAGTGAGCGAACCGACGCCAGAGCGGAGTGAGTCGGCGAGGACGGCCGGTCCGTCGAGGCGCTGGAGGTAGAGCTGCTGGGCGAAGTCGTCGACGAGGGTGCGGACCGAGACGTGGTCGCCGCGCCAGAGAGGAACGTCGTCGAGGGCGCGACGGATGAGAACTGAACCGAGCTTGCCGACGAGGAGTTCGTCGGCGCGGAGCCTGCGGGCGGCGCGGACGGCGAGCGGGTCGCTGCCGGTTAGGCGGGTCGACTGCCACTCCAGGGACGATCCCGGATCCTTCTGGCCGGGCGTCAGCACCCACTGATAGGACTCGGGCAGGCGGGCGGTGACGGCTCCGTCAGCGGCCTCGTGCTGCGTGGTGGCCTGGCGGACCTGGTGGGGATCTAGGTTCAGCGTGTCCTTGTCTTCGAGGATCGAGTCCCAGGCGAGATAGCGCCGGAGCGCTTCGTCGAGGTCCTGGAGGCGCGTGCGGTCGGCGGCCAGGAAGACGAGGGAGTTGCGGAAGAGGCGAGGACCGCTGCCGCGCGACTCGAGGATGGTCTGGGCGGCGGCTTCGGCAGGGCTCCT
>DAOUJT010000035.1:0-14211 GCA_034422315.1 Chloroflexota bacterium | reverse complement strand
CCGGCCATCTTGTCGTGGACGCCCTGCCGGTGCTCGTCGAACGAGGCCCAAATGAAGCCAAGGCATAGTGGAATCTGGACGGTCCGCACGAGGGAACGCTCGAGACCGATGGGGCCGCCTGCCTGGTCGACTACCCGCAGGCCGAAAATGAGCTTGCCGGGCGTTGCTCCCCAGATCCACCAAAAGACCGCGAAATAGATGATGGCGTAGTAGAGGTAGTAAGGAATGATGTAGATGGCGTATTCGGATTCGAGCAGGCTCGCATGGTCAAGGCTGAACGCCAGGCTGGCAAGCATCATGACCAGCAGCAGCACGCACAGATCAAGCAGATTGGCGTCGAAGCGGGTTCGGAATCGGGCCAGGGGATAGCCGCCGAGCGACGGACCGTTGGTCGCGCCGGCTGCGCCGCCTTCCGATTCTGCTGACGGCCGGTCTGCTTGCGTAGCCACGGGTCGCCTCCGGTCAGGGTGCGCGCCGCTACTGCGGAATTGAATTATACCGCTTGGCGCCGGTGCATGGAGCCGACGCTATCAAGGCACACGATCCTGGCCGGCCTTCGGGCGGCCGGGATGCCGGTGGAGCTTCACCAACGTGCTGGCCTTCAGCCTTGTGCCGCCAGTGACATACTCTCGCTTTGACGCTAGTCGGTCGGCCAATCGCCCTGGCGCCGGTCCTTGCCGGTGGTGCGCGGGCGTCGCGTCGTCCGCTGGTCGCCGATGCGGCCACCACCAGCGGACGTAACATGCGTTTTGGCAATCTTGTCGTGCCAGCCCTGTGTATTCCGGTCGAAGGCAATCCAGGCAATGGCCAGCGGAAGAACTACTGCGGAGAGAATATAAACAGCGTGTCGAACGAGAACCCATAGTATCCCAACGTGCCGACCTCTGTGATCGACAATCTGTAGGTGGAGGAGTCGCTTTCCAACAGTTCCTCTAAAGAGCCAGATTGATATTATTGGATAGACTATATAGCTAATTACTAATGCAACGATTGCAAATGTTCGAAAAGTGTCATGCTTGAGGTAAGCATCCCACTGCGCACCTGGTGGAGGCTTGTTTACTGGCGGCAACACTAAGATAGCTAGAATCAGCACTGCGGCTGCAAGGGAAAACGAGATGTCAAGAGCCATCGCGAGCAATCTGCGGGGAAATGACGCGATTGGATATGCGCCTATTAATGGACGTTCATCTGGCGATTGACTCTTGGACTCGATGTCTACGGATTTCGTGGGTAGCCTCTCTTCACTACCGCAATGAATGGGCTGACCCAGTTCATGCAGATTGAGTTCCCGCAAGGTAACAGCGGGTCGAGTCATGGGCGGTCTTGTTGTTGGATCGTGCAAGATCTCGGCTGCCGAATGTCGGCAGCCGGTTGTGACTGATCCTTGTCGAGTGGAGAAGGTGTGGTCTGGCGATCAGGGCCGGCACTTGAAGCGCTGCCGATACGTACCGTCGGGTGTGCTCGTCGATCAACATCTCATGCTTGTGAACTTACTCGGTCGGCCACGTGCTCCTTCGAGATCGTGGGCTACGATTCGGCTTGTTGCCCGCTGAGCTAGCTTTTGGATCGGTCCGGCGAATAGTCGGCGGTCCGGATGCGAGATCATGGAAGAGATCGGAGGCCATGTCGCGAGAGCGAGCCTTGTTTCGGCCTTCGTGAATTACGTACGTATTGGCGACGTGGTCATGCCACCCGCGTCCGAAACTGTCGATGAAAATCCAGATGAATCCCAGGCCAACTGCAGTCGTGGATATCCCGTAGCCAATCAATCGGGCGATGGCCTTCGCGATTCCGATCGGCCAGCCATTGTGGTCGACGATCTTGAGGCCGAGCATCATTTTTCCCGGCGTTGCGCTGAACGCCGTCCAGCAGAGGATGTAGTAGAAGATCAGGAATGCAAGCGCCATCGCAATTGCGGCCGCCAATGTCGGCGGTCCTCCCGCGTCTGTCCCCAAACCAACGCCGACGAGCATGAAAACGATAAGCGCAGTGATAGTTAAGTCTATTAGCAGGGCTGAAAGACGTTGCATTCGGGTCGCAAGTGGTGTCCCATGCA
This sequence comes from Chloroflexota bacterium, assembly GCA_034422315.1. Taxonomy (GTDB): domain Bacteria; phylum Chloroflexota; class UBA11872; order UBA11872; family UBA11872; genus UBA11872. The sequence continues at coordinate 12,155 of DAOUJT010000035.1, read as the reverse complement.
GCGTATAGACGGTCTTGGGGCTGGTCGAATCTGAGCTTGTGCTCGATCGGGCTGGATCTTCCACGTCCAACTTTCGCTTTGGAGTCCGATGGAACGCTGCTCGAACAGTATACGGTACTGACAGCTTGCTGCGTTTCCGGCTCGAATGTGTGGCAATACGTGCGTCTTCGCGCGAGCCCCGTGCAGCCCGCAAGTTAAGGAAGCCGCTTCATCGATCATCTGTAGCGCGTGTGCCCGGGCTCGACCGGAACTCCCCCAAACTGTCGGGCCGGCACTTCAGCAGAGATGGCGATGCGCCACAGTCGCTGTGGGCGTTAGATCCAGGTACGGCGGCCGCCAGGGCATCGCGGCTATCCGGGCGCTACGACAGGCGGCCGGTTCGCACGATTCGCCCGCCGGGAATGCTGACTGAGCCGGACGGGACCTGGTGAGACGTGCGGACGCCGCACTTGAAGCTGCCGCTTCGGTTGTTCACACTGCGGCCACCCCGTGCCGCCACGAGTCCCGCGAACCCGAACCAGGGCGTGAAGACGCGGGACCCGAGCCAAAGGAGGCCCGAATGGCGTCGATGAAGGGCCCTGCCATCCTGCTGGCGCAGTTTCTGCGCGACGAACCGCCCTACGACAACCTGGAGAACATTGGCCGCTGGGTTGCCGGCCTTGGGTACAAGGGCGTGCAGGTCCCCACGTGGGATCCGCGCGTGATTGACCTGGACAAGGTTGCCGAGTCCAAGTCATACGCCGACGACTATCTGGGCGGACTGGCCGACCTGGGGCTGGAGGTTACCGAGCTTGCCTCCCACTTGCAGGGCCAGGTGCTGGCCATGCATCCGGCCTATGCCGACGGCTTCTCCGTCTTCCACCCGCCCGGACTCTCCGGGTCGGAGGTCACGGAGTGGGCGACGGATCAGCTTGGCAAGTCAATCAAGGCGTCAGCCAACCTCGGGGTCAGCGCGCTGCCGGTCATGTCCGGCGGATTCGCCTGGCACATGATCTACCCGTGGCCGCAGCGGCCACCGGGTGTGATCGAGACGGCATTTGAGGAACTGGCCCGCCGCTGGCGTCCGATCCTGGACATGGCGAGCGATCACGGGGTGACCATTGCGTACGAGCTTCATCCCGGTTCGGATCTCTACGACGGCGCGACCTTCGAGATGTTCCTGGACGCCACCGACAACCACGAGGCCGCCTGCATCAACTACGACCCCAGTCACTTCGTGCTCCAGCAACTGGACTATCTGGACTTCATTCGCCGGTATGCCGACCGGATTACGGCCTTCCACGTGAAGGACGCCGAGTTTCGACCGGACGGGCGGGTTGGCGCGTACGGCGGGTACCAGGAGTGGGCCGGGCGGGCCGGGCGCTTCCGGTCGCTGGGCGACGGCCAGGTGGACTTCACCCAGGTATTCACCCTGCTGACCGAGGCCGGCTACCGCAGCTGGGCGGTGCTGGAGTGGGAATGCTGCGTCAAGAGCCCCGAGCAGGGGGCGGCCGAAGGGGCGCCGTTCATCGCGCAGCACCTGATTGACGCGGCCGACGTGGCCTTTGACGACTTTGCCGGCGGCGACATGGACGCCGACGCCAACCGCAAATTGCTGGGCCTGGACTAGCCGCCAGGGCCCGACCGAAAGGACGCCACTGATGGACTCGTGGAATCGCAAGCTGCGAATGGGCATGGTCGGCGGCGGCCCGGGCTCCTTCATTGGACCGGTGCATCGTATGGTCGTGGCCATGGAACAGCAGGCCGAGATGGTCGCCGGCGTGTTCTCGCGCGACTCCGACCTCAACCAGGAAACGGGCGCCGAGCTCTACCTGGACCCAAGCCGGGTCTACGACTCGTACCAGGAGATGGCCGCCGCCGAGGCCGCCCTTTCCGCCGACGAGCGCATCGACTTCGTCAGCATCGTCACGCCCAACGTCTCCCACTTCGACATCTGCCGCGCGTTCCTGGAAGCCGGCATTCACGTCGTCTGCGACAAGCCGATGACCTACACGCTTGAGCAGTCCGAGCAACTCGTAAAGATCGTTGAAGAGTCCGGCCTGGTCTTTGCCCTTACCCACAACTACACCGGCCATCCCATGGTTCGGCAGGCTCGCGCGCTGTTCCGTTCGGGACAGATGGGGCGGGTGCGCAAGGTCATCGTCGAGTACCTGCAGGACTTCTTGGCCACCCCGCACGAGAAACTCGGCATGCGACAGGCCGAGTGGCGGCTTGACCCTGCCCGGTCCGGCATCGGCGCCACCATCGGCGACATCGGTACCCACGCGTTCAACCTGCTCGAATACGTCACCGGTGAGAAGGTCAGTGAGATGTGCGTGGACCTCAGCACCTTCCTGCCCGACCGCACGCTGGACGAAGACGTAAACGCCCTCCTGCGGCTCGAAGGCGGCGGCAAGGGCCTGTTGACGGCCAGCCAGATCGCCACCGGCGAGGAAAACGGCATCACCCTGCGCGTCTACGCCGAGCACGGCGCGATTCGCTGGGGGCAGGAGAACCCGAACTACCTGGATGTCTGGCGACTCGGCGAACCGCGCCAGACCTTCAGCCGCGCCCAGGGCTACCTGGACGCGCACGCCAGCGCCGCCGGCCGCATCCCACCCGGTCATCCCGAGGGGTACCTGGAAGCGTTCGCCCAGATCTACGTCGGTGCCCTCACCGCCATCCGCCGCCATCTCGACGGCGACCCGATGCCGACGGAGGAGTACGACTTCCCGACGGCGTACGACGGGCTGCGGGGAATGCAGTTCATCTACCGCGCGGTGGAGTCGTCGCAGAACGGCGCGGTCTGGGTGTCGCTGTGATGGCGCGGTACATCCGGAGAGTCTGAATGGCTGCCATTGATCTTCGTCGGTTGGAGCCGGTTGAGTTGAGAAAGGTCTGGCAGAGCGAGCCGGAGGACTTCACGCCCTGGCTGGCCATGCCAGAGAACATAACCCTTCTTGGCGAGACGCTTGGCCTGGAGCTTGACGTCGAGTCAACGGAGGCAGGTGTTGGTCCTTACCGCGCCGACATCGTGTGCCGGGATACTGCCGATGGCTCCTCTGAAGGCTCTCTCGTTCTCATCGAAAACCAACTCGAGCGGACGGATCACGGTCACTTGGGTCAGCTGCTGACGTACGCAGCGGGGCTCGACGCGGTCACGGTGGTCTGGATCGCCGCGCCCTTCACCGACGAACACCGCGCCGCGCTCGACTGGCTGAACCATAAGACGGAGCAGGGCGTCAACTTCTTCGGGCTTGAGATCGAGCTATGGCAGATTGCCGGCTCACCGATCGCACCAAAGTTCAACATCGTTGCAAAGCCGAACGACTGGAACACATCACTTCGGGCTACGACTAGTCAGGATCGCGAGATATCGGAAACAAAACGAAAGCAGCTCGAGTTCTGGATTGAGTTTGAAGAGTTTCTGAAATCGCATAGCTATGACATTCGTTGTCAAAAGCCTGGACCTCAACACTGGATGAACCATTCAATCGGAAGGACTGGGATGGTCTTTTCATCTGTGATTTCAACCTCACCGCCATTCATTAGAGTGCAACTGAATCTCGGAGGGGACGATGCAAAGGACTGGTTTTCCTTGCTTGAAAGTGAGAAAGAAGAAATCGACGCGGCAATCGGTGGAGACTTGATCTGGCACAATCCCCCAAACAGAAAAGGTGCCTCAATCCAGATCAAGGAGGAGCTTGACTTTCGCGACCCTTCCCAGCGAGAGGAAGCGAAACAATGGCTCTATGATTGCCTCGAGAGGTTTCACGAGGTACTGAAGCCTAGGGCATTAGTTCTGAACGCTGCCGATGCCTCGATAGAGGTGGACCAACCGGATGAATCGGAGACCTGACATCCGCCTGAGTCGATACTTTGAAATCCGGGCTTAGAGCGGCCTGAACGAAGGACGACCCGCGACTGGCTAACGGCGAACAGCTACAGGTTCGCCAGGATGTCGCCCTCAATCCGCTGAAACTTGCCTTCCACCGTCGCCTCGTCGAGTTCGATCCCCAGCCCCGGCCGCTCCGGCACGGTCACGTAGCCGTCCACGGGCAGGACGGGGTTGATGAGTAGGTCGTCCATTAGGCGGTTGTTGATGGTTTGGTGTTCGAGGGTGTAGCGGTTGGGGATGGCGGCGACGAAGTGGGCGGTGGCGGCGAAGGAGATGCCGGTGGTCCAGCTGTGGGGGATACAGAGCTTGCCGCGCGCTTCCAGCCAGCGGGCGAAGCGGCGGGCCTGGTCCAGGCCGACCCAGGTGACGTCCAGGTTGACGATGTCCAGCGCGTCGCTGTCGATCAGGCGGCGCACGACGCGGGGATCGAAGGTCGTCTCGCCGCCGGAAATCGGCACGCCGGACTCTTCCCGTAGCCGCCGGTAGACGTTGACGCTGTCGGCGTCGGTGGCTTCGGCGGTGATGCCGCGGTAGGAGGCGTCGTCTTCCGCGCGCATGATTGGATCTTCGAACCAGCGGAAGTTCAGCTCGTGCAGCCCGCGGGCCAGCTCCAGCACCTCGTCCGCCTCGTCGGGGCTGAAGCGCATGTTGGCGTCGAGCATCAGCTCGAAGTCGGGACCGACGGCGTGGCGCAGGCGTCCCAACAGGTCCAGGAAGCGGGCCGGCGTCACGTCGGAGCGGGCCCAGGAGGTTCCGATGCGCAGCTTCATGGCCGTGTAGCCGTTGGCCTGATGTTCCAGCGCTTCTTCGATCAATTGCTCCGGGCGGTCGAACCAGGCCCAGCCCACCCCGCCGCTGGCGTAGCAGCGCAGGCGCGGTTGGGCCAGGCCCTCGGTGTCGAGGAGACGGTAGACGGGGGTGCCGGTGGCCTTGCCCACGATGTCCCAGCAGGCCACGTTGGCGGCGGCCAGGGCGAGGTTGGTGTCGAGGTCGGATCCGAAAACCGTCAGCTTGTCGGCGTCGAAGGGGCTGCGACCGAGGAGCCGGGGGCGTACGACATCGCGTACCGCGCGAATCCGGGTGTCGATGTCGGACCAGGGCATGATTTCGCCCAGGCCGGTGATGCCCTCGTCGGTGTGCACGCGCAAGACAATGGCGTTGAAGTGCATGGCCAGCGGTTCGCGCTGGCCGCGTCCGCCGGCATACCAGCGGTCAGCCTCGGGGAAGGCGTAGCTGCATACGAAGGTTTCGATGTCGGTGATGCGCATGTCGGCAGGCGCCTTCCTAGAGTCGAAACTCGCGTCCGAGCGGACCGCGACCTTGCGCTCGCAGCCATTCCTGGAACTCGGCCAGGACCTCGGCGTTGGGCGGGTAGTGGGTGTGCAGGCTGCCGCGGCCGGCGCTGATCTCTTCGCGGATCCAGACTTCCAACTCTTCGTGCGTTGAGGCTTCGGCGATGACTTCATCAACCGCGTGCGGCGGAATCACCACCACGCCGTCGCCGTCGCCCAGGACGATGTCGCCGGGCATGACGGCGACTTCGGCAATCTGCACCGGTTCCTGGCTGCCAACGGACATCAGGCGGCGGTCGATGCCCTGGCCGTGAACTCCGCGGGCGTAGAGCGGGAGGCCGACTTCTCGTATGGCCGTGATGTCGCGGCAGACCCCGTCAATCACGATGCCGAGTCCACCGCGCGCCTGGACGCGTCGGGTGAAGATGTCGCCCACCACGGCGGCTTCCAGGCAGCCGCGCGCGTCGATGACCATGATTTCACCGGGTTCGATCGACTCCAGGGCGTTGCGGTGGGGTGAACTCTCGAGGTCGGCGTACTGGGCCTTCACCAGGTCTTCGCGCTTCTGGATAAACCGCAGCGTGCGCGCCCGTCCCACCATGCGGCCGCCCTCCGGCGGCGCCAGCGGGTTGATGCCCGTCGTGTAGGCGAAGTCGAAACCGAGCTTGCCGAGGGCTGCGGTGACGGTGGGCGTCGCCAGTTCGGCGAGGGCGTCCAGGGCGGCCTGGTCTACGGATACGTCGCTCAAAGGCGCGAAGTCGGCCATGCGCGTGGATTCCAAAGCGCGTGCAGCCCCGATTGTGCGCGTTCGGCGGTCAACGCGCACGGGGGCGGCTTCACGCGCGTTCGCCGCGCGGCGCGTAGGATGCCAATGGCACGGTGGCCATTCGAACTTCCCAGGAGCGCGCCTCATGGCGGATTCCATCCGCGTCACGGTCTGGAACGAATTCCGACACGAACAGCGCAACCCCAAGATTGCGGCGATCTATCCGGATGGCATTCACGGCGCGATCGCGGGGCCGCTGGCGAAGCATGGCGATCTTGAAGTCCGTACCGCCACGTTGGACGAGCCGGAACACGGGCTGACCGACGAGGTGCTGGCGGCTACCGACGTGCTGACCTGGTGGGGTCACACGGCCCACGGCGAAGTGGACGACGCCATCGTGGAGCGCCTTCGCGAGCGGGTCTGGGAAGGCATGGGCTTGGTGGTGTTGCACTCCGGCCATCTCTCCAGGATCTTCTCGTCCCTGATGGGTACCAGTTGCTGGCTGAAGTGGCGGGAGGCGGACGAGCGTGAGCGCATCTGGGTGGTGGACCCGTCGCACCCCATCGCGGCGGGCCTGGGCGAGTACTTTGAGATCCCGCAGTGCGAGATGTACGGGGAGCACTTCGACATTCCGCCGCCTGACGAGCTGGTGTTCATCAGCTGGTTCGAGGGCGGCGAGGTCTTCCGCAGCGGCTGCACCTTCCGGCGCGGCAACGGCAAGATCTTCTACTTCCGCCCCGGGCACGAGACGCTGCCCATTTACCACCAGGCCGAAGTTCAGCACGTGATCGCCAACGCCGTGCGCTGGTGCGCGCAGCCCCGCGGGGTCTATCACGGATACGGCAACTACATGCCGCGCGAGGAACTGGAGGGCTACACCGGCCCGGACTTCAGCGGGCATCCCGACGACGTGGCCGCCAAGGGCTAGCTTCACCGAGGTATGGCTTCGCGCCGCCGCTGGAGCGTGCGGTGGGTAGCGACCCGAGGCGCGCCCCCGCGCGGTAGGCGTAGGATGCGGGGTGGCTGACGCGGGGGAGATCGATCCAATGGTGCAGGGCTATCCGGGACAGGCGGGCATCTGGTTTCAGGGTGATCCGGAGGTCATCAAGGACTATCTCGAATTCAATCCCGTGGGCATCGTGACCAACACCCTGGTTCTGGACGGGTTGGTCGACACGTACGGTCCGATGCTGGGGGTGATCGAGCGCTACCTGGAACTCGAGAACGACGGCCCGGTGGTGGTGGAAGTGGACGGCGACACGACGGAGGACATCGTCAATGCCTCCGCCCCGTTCCAGGCGCTGTCCGAGCGCGTCGTGATGAAGATCCCCAGCACCAGCAAGGGCTTCCGGGCCATCGCCCGCATGAAGGCCAACGGCCGCGAGTCCATGGTCACCACCCTGTTCTCGGCCAGCCAGGCGGTGGCGGCGGTGCAGGTGGGCGCGACGTACATCGCCCCATTCGTCGGCCCGCTGATCGACTCCGGCGCCGACGCTGGCGCCATTGTCAGCGATATCGTGCAGGTCGTGCGCGGGCGGGCCAATCAGCCATACGTGCTGGGCGGCATCATCCGCAACTGGATCGCCGCCGACGTGGCGTTGCGCGCCGGCTGCGATGGTGTCGTGGTGTTTCCGCACCACTTTGAAGAGATGATGATTCACGCGGGCACGTCGGAGTGGAACGCCACGTTCCGCGGGCATTGGGACCACATGGTGGACAAGGGGGCGCTTGCCGGGGTGATCGACGGCTGAGCCGCGATGCGCCCGCGTGCGTGGGGCGGCGTTTGATATTTCGCAGTCGAACCTGATGGCGCGCTTTGGCATTGCCGCAGACACAGGCTTCGGGCACAATCCCCAACCGTGTGCCGAAGACAGCCTCTCGGCTGTGAGGGAGGAATATATGGGGCGGGCTCGGACGCTGTTCAAGCTGGGGTTGGTTGTTGTGGCCCTGGCGCTAGCAATCGCCGCAATCGCGGCCTGCGGTGAAGAAGAAGAGGCGGAAACGACCGTTGTCAACCGTCTCGCCGCCGTCAAGGAACGCGGCACCCTCATCTGTGCCAGCCGTAACGACGTTCCTGGCTACGGTTCGCTGGACGCGGCCGGCCGCAATGTCGGCTTTGACATCGACCTCTGCCGCGCCGTGGCCACGGCCGTGCTGGGCGACCCCGAAGCCATCCAGATCAACTACATCACCGCGGCCGAGCGTGGCCCGACCATTCAGTCCGGTGAAGTTGACTTGCTGGTCCGCACCGTCACGTGGACAACCTCCCGCGACGCGCAATGGGGCAACTATGTCCACACGACCTTCTATGACGGTCAGGGCTTCATGGTTCCGCGGAACCTGGGCGTTTCCTCGGCCCTTGAGTTGGGCGGCGCCGCGGTCTGCGTGACCGCCGGAACCACGACCGAGCTGAACATGGCCGACTTCTTCCGTCAGAACAACCTGGAGTACAACCCCCAGGTGTTCGAAGACACGGATGTGGTGCTTGAGGCCTACCAGGAAGGCCAGTGCGACGTCTTCACCAACGACCGCTCGCAGTTGGCCGCGCTCCGCAGCGCCCTGCCGAACCCGCAGGACCACGTGATCCTCCCGGAGACCATCTCCGAGGAACCGCTGGGTCCGGTGGTTCCGCACGGTGACGAGCAGTGGTTCGACATCGTCAAGACCATCATGGCCGGCCTGATTTACGCCGAGGCGTACGGGATCACCAGCGCGAACTACGCGCAGGTGGCTGGTGGCGACAACGTCAAGGCCAAGCGCCTGCTCGGTACCGAAGGCAGCTTCGGCCAGGAGACCCTGGGCCTGAGCGAAACCTTCATGCAGGACGTGATCGCGGCCGTGGGCAACTACGGTGAGATCTACGACCGCAACCTCGGGCCGGGCGGCATCGACCTCCCGCGCGAGGGTGGTCGCAACGCGCTCTGGGCCAACGCCCCGTGCACGGACTGCCCCAAGGGCGGCCAGATCTACGCACCGCCGCTGCGCTAATCGCGGCAACCGGCGAGCTTGCTCGCCGCGGTTTCGGGGGGACGCGAAAGCGTCCCCCCGAAACATTTAAGGGCGTTTCTTGTAGGCTGACGCGGGCCTACATCGTCGAAGGTGACTGCACAACACCGTGACGCGACTGCTCTACGTCCAGGGCGTACCGATTTGGCGCAACGTGGTCGCCCTGCGCTGGGCTGTGCAGGTTGTTTCGGCGGTCGTGGTGCTCTCCACGATTACCCTGTTTCTGCTCAACGTCGCTCGCGAGATCGATGCGCGCGACATCCCCTTCGGCTTCACTTTCCTTGACCGCGCCGCCCAGATTCCAATCGGCGAAGCCGTCATTCCCTACCAGCCGTCCGATTCATATCTGTACGGATTGGTCGTGGCCGCACTCAACACGATAAGGGCCTCGGTGCTTGGCGTCATCCTGGCAACCGCCATCGGAATCCTCATCGGCGTGGCCCGTCTGTCGCCCAACTGGCTGTTGAGCCGTATTGCGCTGGTCTACATCGAAGTCTTTCGAAACATTCCCCTCATCGTGCAGTTGCTTTTCTGGCTCACCATCGTGCTTACGCTGCCCAGGGTGGCGGAGGGCTACGCCATCGCTGACACGGTCTTCATCAACAACAGCGGCCTTTACCTTCCCTGGTTTGCGGCTCAGGACGGCTTCTGGCCGTGGGCCCTGATCACGGCGATTGGCGTGGCGCTGGCGGTCTACGCCTTCAGGCGCCTGAGCCGTCGCGAAATCGAGACTGGCCACCCGAGCTATCCGTTGCTCGCGGCTGCCGTGATCGCCATCGGACTCAGCCTCGTAGCCCTGCTGATCCTGGGGCCCCTGGCGATCGACATCCCGCAGATCGAGGGGCGCTTCGGCCGGCTGCAGGGCGGCGCGCAACTGAGCGGCAGTTTCATGGCGCTGCTGGTTGGGCTGGTGGTCTACACGTCGGCTTTCATTGCAGAAATCGTCCGAGCCGGCATCCAGTCCGTCGGCAAGGGCCAGACGGAGGCGGCTCGTTCGGTCGGGCTCTCGGGAATGCTGACGCTGCGGCACGTGACCTTCCCGCAGGCGTTGCGCGTGATCATTCCGCCGCTGATCAGCCAATTCCTCAATCTCACCAAGAACTCCAGCTTGGCCGCCGCCATTGGCTACCCGGACCTGGTCAGCGTGGCCAACACGATGACGCAGATCGCGCCAGCCATCTCGCTGTTCATGATCGTGATGGTCAGCTACCTGTCCATGAGCCTGCTTTACTCGCTCATCGGCAACCTCTACAACCGCATGATCCGGTTCAAGGCCGCGTAAGGGCCCAGGCATGACCGCGCGCGCCGCCCCCGCCCCGCTTCCGCCGGCCACAACCGTCGGACTTCAGGGATGGCTGCGGCAAAACCTCTTCAGTTCCAGGGGCAACAGCATTGTCACGGTCGTCCTGGCTGTGGTGCTGGTCTGGTTCGTCTTCAACCTCGGCAGTTGGGTCCTTGTGGAGGCCGACTGGACCGTCATCATCAGCCGTGTGCCGCTGTACGTCGTAGGGCTGTATCCCTACGAGGGCTATTGGCGGCTCTGCATCTGCCTGCTGCTGATCAGCGTCTTGCTTGGCATGACCTGGCGAGCCTGGCCCAACGCCGCGCGCCGCTTCGCCTTTGCCTTTGGCGCGATCATGCTGTTCGTCGGCGTGTTCCCGCATGAGATGGCGCCGGTCCATCGCGCCCTTTTGCTGCTCAACCTCCCATTCATCGGCCTCGGCTACGTCCTGACCCCTCGTCCCGCGGAAACAAGCCCCGGTCGCCTGGAGGCGGTCGCGGGCAGTGCGCTGGCCCCGGCCCTCGAGCGCGTCGCCATCATCTCAACGTCCCGGCGCATGGTCATCGCGGCGCTTGTCGCCCTGGTGATGATCATGATCCTGATCCTGGGAATTGCCGGAGTGCCGGGCCTCGACCCCGTCAATCCGCAGGATCTCGGCGGCCTGATGATCAACTTGCTGCTGGCCTTCTTCGGCATCGTCTGCTCGTTGCCCATTGGCATCGGGCTGGCGCTGGGGCGGCGCAGCAGCCTGCCGATTCTCAAGGTCGCCTGCGTGATCTTCATCGAGGTCATTCGCGGCGTACCCCTGATTACGCTGCTCTTCATGTCCCGCCACATCCTCCCGCTCACGTTCCCTGAAGATCTCAACATCGACCGCGTCTACCTGGCGGGCATCACGATCACGATCTTCTCGTCCGCCTACATGGCCGAGAACGTTCGCGGCGGCATGGCGGCGGTGCAGGCGGGGCAAACGGAGGCGGCCCAGGCGCTGGGCCTGCGTGGCTGGCAGACCACGCTCCTGATCACCCTGCCGCAGGGGCTGCGCAACATCATTCCGGCCATCGTCGGCCAGTTCATCAGCCTCTTTAAGGACACCAGCCTCGTCTACTTCATCGGCATGCTGGACCTGGTGGAGATGGGCCGCGTCAGCGTTCAGGGCAACCAGGAGTTCATCGACAACGGCCGCGAGGTCTACCTCTTCATTGCCCTGGTCTTCTGGGTCTTCTGTTTCAGCATGTCGTTCATCAGCCGGCGCATCGAAGGCGCCCTCGGCGTCGGCCGGCGCTAACCCGGACCGTGTAGGAGTTCAGCCATGGCGGAAACCAACGGAGTTCAAGCAGCCGTCGACATCCCCGCGGACAAGGCGGAAATCCTGGCCCGTCCGCTCGAAGAGCGCGATGACATCGTCGTCTGCGAGAACGTCCACAAGTGGTTCGGCGACTTCTGCGCCGTTCGCGACGTCAGCATGCGCGTCAAGCGCGGCGAAGTTGTCGTCATCTTCGGTCCCTCCGGCTCGGGCAAATCCACCTTCATCCGCATGATCAACCGCCTGGAGGAGCACCAGCAGGGCCGCATCGTCATCGACGGCATCGAGATGACCAACGACGTGCGCAACCTGGACGCCATCCGCCGTGAAGTCGGCATGGTCTTCCAGCAGTTCAACCTCTTTCCTCATATAACCGTGCTGGGCAACATCACGCTGGCGCCCCAGCGCGTGCGGCATTTGCCCCGCGGCGAGGCCGAGGCCCTGGCGATGCAGCTCCTGGAACGCGTTGGCATTCCGGAGCAGGCGGGGAAGTATCCTGCCGAACTTTCAGGCGGCCAGCAGCAGCGCGTCGCCATTGCTCGCGCGCTGGCCATGCAGCCGCAGATCATGCTCTTCGACGAGCCCACCTCGGCCCTCGACCCCGAGATGATCAAGGAAGTGCTGGA
>DAOUJT010000034.1:0-14166 GCA_034422315.1 Chloroflexota bacterium | reverse complement strand
TTGCGCAGGAGCCGCAACGCAGCCTTATTGAGCGAGATGCCTTCCCGCCTGGCGAGGCCCCGGATCGCGTCGCTCAGTTCGTCGTCAAAGCCTCGAACCGTGAGTTGCTTCACCCTGACCCTCCGTGTGAGTCATCAAGTGAGTCATTCCGACTCACCTTACGACTCACCTGCACGCGCGGCAACCAACCCGCTGGTTCAACACAGGTCGAGCCGGCGACACATCGGGGTCGTGGACGGGCCTGGGAGGGATCAGGGAGAGGTCGCGCGCCAGGTGTGGCCATGCCGTTGGAGGACCGTTGGGTTGAGGCGGGCGCCGAGGCCGGGGGTAGTGGGAAGGACGAGGCGTCCTTTCTGCACGAGTTCAGGTGGATCGATGAGGTCGGCCCGCCAGGGACACTCGTAGGTGCCGAACTCCAGCGGCAGGGCGGCGGGCATCGCGGCGGTGACGTGGCCGCCGGCCAGGATGGACACGGGGCCGCTGGGGCCATGGAGCGAGGTGCGGCCGCCGTTGTGGGCCACGAGCTTTGCGGCACGGACAGCCTCCGCGACGCCGCCGCAGTGCTTGATGTCGGGCATGGCGATTTCGACGGCGCCCCTGGCGACCAGCCGCTCGAAGAACTCGGCCCCAAAGGCGTGCTCCCCGCCGGCGACGGGCATCGAAACACGAGCAGCGATCTCCGCCAGGACTTCCGGGTCTCGTTCCGGATTGACGGGCTCCTCAAACCAGCCGACATCGAGCTGCGCTAATTCATCGGCCACGGTGCACGCCGACCGCAGACCAAAGCGGCTGTGGCAGTCCACCAGCATGGTGATGTCAGGACCGATGGCGCGGCGCGCGACGGCCAGGCGTTCAATCCCGGGGCGGGCAACTTCCGCGAGGTCGGCGCCTGGAGCCCTGGGATCCACCTCGTCGAACGGCGTGCACTTGATGGTGCGAAAGCCATCGCGAACGGCGCGTTCGGCGACGGCCGCGAAGTCAGTTGGTCGCCGGGCCGTCGTTAGCAGGTACCGATTGGTGTTGGCGTAGAGTTCGACGCTGTCGACGGTCTGACCGCCGAGGGTTTCGGTGAGGGAGAGGCCGTTTCGTTGGGCGCGGATGTCCACGACCGCGCTGCGCACGGCGCTAACGGCGGTGGCCAGGGCGAAGTCTTGGCCGAGTTGGCGCGGCGCAAGCCCGGCGACTCGAACAACCTCAGCCTCGTCGTCAATTGGGCGCCCGGCCAGCGCCTGCATGAGCGGCGTCAGGCGACTGGCGACGTCACCGCCGGACGTCGTTTCAACAACGGCGGTCAGGCCCTGGTCATCGCCGATCTCCGCAAAGTTCCACTGGGTGCGGTCGTTGACGGTGACGGAGGCGTAGCGAAGCGTGCCGAGGGTGACGCCTTCAGGCATGGGAACTACAGGCTACACAGGCGCCTTCCATGCGAACCAAGAGCGCAGCGCGATACGCCGCTACGCCCGTATTGGGCCTGCCTGGTTTGCGGCGCGCAGCCGGTTCCGTACAAACGTGACGGAGGGATAAACAGGTACGTCGGTTTCCATGTCCCACCACAGGAACCCGCGGATTTCGCCGTCGGCCTCGATCCTGCCCTCGTCCAGCGGACCCTCGGCTTCGACCGCGAAGACGTGATGCCGGTTGCTTGCCGACTCAAATGTGAATAGGTAATCGGCACGGGTCGCGACCAGCCCCGTCTCTTCGAGCAGTTCGCGCACGGCGGCAGCTTCGATCGTCTCGCCGGGGTCGACGCCACCGCCGGGGAGCATGTACTTCCACTCGCTGTCCGCGACCAGCAGCAGCTTTCCGTCTCGAGCCACAATGCAGGTGGCCCGCTCGCGGAGATCGTCGGTCATCGGAGCACCAGGGCTTGCGGCCTGACGGTAAGCGGCAGCGCCAGGGCCCGCCAAAAAGGCGCTCACTCTAGCATCGTCGTCAGGCAAGGGACGCAACGACGAAGTGACGTCACGTTGTGATCCGACTCCGGCGCCGCAATCGATTGTCGCCTCGCTTGAGTTGCCGGCGATCCCTGGACCGGGAGCCGTCAACCAGCGAACGTATTGGCAGGTACGCGCTATGCGCTTATCGGCGACGGTCAAAACGCGTGTGGCAGCATGTGCAGGCGGCAAACATTTACAGGAGTGACCAATGGCGACGGAGCCTGTGAACGAGAACATTCGTTTCGAGCCGGACGAGAAGCCGCCCGTTCCGCTGGCCATTGGCGCCGGCTTTCAGGCCGCCCTGATCATGCTGGCGCCGGTTGTTCTGACCGTGGCGATTGTGCTGCAGATCAGCGGACAGCCGGTGGCGTACACAGCGTGGGCCGTTTTCGCGGCAATGCTGGTAAGCGGCCTGACCACCGTTCTGCAAGCCGTGCGCGTGGGACGCATCGGGTCCGGGCACGTGCTGTTCATGGGCACGTCGGGAGCCTTCATTGCCGTCTGCATCGGGGCGCTGACCGTTGGCGGTCCGGCTGCGATGGCAACCCTGGTCGTGATCTCGTCGCTCTTTCAGTTCCTGCTGTCATCGCGGCTCGCCCTGCTGCGGCGAATCTTCACCCCCACGGTGACCGGTACGGTCATCATGTTGATTGCCGTAACGGTCGTACCGCTCCTCTTCGACGCCCTGACCGACGTGCCCGAGGGGGCGCCGGATGCCGCCGCTCCAGTCGCGGCGCTGGCGACGCTGCTGACGGTGGCGGTGCTGGTTCTGCGCGCACCGCCCGCCTGGCGGCTGTGGTCGCCGCTGATCGGCATCGTCGTCGGGTGCTCGGTGTCGGGCCTCTTCGGCATCTACGACCTCGCATCGGTGCAGGACGCAGCCTGGATTGGCGTTCCGTTCGGTGAGTGGCCGGGATTCGACCTGACCCCGGACGAGAAGTTCTGGGCCCTGCTGCCGGCCTTCGTGGTGGTGACGATCGTGGGCGCCATCGAGACCATCGGTGACAGCGTGGCGATTCAACGCGTGTCGCGACGCCGGCCGCGGGCAACCGATTTCCGGGTGGTGCAAGGTGCATTGAACGCCGACGGCGTGGGGAACCTGCTCTCGGGTCTGCTCGGGACACTCCCCAACACCACCTACTCCAGCAGCATTCCGCTGACCGAGGTCACCGGTATCGGGGCCCGGCGCGTGGGCGTGGTGATCGGCGCCATCTTCGTTGTGCTGGCGTTCTTTCCCAAGGTGGCGGCCTTGTTGATTGCCATTCCGCCCCCGGTCGCGTCCGCCTACATCACGTTCCTCATCGGCGTTCTCTTCGTCCAGGGCATGCGAATCGTCGTTCAGGAAGGTGTGGATCACCGAACGGCGGCCATCGCGGGCCTGTCGTTCTGGATCGGTTTCGGCTTTCAGAACCAGCTGATTTTCTCCGATTTGCTGGGCGATGGGTTTCTCGGAGTTCTGCTCGGCAACGGGATGACCTCCGGCGCGCTGGCCGCCATCATCATGATGGTCTTCATGGAGCTGACCAGCCCGAGGCGCCGGCGGATGCAAGTGGGCCTGGGCATGGACGCCCTACCCGCAATCGAAGAATTCCTGCGCGGCTTTGCGTCGAGGCACGGATGGAATGCCGGGTCAACGGATCGGCTGACGTCAGCCGGCGAGGAAACCCTGTCGATCCTGCTGCAAGAGAGCGGTGACGACGGTGGCGGGCGGCGACTGAACCTTGCCGCGCGCATGGACGGGCAGTCGGCGGAGTTGGAGTTCGTGACGGGGCTTGAAGGGGTCAACATGGAAGACCACTTGGCCTATCTCAACGAGTTGCCGCCCAAGCCCGATGAACGCGAGGTCTCGTTCCGTCTCCTGTGGCACTACGCGTCGTCGGTCCAGCACCAGCGGTATCACAGCGTCGACATCGTGACGGTAACCGTGGACGAGCAGAAGTAGCGGCAGCGGCGCGGCCAAACAGCGCTATCGGGAGTGGTGCACTGGTCAGCAAACACGTGGCTGATACGACGATGAGTATGGTCGGCGCCGCGGTCGTTCACGGGCCGACCGAACTGAATTCCAGGGGTGCGCATCATGATTTTTCGACCTAGCCGACGGATTCCGGTCGTGGGCCTGCTGCTGGCCCTGAGCCTGGCGCTGGCCTCCTGCGGCGAGGACACCAGCCAACCCTTCCGCATCGGGGTCATGGAGTCGCTGACCGGCGCCGGCGAGACCTACGGCACCGTGGCCAGCCAGGCCAAGCAGATGGCGCTGGACGAGATCAACGCGGCGGGCGGAGTCAACGGCCGTCAGATCGAGTTCATCGTCGAGGACTCCAAGTGCAACGCCCAGGACGCGATTACGGCCTACAAGAAGCTGACCGAGGTCGACGGGGTCAAGATCATCCTGGGTACCTCCTGCAGCGGGGCCATGCTGGGGGCGGCGCCGCTGGCCGAGGCGGACGGCGTGATCCTGTTCTCCGGGCTGGCCAGCAACCCGGACATTGCCAACGCCGGCGACTACATCTTCCGCACCCAGATCAGCGATATCCAGGTCGGCATTGACACGGGGAACGTGCTCTGGGCCGACGGGATTCGCGGCCTGGCCACCATTACCGAAACGACCGACTACGCCGAGGGCGTGCGGCGCACGACGGTCGCCCAGTTTGAGGAGCGCGGCGGCACGATCGTGGCCGAGGAGTACTACGCCTCCGATGTGACCGACTTCCGGTCGCAGCTCACGAAGCTCTTCGACGCCAACCCCGATGCCCTGCACCTGGCGCCGCAATCCGAGGCGTCCGCCGGAACCATCATCAAGCAGGCGCGCGAACTCGGCTATGACGGCCCGATCTACGCGGAGACGATCTCCGTGGGCACCACCGCCCTGGAGATTGCCGGCGACGCGGCAACCGGCATGAAGGCAATTACCGCCGACCTGGACCCCGACAACGAGAAAGCGCAGGAGGTCCTGGCCGACTTCAGGGAACGCTACAACTACGTCACGCTGCCCTGGCACCTGGGATCGGCCTACGACGACGTCTACATCACGGCCGAGTGCCTGAAGCAAACCGGCGACGACCAGGACGCCGACGGATTCCGCGACTGCATGTACGAAATCACCTGGAGCGGCGCCATCGGCGACAACTACAGCTTCGACGAGCTGGGCGAGGTGGTGGGTCTGTCGCGAGTGGTCGTGGAAGTGCTGCCAACGGCTGAGCGGACCGAGGACAGGAAGTACGTCGTGCTGGGGCCGGCGCCGCGGCCCTAGTACCTGAACGTCACGGCTGCCGGAAGGCCCGCGCATGACCGCCGACGTGTTGAGCGCCGCCTGGACGATCACGGTATTCGTCGCGTACTTCGCGATTCTGATCGGCATCGCGATCGTCCGGGTGCGCCAGATGTCGGCGATGTCGGACTACGTGCTGGGCCGCCGGCGGCTCAGCAGCTTCACGACCGCCCTGAGCGCCGGCTCGTCCACCACCAGCGGCTGGACGATGCTGGTATTCCCGGCGCTGGCATTCACAAGCGGCGCCAACCAGCTCTGGCTGGTCGTCTTCCTCGTCATTGGCGCCTGGATCAACTGGACCATCGTCGCGAGACGCCTCCGTCGCTACACCATTTCGATGGAGGACGCGCTGACGCTTCCCGAGTTCCTGGAGCGCCGCGTGGGAGACGAGGGCCAAACGCTGCGCGCCGTCTGCGCGGCCATAACGATTTTCTTCGTCGTCTTCTACATCACGTCAGGCCTGGTCGCCGGGTCCAAACTGCTCAACACGGAATTCGGCCTGGATCCGACGCTTGGGCTGATTCTCACCCTGATTGCCGTCTCGTCGTACACGTTCATCGGCGGCTTCCTGGCCGTCTCGCGGACCGACGTCTTCCAGGCCGTGCTGATCCTCGTCGGCTTCGTCATCATGCTGGCCACCGTAATCGTGGCGGCCGAGGATCCGCTGGGCGGCGTGGGGGGCAGCGCAACGGGCTTCATGAACCCCTTCACAGACGACCGCGGCGATGTCATCACCCCGGTATTTGTCCTGGGCACGATGGGGTGGGGGCTCGGGTTCTTTGGCGCGCAGCACGTCCTGCAGCGCTTCATGGCGATGGAGCGCGAGGACAAGATCAAGGAGAGCCGCAATCTATCGACGTTGTGGCTCTGTCTCGTTTACTCGCTGAGCTTCCTGCTCGGCCTGTTTGCTCGGCCCGCGCTTGACGAGGCCGGCATCACCGTCTCGGATGCGGAGCGGGTGTATTTCCTGGTTTCCGAGCACTTCTTCCCCGTCATCATCGGAGGCCTGCTGCTCACGGCCGTGATCGCGGCGGTGATGAGCACGGCGGACTCGCAGTTGCTGTTGGCGTCGGCCATCGCGGCCGGCGACCTGCCGCTATTGCGCCGGTATGCAAGCGCCCTGAACGCCTCGCAACGGGTATGGCTGGGGCGTGCGCTGCTGGTTGTCATCGGGGCGTTGGCGGGCTACCTGGCCATCGCCTTCCCCGACACCGTGCTCAACCTGGTGGCGTATGCCTGGGGCGGCATGGGCGCCACCTTTGGCCCGGCGGTGATCCTGGCGCTGTACTGGCGGCGCTTTAACTTCGGCGGCGCGCTGGCGGGCGTTGTAGTCGGGTTTGTGGTCGCGTCGCTCTGGCAGTTCGTGCTGACAGGAGGTCCGCAGGGCATGTTCGACGTGATGCCGGCCCTGCCCGGATTCCTTGCGGGCGGGCTGGCGGCCATCGCCGGTACGTTGCTGACGGCCCCACCGGCGGAGCACCGCACGCGCGAGTTCGACCAGGTAGTACGCGGCGGACTGGCGGAGGCCTGAGGCTCAGGCCGCGGATTCCCCGATCGGCAGCATCCGCGTGCCGCGCGTTCACACCAATGCGAGTCTTACAAGGCGGCGGGTCCCGCGTGAGTCCCGGGCCGGAAGACAGCCAGGCTGGCGGTGTAGCCGTGCACGAAGTTGGCCGAGCCGATCGGGCCGATCTCGCCGCCACAGAAAAACCCGGTCACCGGCACCTGCTCGCCTAGCGCGTTGCCAATGATCGCGACGTCGGCGTCGCGCTCGCCAAAGAAGCGTTCGCCTCGGCCATTGCACGTGAAAAGCAGAGCGCCAGCGGCGGTTTCTTCGAATACCTGCGGCGTCAGCAGCATTTCCAGGTCATCGCGGGCGCTCTGCGCGTCGCGCACGTGAAACTGCACGAACTCGCCCTCACGCATCCGGTCGGCCACGCTGATGGCGCCGGACTCGCGGTCGGCCCCGAGAACCACACGGATGATGAAGGACCCGTGCCCGAGATCATCCGGCTGCTCGGCCACCCCGCGCCCCAGGAGGATGCCGGAGCGCATGAGCTTCTGATCCTCGGGGCTGGCTTCGCTGAAGACGTCCTGGAGAACCTCCAGCGGCGGCTTCCCGTCGAGCTCCTGGATCAGGTTGCTGCGGCTGCTCGTAACGGTGAACCAGTCGCCCACCGGCCGGCATCCTTGCGACACGATGGTGCTGACCTGCACATTGCCGCGGAGCGTGACCCCAACGAAGCCGGAGTTGGAGACCTCGCCATCGAGCACCAGGCGATTGCGTCCCGGGGCCGAGGCCCAACTGGCCACCCCGCCCACCACCGGGATGCCGGGCGCCAACTGGTCAAGCCGCTGCAGCAACGCTTCGGTCGCCGTGGAGAACGGATCGACCAGCACAATGCAGGCCCGCAGGTCATCCGGTTCCAGGGTGACTGCGTCGTCATCCAGATCGGGAATCGGATCGACCCTAACGCCGGGAAGCCGGGCGGCCAGCACCGCAGTCGCCGTGTCGTCCTCGATTTCGCGTCCGGCGCCCACGATTCCACCCGCCGTGCAGCCGAGGAATCGTCCCGGCGCGAGCCGCTCGTACAGGCCCGAGAGAATGTCGGCGCCCGCGGGATCGGTTGGCGGCCGGACAAAGACCACCACCAGATCGAACGGGCCGTCGGCGGCGAGCTGGTCGTGAATGTCCTGGGCAATGCGCTCGGGCTCGGCCTCAAGCGAGACGGCGGAGACGAATCTCATTGGCTGCATCTCCGCACGCGGCTCATAGCTTCCAGCCTACACGCCGGACTGTTTGAGCCGGACGAAGCTTGAGACGTGGCGCCTGCCACCCAGACGCGAAACCAAAACCACGGCGGTGTCTGCCATGGTGCGCAGCACTTCTGCGGGCCGGTTGCGCCAGGCCACGACGCGGCACGACCGGCGCCCGTATCCCTTGGGGAGAGGATGGCGGCGAGACTGAACAGCCGAAGTCCGAAGGCCGCCTGCCGCCATTGGGCCATATCCTCTCCGACATCCCGCCGGGGCGCGGATGTGCATCAGGGGGAGGCTGCGGGCTCCCGACGAGCCAGCGCGGTATATCGTGCGGGTCTCAATGGTGGTGGAACTTGTGGCGTGGTTCAGCATTGATCCCATCGAGATCGAGGTCGCGGTCGGGCCGGCATGCGGGTAGGCGCGGGCGCCGGGCCAGCGACTCCGCCGTAAGCGGTCCGTCGCGTTACGTGCATTCTCAAGAACCGAAGGAAACGCGACAGCGATGTCGCCGGTCTCCCGTTGTGCATTTCGGTAGCACATTCAAAGGAAATCTTTCGTGCGAGATCGATTGACGTCGGCAGCCGTGATGCGGCGTCCAGGGTGGTTTTTCGATGCCGGCGTTGCGCTGCTCTACCTAGCCGTTGCTCTCGCGTTTACCTACCCGCTGTGGCTCGACCCGACAACACACATCGCCTATAAGCCCAGCGGCGATCAACTCTGGGTATTGAGTCTCCTTGAATGGATGCGTACATCCCTGTTCTCCAGGCCTGACGAGTTCTTTGTCGGGAACTTCTATTTCGGGTCCGGTGGAGCGATGTATGGATCCCACCTGATGCTCGGAATCCTCCCCATCTACGGACTCATCGCCTGGATAACTCAAAGCCCGGTGCTGGCGTACAGCCTGACGCATATATCGGCCTACGCGCTAAACGCCGGGGCCATGTACGCGGCCGTTTTCGTGTTGACGGGATCGCGTCCGAGCGCGCTGCTGGCAGGCGCGATCTTTGCCTTCGGGCCGCTGCAGTTGGCGTATTCGAACCACTTCCAATTCCTGGGTGCCTGGTGGCTGCCGCTGGTCCTGCTGTTTGGGATCCGCGTATGGCGCGGCGGCGGCT
Organism: Chloroflexota bacterium; assembly: GCA_034422315.1. Lineage (GTDB taxonomy): Bacteria > Chloroflexota > UBA11872 > UBA11872 > UBA11872 > UBA11872. The sequence continues at coordinate 5,086 of DAOUJT010000034.1, read as the reverse complement.
GGCTGGACTTTGGATTGGCCACGTTGATGGTCTGGGTGCAGTTCACCACCAATGCCCATCTCGGCGTGCTGGCGGGCATGGTCTACGCGGCGGTGGTAGTGCCGTCGGCCGTCTACCGAGTTGCAAGCGAGCGCAACATCCGTTTGGGTCTTGGCATGGTCGTCGCCGGCAGTGTGGTCACTGCTCCGTTCGTTCCGATCGTGCAGGGATACCTGGGTTTCAGTGACGCCTGGCGCCTGGACCGGGATATCACGGAAGTGCAGTTCTGGTCGGTGCAACTGCGGGACTACCTGTCGCCGAACGGGCGGCTGCAGTGGTACGGCTCGCTCATGGAGCGCTTTCCGGTGCCGCGCGGGGAGCATCGGGTGTTCCCGGGGTTCGTTCCGCCGCTCTTTGCCGCCGTTGGTCTGGTTGCCGGCCTGGCTGGGCGGCGGGTTACGGGGAAGGGGCTGCGCAGTCTCACCCTCCTGCTGGTCATGCTCGCATTCGCCGGTGTGCTGTTCTCGCTCGGGACGCACTGGAAGCGACACGAGGTTGCCAGCGACATTGCGCTGCCGTACCTGCAACTCTTCGAGCACGTCCCGGGCTTCCAGGGAATCCGGGTGGTGGCCCGCTTCTCCCTGCTGGCGAATTTTGCGGCGGCAGTGCTGGCCGGCATTGGTATGTACGCCGTCACACGCCACCTGCCGCGGCGGTGGGCGGCGGCGGCCCTCGTCGGTGTGGCCGCGACCGCGCTGGTTCTGATTGAGGCCTTCCCCAGGCCGCTGAACACCTTTGCGATTCCGACCGACCCGCCGCTGCGGGCGGCCCTTCGAGAAACGAAACCGGGACCCATGATCTTCGTCCCGGTCTTGCAAGACGACGAGGTATGGCGGCTCTGGATGGCCACCGAAGCGGGCGCGGGGCCGATCGTCAACGGGTATTCGGGACATATCTGGAAGCAGTACTGGTTTTTCAGCGATCTCACCCGAAACCTGAGCCGTAGCGACGTGCCAGGCCTGGCAGCCGGATTGCAGGCCTACGGAATCCGAGCCGTCGCGGTAGACCTGAACCAGGTAAGCGACGAGGACCGCACGGCGTGGACAACCCTGGCCGAGGGGCCGTGGGCCGTCGACGCCCGGCGAGTGGAGCGACACCTGCTCATCACGCTGGCCGAACCCGGCGGTCCGCCCGCCGATCGCTGGACCGATCTGGACACCACGCTGCTTGCCGACGTGGTCGACCTGGCAGCCGGTTTCACCGGCATGCTGGTCACACGGAACCCGAATTCGATCGCCTGGGTCCCGCCGGGTGATTCGCGGGTGCGCCGCGTGGAAGTGGCGTGGGTTCGAGCGGACGGGTCAGTCGAGGCGGAGCACGAGTCCCATTTCCTGCCCCCGCCCTTGCTGGGACCGGGGCAGCTGTATACGACACCCATGCGCCTGTTCACGCCGCCCGAGCCCGGGAACTATGTGCTTCGCGCATCCACCGACGGTGATCTGCTGTTCGAGCGCAACGTGCTGGTGACGCGTCTCGAGCCGTTGGCGTACCAGGGCAGCGCCAGGGGCATGGCGGCCGGTCTGACCCTCCGCTCGCCAGCCAGCGTGACCCTGGCGCCACGAGAACTGGCGCCGCTCCATGTGGACGCCATGAACATCGGGCAAACGACCTGGGACCCTGCCGTGGCCAACGTCCGGTTCGGTTGGCGCTGGTGGAAGATCAACGACGACGGGAGCGAGACCGAGCAGCCGCAGTACGAAGACCGCATCGTCATGCTGGGCCACGTGTACTACGGCATCCCGCCGGGACGCGGGTACGCGTTTGCCGGACGGCTGCAAGCGCCCGACCAGCCCGGACGTTACGTGGTGCGCGCCTCCCTGCTGGTGGAACTGGTGGGCTGGTTTAGCAACGATCCGGTCGAGATCGAAGTGATCGTCAAGCCTGCTGACGAGTAGCAGGTGGCGCCGAGCGCGGACCCACCTGCACAAATACCTCGCCGCTCTCGACTTCAACCGGGTACCCCCGCAGCCGTTCCCTGCGGCCGCGCAGGCGGCGGCCGCTGTCCAGGTCGAACTCCATCGTGTGCCAGGGGCAGATCAGCACACGGCCTTCCAGCACCCAGGCTGGGCGCCAGTCGGTATCGGCGGTGGCGACCAGCGTGCCGCTGATGGGGCCCGTACAGACCGGCCCCTGCTGATGCGGGCAGCGGTTGCGGTACGCTCGGAAGCCGTCGTCCAGCCGGAACACGGCTATCTCGATCTCGCCATGCGTCACAAAGGCCGGCTGGCCGGGCTGGATGTCGTCCACCGCCCCAGCGCGGATCCGCGCCATCAGGCGACGGGAACGGGAACCGGCAGCTTGAAGAGGCGGCGGGCGGTCTCGCCCATGATGTTGCGCTTGAGTTGGGCGTCGAACGGCATGTTCAGAACCTTGCGCGGATGGTCGAAGTCGTGGTGCGGCCAGTCCGACGCGAAGATGACCTTATCCCGCCCATCGAACAGGTCGATCATCGTCACCAGGTCACGGGCGCGCTCGGGCTCCTCGATCGGCTGCGTGCAGTAGTACATCTCCTTGATGTAGTCGCTCGGCGGACGCTCAAGGAACGGGGCGCCCGTCGGAATCTCCGCGTACTCCTTGTCCATCCGCCACATCACAAACGGCACCCACGAGACGCCGCCCTCGGTGAACACGATCTCCAGGTCCGGATACCGCACCGGCACCCCGTTGGCGATCATGGTGAACAGGTTGGCCATCAGCGCGAACTCATGGTTGATCGGGTGGCGGACGATCCGCGATTCCACGTGCTCCAGGTTGAACGGGAAGTGCGGGTGGATCAGCCCCACGCTGTGCAGCATCACCGGCAGCCCCATCTCCTCGGCCGCTTCGTAGATCGGGTCGTACATCCGGTCCCCCCACAGTGGACGCAGCCCCGCCACCGGCAGGTACACGGCCACAAACCGGTCATCCGCCCCGTAGGTCCGAATCTGCTCCGCCGCGTCCTTCGGATCCTGCGGCACCGCCAGCACGGCCCCGTAGAGCCCCTCTTCGCGGCTCACCCACGCGTCCGCCAGCCAGGCGTTGTAGGCCCGACCCAGCGCCGCCGCGTAGTCCACGTGGGGAAACACGGCGATCTTCAGCAGGTTGTCGGGGAACAGGATGCCGACGTCGATCGACAGCTCGTCCAACTCGTCGCGCATCTGCCGCGCCGTGGTGACGGTCCTGTTGGCGATGCCTCGGTCCGGGAACGGGGGATCCAGGTTCAGAATCGGCGCGTAGCCGGGAATATCTAGGTAACGCTGCGGCCCTTGGCCCAGCAACTCCAGCGAGCGGCGCCACGGCATGTCGATGTACGGCGCCAGCGCCTCGGGCGGTTCGTTGGCATGCACGTCGCAGTCGACGATGAACACATCGTCCAGCCCAAGCGGCTTCCTGGAGTCCCGTGTCATAAGCTCAGACCCGTCCCCCGAACGGCGTGGGATTCTAGCCCGGTGAGCGCCGCAAAGCTGCGGGTGACTGCCGTTCTGGCGCACGGGTCCGAGCCAGTCGGCGCGAGGTAGCGGCAAAAGGAGCGAACCATGGCCGAGAACAAGAGAGTCGTAATCGTCGGCGGCGGACACAACGGCTTGGTGGCCGCCGGCTACCTCGGCCGGGCCGGGCTGGACGTGCAGGTGCTGGAGCGCCGCGACGTGGTCGGCGGCGCGGCCGTCACCGAGGAGTGGTTCCCCGGCTTCCACATCTCCACCTGCTCCTACGTCTGCCACATCCTCCAGCAGAAGGTGATCGACGAACTCGAACTCCGCAAGCACGGCTTCCACGTCTACCCGCTGGACCCCGGCCGCCTGCACCCGTTTCCCGACGGCCGTGCCGTCAGGCTCTGGCACGACGACGAGAAGACGGCGGAGGAGATTCGCCAGTTCTCGCCCGAGGACGCCGAGGCCTGGCTGGATTGGGCTGACTTCTGGCACCGCGCCGTGCGGATCCTGAGCGACTACTACCTGGGTCCGCCCCCCTCCCTGGCCGAACTCAGCGAGCGGTTCAAGGACGAGGAAGAAGAGGAACTGCTGGAAACCCTGCTGACGGTTCCGGTGCGCGACCTGATCGACCAGACCTTCGTCTCGGACGAGATGCGGGCCATGGCCAGCATCGGCGCCATCGACATGGGCAACCTCAGCGCCCCCGGCAGCGCCTACATCATGGCGCTCTACCGCTTCAGCGCCTACCGCAAGGACACCGAGAACTACGGCATCGTCCGCGGCGGCATGGGATCCATCACCCAGTCCATGGCCCGCTCCGCCGAGTCGGTCGGCGTGTCGATCCGGACCGGCGCGGAAGTCGCCCGCATCCTGACCGACGACGGCAAGGCCACCGGCGTCGAACTTGCCAGCGGCGAGGTGATCCAGGCCGACCTCGTCCTCTCCAACGCCGACCCCAAGCGCACCTTCACGCAACTGCTGGATGGGGCCGACGTGGAACAGGAGGTCGTGGACGAGGTCGAGTCGCTGAAAACCCAGTCCGCCTCGGTCAAGTTCCTCTGCTCGCTGCGCGAGTTGCCCGACTTCTCGCGCCACCTCGGCGACGACTACGACCCCAAGCACCTGTCCATGATCAATCTCGCCCCCTCAACCGACTACTGCGAGTCCAGCTGGCTCGACGCCACCAACGGCCGGCTCCCCGAGACCCCGATCATCCAGGTGCAGATTCCGACGGTCTACGACCCATCGGTGGCGCCCGAGGGCCAGCACGTCTTGTCCATGTGGGTGTTCTTCGTGCCGGCGCACCTCAAGGACGGCTCCTGGTCGGAGAAGCGACAGGAGTTCGGCGAAAAACTCATCGACGAGTTCTGCCGCTACGCCCCCAACTTCCGGGACGCCATCATCGACTGGACGATGCTGACGCCGGAGGACATCGAAGACCGCATCGGCCTGACCGACGGCAACATCCGCCACGTCGACATGATTCCCCAGCAAATGATGTCCCGCCGCCCCCTCCCCGGCTGGTCCGACTACCGCACCCCCATCCAGAACCTCTACCTCTGCGGCGCCGGCACCCACCCCGGCGGCGAAGTCACCGGCGCCCCCGGCCACAACGCCGCCCACGTAGTGCTGGA
>DAOUJT010000033.1:0-7772 GCA_034422315.1 Chloroflexota bacterium | reverse complement strand
TCGACGTCAGCCCAATGTGCGCTTGAGCGTCGGATGGCACTGGTGGCCGCATTGATGTCGCCGGCCTGGGTAGCCGCCGTGGCGGCGTTTATCTCCTGGGTGGCCATGCCAATGCTCGCGCTTGCGTCATTCAAGTGCGCGGTGCCGGCCTGTATGAACCCGGCGATCTTGGCTTCAAGCTCGGCAGGCGTTACGGATGGCGCCGTGGCGCCGGGCGCGGGCACCGGCACGACGAGTCCACCGCCTTCGGGGAATGCCCAGGCAAAGACGCCGCGAACATCGTCACGGTGGTCGTTTTGACAGGCCTGTTCGGCCTGATCACCGAATACGCGCTGGTAGATGCCGACGTTGTTGTCGTTGCCCAGGTGATTCTCAACGATGTCGTTGAGTGACACGCAGGTGGTTGGCCATTGGGCCAGCGCAGGTGACGAAAGCAAGATCGCGGTCAGAGCGGCGATGAACAGGGCGCGGATTACACGCATGGTTACGGACCTCCGTGGACACTTCTGCCCAGTCAGCGGGGACGCTCGGCCAGAGCACGTGTGACTGCGCTTATCCGACCGCCCGCGGATGTGCGCCTCAACCAGCCGAGCCGAAACCTTAGCGTCTGAAGCTGGCTAGGTCACTTGTAGTCGGGCTAGCCGCAGACTTCGCGGAAGACGCGGAGGTGGTTGAGGCCGAGGAATTTGCGGAGGTGGGGTTCGGACCAGCCGCGGGCGGCGAGGCCACGTGTGACCTGGGGGACCTGGCGAGCGTCGTCGAGGAGGTAGGAGCCGCCGTCGAAGTCGGAGCCGAAGCCGACGTGGTCAATGCCGGCGACGTTGACGGCGTGTTCGACGTGATCGAGGTAGAGCTCAAGGGTGGGGTCGGTCCAGTGCACGAAGTGGTGGACGCAACTGACGCCCACCACCCCGCCGCCGTCGGCGATGGCCTTCAGCTGGTCGTCGTGGAGGTTGCGGCCGTGTTCGTTGAGGGCGCGGCAGGAGCTGTGGCTGGCAATAACGGGAGCCTTGGTGGCCTGCATGGCGTGCCAGAAGGCGGGGACGCTGAGGTGGGAGACGTCGACGAGCATGCCGAGATCGTTCATGGCGGCGATGAGGTCGTGGCCGAACTCGGTGAGGCCGCCGCCGGAGTGGTGGGCGCGCTCGCCGTCGCCGGCATAGGTGCGGATGGAGTGGGTGATGGTCATGGTGCGGACGCCCACCTGGTAGAGCATGGGCAGGACGTAGAGGCTGCGTTCGAGGGCCTCGGAGTTCTCGATGGCGAGGACTACGGCGACTTTGCCGGCGGCCCTGGCGGCCAGGATGTCGTCGGCGGTGAGAGCCAGGGCAAGTTGATCCGAGTGGGCCTGGATTTCGGCGTGGAACCAGCCGAAGCCATCCAGCACGTAGGCCAGGTGGTTGCCCCAGGCGCGGGTGTTGTCAACGGCGAAGTAACCGCAGTCCAGCCCGCCTTCACGCATGGCCGGCAGGTCGGACTGGATGGGGATTTCAGCGGTGTCGACGGGTCCGCGCAGGTAGCCGATCAGGCTCTCGGGGGTGTCACGGGACGGGGCGTCGGGCCCGGCCATGCTCTGGCCATCACGACGGATGAGGCCAACGATGGTGTCGTTGTGGGAGTCGATGACGAGGGCGTCGCGGTGGAGGGCTTGCCAGTCGTAGTCGGGGGTCATGGTTTAGGTGCTAGGGGAGATGGATTAGGTTGAATGTTGCCACGCGGCGTGGGCGGCACTCGGCTTTTACGCGGTTTAGGCAACTAGGCTGGAGTGTCACGCGCCGCACCCGGTCGCTAAGGACGACGTTCTTTGCTGTCAGCGCTGGCCAGCTTCGCGGATGCTATCGCGAAGCTGGCCGAAGTAGTCAGAATCAGCGGTGATTGCTGGCGGCGAGGCCGTGCCTTCGAGGAGGAGGCCGCGCAGGTACTGACGATCCTGGTCTTTGCGGATCAGTTCGCGGACGTATTCGCTCGATGAGTTGTAGCCGCGGGATCTGACCTGCTGGTCCACGAAGAACTTGAGGGCCTGGGGGAGCGAGATATTGATGGTGCTCATGGGGCGACGCTAGCGGGCTTGGCAAAGTCTGGCAAGAGACTGCGGCGACCTGCGCCTCGCCGCCGAATCGTTTCTTGCGGGCCGTGGAACGATTAGCCTCAATAGCGCGTATGTACTCATAGCAGGTAACGCACGGGAGCAATGTACGCAGTTGGACTCCGCCTGGTTCAGCTTGCCAATTCAAGCGTTGAGGTTGGCGGGCCTGGCCGGTCTGAGGCTACGGAGACTGACATGCGCTCAATTGGATACCTGAATCGTGGCGACGACCAGTGCGGCACCAGGAGGAAGTTGCTCCGTGAAGTCGGGCACGAATTGGGCATGCGTCTAGTCAACGGACACTCCTCGGGCATCGGGGCGCTGCATCGGGCCGGCCCAAGGGTGCGCGAGTGACTGGCAGGTTGCGAAAGCGGCGCCGGGTGCTTCTGGTTGTGGGGCTGCTGGTAGCGGTCGGCACCATAGGCGTGTGGAGCATGGTCAATCGGGATTCGAGCCCGGGTGTCGCGAGCATCGTGACGATAACGGCACCTGTGGCAACGCCGACTGCGGAAGCGCTGAGCGACTCGCCACGCGTGAGTGCTCCGACGCCGATGCCGACGGCGACAGCGCCTACGCCGATGCCGACGGTGGTAGTGCTGACCCCACCGGCGACAGTGGTCGTGCCCGCGGCGACGCCAACTATCGCGTCACAAACGCCAACACCAACGCCAACGCCACGAGTCGTGATTACGGAGGTTTCGGCGCATAGAGACGGACCCGGCGTGGGCTTTGCAGATTGCTTTGCCGGGTATTTCGAGTGGGGGCCACGACATGACTACGACTCAGTGGCCTGGAGTTCAGACGGGTCGGAGTTGTATTTCACGGATGGCGGGGTCATATACGGCCTTGAGGCAGACGGTAGCCGGCTCTGGCGGGTTGCCAGTGCCAGACCGTCCGACGCCGGATCAATCCAGGAGCGGGTGGGTGTTTGGACGTCCTTTGCCGTGGCCCCAGATGGCTTAGGCCTCGCGTACACGAGATGTCTCGCCTGGTCGGCGGAAGTAAGAAACGAACGGATCGACAGCCACGCCCGCGTGCGTGAAGCGCGGGGAGTCACGTACATAAAGCGCTACATTCCACAGTTTGCCGATCGCTACTTTGAACTGTTTAGGGTCAAACGCGACGGAACGGACGTGGAGCGGCTTACGGATAACGGCGACAGCGTCGACTTCTATCCCGCCTGGTCGCCGGATGGGGAGCGGATTGCGTTCCTCTCCGATGTGGACACCGGCTATGCCAACGCTTCGCGGATGCGGCTATACACCATGGCCGCGGACGGTACAGACGTTCGGCAGGTACTGCACGACGAATTCATCTTGTTGCATCAGCCGCCCCAATGGTCGCCCGACGGACGGCAACTGGCCGTAGTTCGGTATCAGATAGTCCGCATGGGGTTTGCCGAAATGGTTAGCCAAGTCGGCCGCGAACTCTACATCGTGGGCGCCGACGGGGCCGAGCCGCTGAGCCTAGCGGCCAACGTGGTGAGCGCGCCCTCGTGGTCGCCGGACGGCCGGCGGCTAGCGTACGCGCGCGCGAACATCGATGGAGTGGGGCTGTACACCATCGGGTCTGACGGCAAGGATGAGCGTTGGATTAAGGAGGTCCCACGCTGGCGCGGACCGGGCGACGATTCCCCTCATACGGAGGCCTGGATTGACAGCGTGGCCTGGTCTCCAGACGGTTCGCGAATTCTCGTCAGTTCCGACCATGAAGCCCCGGCGTTTGTGGTCACACTCGAGAACGGGCATACAACCGAGTTCAGGATCGGCGGCATCCGAGCTGCCGCGTGGTCGCCGGACGGCTCGCGGATTGGATTGACTATTGGTCAGCAGAGGCGATCCGGGCCGCTAATGGTGGCTACCCTGGCGGCCGACGGCACGGACCTTCGCGTGCTGGCCGAGCGGGAAGACCCGTCATTTACGGACTCCGCTTTGGTGGCGCGGCGCGGTCGCTATGTGCCGGGGCCGGAGGACGAGGCGGCGTGTCGGACCGGAAGCGCCGTCCCCAACCCAGACGCGAATGATGGGTTGGTCACGCAGTGCGTGGAGCTCATCCGCGTGCAGAGAAGCCTAGACGGCGGCGAGGAGCTGAACTGGAGTCCTGAGCGCCCCATGGCCGAGTGGGAGGGCGTGGTCGTGGAGGGGACGCCACTCACGGTGCGCGCGGTTGACCTGCGGGGCCGCGGCCTGCGCGGTGCGCTGGAACAGGCCATTCCATCGATTCCCGGACTGCAAGTACCGATGCTGCGGGACAACAGCCTGGACGGCCCAATCTCGGGCGGACTGACCTGGGATCTTGAGATCCTCGACCTCAGCAACAATCGACTGACCGGACCGATTCCCTCGACACTGGGCTGGCTGACCGAGCTCCGCACGCTGGACCTTTCGTCCAACCAGCTCAGCGGCGAGATCCCGCCGGAACTCGGCGAACTGCCCAACTTGCAGGAGATCGCTCTGGCGGGCAATCAGTTCACCGGCTGTATCCCGCCCGGACTCCCTCTCCGCGAGCCCACGAATCTGGACCTTCCGACGTGCGAGCCCGCACCGTGAGGGGCGGCCCAGCGTGCACACAGCAGGCCCGCTCGGCGAGCAGTAGCGCTCCAAGGAGGCTGGCTTAGAACGCCAGGCCGATCATGCGGGTGATGGCGACGGCGGGGGGCTCGGCGGAGACGCCGCCGTCGCAGACGAGGGGTTGGCTGGGGATGGGGCTAGCGAGGTTGAAGACGCGGGAGAGGACGGCGTTGGGGAAGTGCTGAGCGTGGCCGCGGCGGCGGACGGGATTCTTGTGGGACTGGCGGGCGGTGGGCTTGGGGGTAGGGACTCGGACGGCGGGCTTGGAGCCGGCGTCGGACTCGAAGTCGCCCGGGCGGTTGACGAGGTCGGCGGTGGGAATGTGAGGCCGATGACGTTTCAGGTCCATGGACGATCCTGGGAGTTAGCCGAGCTTGATCGCGCAGCTGGATGCTCGAGGCCTTGGAGAGGCGGCCGCGGACGCGGGGCGCTTTGCTTTGACCTTCTTGAGACGACTGCTGCCGGAACGTTCAGGTAAGCATCTTGCGTGGATTCTTGACACCCGTGGCTAGCTTATTTCGGGTCTCGCGTTTCACTCGGGCCGCCAGGCGATCCTCATTCGTTGTCAGGAAGTGTCGGACAGCCTTGGGGTCGTGGGGAGCGAGGACTCGCAGGGCCCAGGAGAGGGCTTTGACCACCATGTCGTCGCGGTCGTCGGCCAGTAGTTCGCAGACGGCGAGGGTGCAGGGGGCGTCGCCGTAGCCGCCGCGGGTCTTGGTGTTGAGGCCGACGGTGGCGACGAGGGCGGTGCGCCGCCACCAGCGATCGGGGGACCTGGCCCAGCGGTGGACGTCCTGATCGCTGATCTGCCGTTTCACCCAGGCGGGGCCAGCCACGTACCCACCGAAGACATCGACCGAGGCCCAGTCGGCGAGGCCCCGGCCGAGGCTCTCGATGGTTGCGGCGTCCAGCCTCCTGAGCGTGGGGCGGTGGTAATGGACGATCTCGTAGGCCCAGATTCGCAGGTCGAGGTCTATCAGGCGTGCGGCGAAGTCAAGCACTTGCTCAGGTTGGGCAGCCGCGACTGTCCTGGAAAATTCGCGGCGGATGGGCCGGACGCGGGGCACCTTTGGAGAGGGCAGGGCGTCGACGCGGGCGCGGAACTCGCGGGCCAGTCGCTCCATGTCGATCAGTTGGCCTTGGCTCCAGGCGTGTCGGTGTGGTCATCTTTGGATCTCGCCAACCCTCGGCCCAACAGACCCATGTACACGAGTCCGGCCACAGACATAGCCGCAAACACCGGCGCAAAGGCCAGCTCCAGTGCGTTCGAGTGCCACGCGGAAATGAACACCACCAGCGAGGCCACCGCCAGCACAGCGACGATGATGTTCAGGGCGCGAGGCAAACGCACCGGCTCGGGCCGGAATGCCAGGCCCACGGCCAAAACCACGATCCCCACGTAGCCGGCAACGCTGGACGTGAAGTGCAACCCCCACACCATCCGCTGCATCCCCAGCGCCGATTGCAGCCACTCGTCCGACCGCGCGGCGTCGCTCTCCAGCGCCGCCAGTCCCATGCCAACGATCATGTAGTCCAGACCCCGCATGGTCATCTGGATAACCAGCGCAATCGCCATTGCCAGCAGGCCAAGCCGCGGCAGCGGACCCGCATACCGCCGCAGGGTCAGCAGCCCGTTAAGCATCAGCAGGGCCCCGCAGATGATCACGACAGGCACCGTGTAGGACAGCGCCGTGTTGCGCGCCATCGCCAGCGTCAGATCGTTGAGGCTGGTACTGGGCACCGTGTCCACCGCGCCGCGACCGGGCGAGAGCACGTACCCCACCGCCACCGCCGCGGTCCCAAGCAGCAACGACCAGCCGCCGAGTTGCTTTTCAGTCATCCGCATGGCGGATTCCATGGGTGTAGCCGCGGCGAGCGAGGGAAGGTCTCCGCCGAGGGCAAGCACGGATCAATGGCGATTGCGGCCGTCGTCAAACGGTTCCGGCACTTCCGATCACGCGCCACATCCGCCCCCTACGCCTCGGCATCGCAGCCATTGCGCATGCAGATCATAGGGTCTGATCGCAGAGCCGTTCGGCTCAACGTGTATAGGGTCGGCAGTTAGACCTGGAGGCCGGTCAGGCGCCTGGTCGGTTCGACAATGACGTTGGTAACGGAGCCAGCCCTTGCGGCCGCTTCAGTCGAGTCGGGGTGGTCTAGGCATGGGTGAGCGTGGCGGCAGGTCCAGCTCGACGCCTCCCAGGGGCGCGAAGCGGGCGCGAATTGCAACTGCCAGGTTCTCTGGCGCCGCTGGCTGGTGGTCGAGCGCCGTATGCAGGATGTCGCGGACTTCGTCCTCCATGGATCGACCACTCTGAGCCGCCCGGACGCGCAGCCGGCGCTTCAGCCCTTCGTCGAGGTTGCGCAAGATTATGCTGGCGATGGTTGAGCCTTTGTCTCCCAGATCATGTCGTTATAGCAGTGACTGCGTTCGTATCGCCAAAAATCCTCGGCCGAGAGTCTCGGTGTCAGACCTTGAAGGCTGGGCGTTAGACCTCGAGGCCGGTGAGGCGGGAGGTGGCCGAACCGGGGAGCTCAATGGAAAGGCCGCCGTCCACCACCAGCGATTCGCCCGTGACGAAGCTGGCCAGGTCGGAGACCAGAAACAGCACCGCGTTGGCAATATCCTGCGCGTCGCCCCGGCGGCAGATGGGGTTCTGAAGAGCCTGGCGTTCGTCCAGCTCGGGCGTAGGCGCAAGGGCGGAGGCTTCGTATTTCACGTCAGTCATGATGCCGCCGGGCAGGATGCTGTTGGCGCGGATGCCGTGTTCGCCATAGGCGACGGCCACGCTGCGCATCAGGGCGTTGATCGCGGCCTTGGCGGCTTCGTAGGGGCCCTCGATGGCGTTGGCCTGGATGGCGTGGGCGGATGAAATGCCAACGATGGATCCGCCGCCCCCGGCGATCATGTGGGGAATCGCCAGCTTGCAGGCCATGAAGTGGGACTTGATCAGCACATCCTGGCTGCGGTCCCAGTCCGCCTCGGTCACATCCACCAGCTTGTCGTGCGGGTGCCAGCGGGCGTTGTTGACCAGCGCATAGACGCCGCCAAACGCTTCCAGAGCGGTCTGAACCATCGCTTCGCAGCCGGCCATCGTTCCCACATCGGCGTGGAC
>DAOUJT010000032.1:0-18764 GCA_034422315.1 Chloroflexota bacterium | reverse complement strand
GCGGCCATGCAGTGGGCGATCGAGCGCTTTGCCGTCGAGCGTCCGGACATCAAGGTCAAGTTCATCCCGCAGGACCACATCTACTACGAGAAGATCGCCGTGGAAGCGGTGGCCGGCACGCTCTCCGAGTCGAACCTGCTCAACGGCGTATCCTTCCAGCAGTTCCAGGGTGCGGGCGTGTGGCTGAACATCGACGACATCCTGGCCAAGAAGGACGGCTACGACCCGTCGAATTACTGGTTCCAGCCCGACATTTACTCGGACAACATGGACCAGAGCTACCCGTACGACTCCACCCGTCTGCAGGGACCCTTGTACGGAATGCCGTACCAAGGCGCAATTGGGGGACTCGCCTACAACGTCACGCTGTTTGAGGCGGCGGGCGCGAATCAGCCAAGCGAGGGCATGCGCTACAGCGACCTGCTGGAAGAAATGCGAAAGCTGCGCGACCCGGAGAACGACATATTTGGAATTCGTGCCACGCGATCCGAGCAGTTCCAGGTCTTCCCGCAGATGTACGGCTACAACAACGGCCAGGCACGCGTCGATGGACCCGACGGTGCCCAGATCTGGGGTCCGCCGCTGAACGACGGCTGGCAGGGCTGGCAGGACATTGTGGATTACATCCACAAGGACAACGTGTCCTACACGCCTGAACAGCGCGGCGACCTGTCGGCCGAGTTTGGCGACCCCTTCTCGGCGGGCAAGCAGGCCGTTGAGATTGGTGGAGTTGTTTACAGCACCGGTTTCCGTGCGCCACGCATCTCCGACCGCTTCGAGTGGTCACTGGGGCCGATGCCCTGGGGCGAGAACACCAACCACGCCAACTTTGAGTGGAACGACCAGCCGCACATCGTGGCCGGTACAGCCACGGTGACGGGCGTGGAAGAGCAGGCGGTTGACTGGGTCTACTTCCTCGCCGGACCAGAAGTGCAGGGTCGCGTCTCCATTGACCGTGGTCACCTGCCGCTGTGGAAGGAAGTTGCGGACCTGCCTGTGGCAAACGCCGCGCCGCCGGAAGGCATGCACCACCTATACGAGTACATCGCCAACCCGAATCTGCGGGCGATGCAGTGGTACGTGCCGGGCGGCTTCTACTCCGAGATCCGCGCCCTCTGGCGACCACAGATGGACCGCGCGCTGGTCGGCGAAGCGTCGGCGCAGGAATCGCTGGAGAAGGCAAGCGAACAGGTCAATGGGCTTCTCAAGAAGTTCCAGGACGGCCTGTCAATGGGTGACGTCAATCGCTAGCGCTCGATCCGTCCATTGAACGAGGCCCCCGCTTCGGCGGGGGCCTCGTTCGCTTTGAGCACCCGCCGAACGCGGATCCCGATGCTGGGTAGAGTCTGAGAGTGACCAGGGTCTTGCCTGCGGCCGAGGACGGCGTCCGACGGTGGCGCAGCCTGGGCTTGCTGACGCTGGCCGAGTTGCTGGCGCTGTCGCCATGGTTTAGTGCCGCCGCGGTGGCGCCGCTGATTCAAAGTGAGTGGGGACTGACGGCAGGGACGGCGGCCTGGCTGACGCTGGCCGTGCAGTTGGGGTTTGTGGCTGGAACGCTGGTAAGCGGCGTGCTGAATCTGCCTGACCGCTTCGACGCGGCGCGGCTATTTGCAATCAGCGCAGCCGGAGTCGCGTTGACAACGGCTGGCCTTGCGTTGGTGGCCCAAGGTCCCGTCGACGGAACTGTGCTGCGTTTTCTGACGGGGACGTTTATGGCCGGGGTCTATCCGCCGGGGCTGAAGCTGGCTGCTACATGGACCCGTCGCAGCCGGGGGTTGGCATTGAGCCTAATCGTAGGTGCATTGACTGTTGGGTCGGCGAGTCCACATTTGGTTCGGGCGTTGCTGGAAGCGTCGTGGCGGCCGGTGGTGCTGGTTACGGCGGGGCTGGCGCTTGTGGCCGGGCTGCTGGTATTGGGCGGAGTTCGTCAGGGGCCGTTTGCGGCTCCGGCGGCTCGGTTCAATCCTCGGTTCGCGCTTGAGATCGTGCGCGCGCCGGTGCTGCGGCTGGCGACGCTCGGGTACTTGGGCCATCAGTGGGAACTCTATGCGATGTGGGCCTGGATACCGCTGTTTCTGGCGCAGGTCGTGGCACGGGAAGGCGGGGAGCCGGAGTTGGCGGCCGGGTTGGCGTTTGCGGTGATTGCGGTTGGTGGGGGTGGAGCAGTGGCCGGAGGATGGGTTGCCGACCGGGTGGGGCGGTCGGTGACGGCGGCTGGGGCGATGGCGGTGAGTGGGAGCGCGGCGATTGCGGTGGCACTGCTGGTTGATGCGCCGTTGTGGGTACTGGCGCCGATCATGTTGGTTTGGGGGTTCAGCGTGATTGCGGACTCTGCACAGTTCTCGGCGGCGATCTCGGAATTGAGCCCGTCCCAGTACGTGGGTACCGCCTTGACCATGCAGATCTGCATTGGGTTTCTGCTGACGTTTGTGAGCATTCACCTGGTGGGGCTGCTGGTGGATGGCGGGCCGCATTGGAGGACGGCGTTTGGGCTGCTGGCTCTGGGGCCGGTGTTTGGAGTGATAGCGATGCTGGAGCTGCGGCGGCGGCCGGAGGCGGTGCGGATGGCAGGTGGGCGACGTTAGAAGACGGGTGGGCCGGAGTCGTAGTTGGGCGGGGCAAGGCCGGGGACCATGTGTTCGTGGGGGCGGCCGGTGATGAGCTGCGTGCCGTCAGTGAAGCCTTCGGGGCGGTCGCGGAGCTGTTCGATCAGGCGCTGACGCC
This sequence comes from Chloroflexota bacterium, assembly GCA_034422315.1. Classification (GTDB taxonomy): domain Bacteria; phylum Chloroflexota; class UBA11872; order UBA11872; family UBA11872; genus UBA11872. The sequence continues at coordinate 16,040 of DAOUJT010000032.1, read as the reverse complement.
AGGGTTCAAGATCGGTCTGCGAGGAAAGGTCGCGCTCCTCGAAGGGATCGTTGCGGACATCGAACAGCAGTTCCTGCCCCGTCTGGCTTTCCCAGATGTACTTGTGGCTGTCGCTGACCAGGGCGTGCCAGCCGCGAGCCCATTGCTGTTCGGCGGGCGGCGGTTCGTTGGGTGAGCCGCCAAGCGGCAACTCGGATGCGGCGCCGCTGGCGTATTCGAGGTGTAGCGCGTCGCGCCAAGCGGGTGACTCGCCGCGGACCAGAGGTACGAGGCTGCGGCCGGTGACGGAGGACGGGGCATCCGCGCCAGCGGCGTCGATTAGGGTAGGCATGACGTCCTGGAGGCCTACGGGCTGATCGAGAACCTGGGCGCGGGGGGCGCCCCAGGCCTCGGGTGGGTTGATGAGGAAGGGGATGCCGGCCGAGGCTTCGAAGGGGTAGCCCTTGGCGATGTGGTAGTGGTCGCCGAGCATTTCGCCGTGGTCGCTGACGAAGACAATCAGCGTGTCCTCCAGCAGGCGCTTGTCGCGCATGTACTGGAAGAGGCGGCTCAACTGCATGTCGATGTGGTTGATCATGCCGAAGTAGGCGGCCCGCATGTAGTGCATGGGCAACGGGTCAAGGTTCATGCCGCGGCGATAGAAGCGACGCTCGGAGCGCACTTCGGGGTCGATTCCTCGGTCGGGGCCCTTCCACGGCTCCACCCAGTCGCCGATGATCGGCTGCGGTAGATCCATCTCCGCGTAGCGGTCAAAGAAGAATTTCGGCGGCGTGAACGGCGGATGGGGATCAATGAATGAGAGGTTGAGGAAGAAGGGCTGGCTGGGGTCGCGGCGTTCCAGGAAATTGATGGCGCGGGAGACGCACCAGAAAGTGTGGGTGAGTTCCTCGGGCAGGTGGTTGGGGCGGCCGATCCAGCCGTTGGGGGTTGCGCCGTGGGCCATGGCCCAGCGGTTGAGGGGGATCTCGCCGTGCAACCAGTCCAGGTAGTCGTTGTCCTGCCCGCGGGTGCTGTCCGCCAGCTCCATGGCGTCGAATCCGAAGCGGCGGCGGTTGGGGAAGAGGTGGATCTTGCCGATCATGCGGGTCTCGTAGCCCGCGTTGCCGAGTTCGCCGGCAAGCGTGGCCGGAGGATCCCAGGGCATGCCGCCGGTCATGCCGACCATGCCGTTGACGCACGGCGCCTGGCCGGACATGAGAACGCGCCGGGCGGGAATGCAGGCGGGGGACTCGGTGTAGCCGCGGCGGAAGCGGGTGCCGGAGGCTCCGATCCAGTCCATGCTGGGCGTCTGCAGGACGGGATGGTCGGCGATGCCGAGCGCGTCGTTGCGCTGCTGATCGGTCATGATCAGCAGGATGTGGGGTTGCTTGTCGGCCATCACGCGCCCCGCTAGAGCGCCGGTCGTTGCACGGTGATACCCGGCGGAACCTTGGTGGGGACCATGTGCTCGTGGGGTTGGCCTGGGATCAGGCGCTGGCCGTCGGTAAAGCCCTCGGGCCGGTCGCGTAGGACCTCGATGAGGTGTTCGCGCCAGGGCGTGAGGTCGGTCTGGGCCGAGAGGTCGCGTTCTTCCAGCGGATCCTCGTGGAGGTCGAAGACGAGTTCGCGGCCGGTCTGGCTCATCCAGATGTACTTGTAGCGCGTATCGACCAACCAGTGATTGCCGTCGACGTAGCGGTACATGCCGGAGTGTTCGCCGTGCAAGTAGCGGCGCCAGTCGGCGTCCTCGCCGCGCATGAGGGGGAGCAGGCTGCGGCCGCTGACGGACTCGGGGATAGGCGCGCCAACGGCTTCGAGGATGGTGGGCATGACGTCCTGGAGGCCGACGGGCTTGTCGCAGACGACCTCGCGGGGGAGGCCCATGCGCTGGGGGGCTCGGGCGAGGAAGGGAACGCGGGCGGAGGCGTCGAAGGCGCGGCACTTGGAGTACATCTGGTGGTCGCCCAGCATCTCGCCGTGGTCGCTGACGAATACGATGAAGGTCTCTTCCAGCAGGCCGTTGTCGCGCATGTACTGAAAGAGCCGGCTGAGCTGCATGTCGATGTGGTTGATCAGGCCGTAGTAGGCGGCGCGCAGGTTGTGCATGGCGTCCGGGTCGATCGGGCCGCGCTGGCCGTAGGGGCCCTTTTCGGCGGGGATGCCGCGGGGCGGGCCATCCCAAGGTTCCATCCAGTCGCCCATGGCCGGTTCGGGCAGGTCCATGGCGGCGTAGCGGTCGTAGAACCAGTCGGGCGGGGTCATTGGGGGATGCGGGTCAATGAAAGAGACGTTGAGGAAGAAGGGGCAGGAGGGGTCGCGTTTTTCGAGGTATTCGATGGCGCGGGAGACACACCAGAAGGTGTGGGTCTTCTCCTCAGGGAGATGGTTGGGGCGGCCGATCCAGCCGTTAGGGGTGGCGCCGTGGGCCATGGCCCAGCGGTCGAGGGGGAACTCACCTTGGAGCCAGTCGAGGTATTCGTTGTCGTCGGCGCGGGTGGAGTCGGCGAGTTCGAGGACGTCGAAGCCGAAGCGGTGGCGCTTTGGATGGAGGTGGAGCTTGCCGACCATGCGGGTCTCGTAGCCGGCGGCGCGGAGTTCGCCGGCGAGGGTGGCGGGCGGGTCCCAGGGGGCGCTCATGAAGCCGACCATGCCGTCCTCGTCGGGCGGGCGGCCGGACATGAGGACGCGGCGGGCGGGGATGCAGGAGGGGGACTCGGAGTAGCCGCGGCGGAAGAAAGTGCCGGAGGCGCCGAGCCAGTCCATGGCGGGCGTCTGCAGGACGGGGTGACCGTCGATGCCGAGGCAGTCGCCGCGCTGCTGGTCGGTGATGATGAGCAGCACGTTGGGGCGGCTCTGATCCTGGCTCATGCGGCGTGTCCCGTGGGCAGGCTGCGCCTGACGGTACCGCCTAGGGACGGGCGGCTCAACTTGGGCGGCGGGATGCGAGTTGGAAGTGGCGGCAGACAGGGCCGGAAACGTGGCCCTCGCGCGGGTAAGAGTTTTTTCCAAAAAACTCTTGAGGCGCGGCGGGGTGTGTTTTGGCGCGAATTCGGAGGGGTTGGGGACGGACGATGGGAGGTCGGTTTTGGCAGGCGTGACCGGAGTGGAGTGTCGGACAGTGCCGTAGCCGCAGGGACCGCGGTAGAGGGTGGCCAAAGTCGGCAAGCTGACCACGAACCTGGAGAAGCCGAGCGCGACGGGGATTGAGCCTGACGTTGCAAGGGGCCGTTGCGGTGGAGGCGACGAGAGTCGGGGAACGAGGCGCCGGAGTCGGGTTGTCGCGTGGGTAAGAGTTTTTTCCAAAAAACTCTTGAGGCGGCGCGGGGCCCGGAGGACTCCGAAGCGGGGCGTGCTGGGGAGCCCCGGTCGGAATCTGGGGAGGCTGGCTGGCGCGGCGGTCACGGGGGGATCTCCGAGAAGGCTTGCGAGAACGTCAGGCCCAGTGTACACTGGGCGAGCACGAGAGGCAACCCAAGGCGGTCAAACGTCAAGGACTTGCACTACGCGATGACTGTCGGGCGCGACGATTGCCAGTTCGCTGGGGACCAGGGTGATGTCGCTACCGAGGAATCGGCTGCGGGACCCGAGCCGGTTTCTCGGCTCAGCCAGGGAGGCGCACGTCGTCGGAGGCTCAGGCCGATGACGACGTCCGGCGAGCAGGTCCCTCTCTGTGCGCAGCAGTGGTACCGCTCGTAGTACTATCGACGTCAGCATGCGAGCTTCGCACCGACGCACCCTGCAGCGGGTCTTCCTTCGGCCGACGCCTGCGGGGATTCGCTGGCGCGACATTGAGTCGTTGCCGCGGGCGGTTGGGGTGGAGGTAGTCGAGAGATCAGGATCGCGAGTGCTGCTCAGGAAGGGTGCTGATCGGATGGTGGTGCATCGCCCGCATCCGCGGCCGGAGACGGGGCAGGCCACGGTGCGAGACATTGCGACGTTCCTGGCGGCGCTGGGAGTGGAACCATGATGGAGTACAAGGGCTACGTGGCGACGGTGGAGTACGACGACTCGGTGGAACGGCTGCATGGGCGGGTCGTGAACACCGGTGCGTATCCCATCGCGACGTTCGAGGCGACGGAGGTGCGGGAACTACGGCTGGAGTTCGAGCGGTCCGTTGACGAGTACCTGTCGTCCTGCCGGGAGGACGGGGTGGAGCCGTTGGCGCCTTTTTCGGGGAAGCTGCAGCTAAGGCTGGGGAGCGAGTTGCATCGGCGGGTGGCCCTGGCGGCGGCCGAGAGCGGCCAGAGCATCAACAGCTGGATTACGCAGGTCTTGGCGGCCGAGGCGCCGGGGTAGGACAACGATCACCGGGCCGGGAGAGGCAGGTTAAGCGGGGAGCGGAGGCTGGCATTGTTCAATGTCGGGAGCCAGCGCGTTCGCAATGCAGTCGAACGCGCGACCGGTCGTAGTCTGCTACCGCCATTGCTTGACCACGCTGAGGCTGGCCGAGCCGGCTGAGCGCGGCACGGTCTGAGACACGGCAGTGTCGCGCTAGGGGACGGTTTGCGGGAGGCGCTCGAGGATTCGGTCGAGTTTGTCGTTGTTCTGCCGAACTTCGGACCGGAGATCATCGATGTCGTCGTGCATTTCGGTGCGGAGTTCCTGCATGTCGGTCTTGACGTCGCTGCGTAGGTTCTGGATGTCCGCCTTGACGTTGGTTCGCAGGTCCTGGATGTCGGTCTTGACCTCAGTCCGAAGATCGCGGACTTCCGTCCGGACGAGTTGGATGTCGGCCTTGACTTCGGCCCGCAGATCGTGGACTTCGGTCCGAACTTGCTGGACCTCGGTCCGCACGCTTTGGACGTCGGCCTTGACGTCGGTTCGCAGGTCCTGGACCTCGGTTCGCACCAACTGGATGTCGGATTTCACGTCGGTTCGTAGATCCTGGACTTCGGTCCGTACTAGCTGGGTGTTGTCATTCATCTCGGTTCGCAGGCTATCGATGCCAGTGTTTACGTCGGTGCGCACGCCCTGGATGTCGGAGTGCAGCCGAGCGCCCTGGTCCTGGACATCGAGCCGAAGTTCTCGGAGCCGGAGGTCACAACCGTTAACGCCTTCCTCGACGGTACCGACGCGCATGCCGACTCTCCAAGCCGCGCCGGCAACGGCAAAGACCAGGGTAAGGCCGACGGTGATCATGGTGACGACGATGGGTGTGGCGTCCAACGCGGAACTCCTTGTCAGATAGCCACGCGTCGCCGGTGCGTTCCGCCAGCACGCCCCTGACCCGTGGCTCGGAAGGTTCGCGAACCCGCCGCCCACGGCTCGTTGATTGTTTGTATCAGGCGGTCTTCGGGCTCGTCAATCTGGTGGGATCGCGCATCGCGGGATGATGGGCGGGTCCACTACGCGGGTGGTGGAGGGAGTCGTTCGAGGATGCGGTCGACTTTCCGGTTCAAGTCACGGATGTTGGACTCGCAGACTGCCAAGCCTTTCTCGACGGCTCCCAGCCGACTGCCGAGGCGCCAAGCCGCGCCGCTGACTGCAAAGACGATCGTTGCTCCGACCGTGACCATGGCGATGATGATGGGTGTGGCGTCCGTGGCGGTTCTCCTTACTCGGGGAGCCACGGTCCGCGTATGCGGATCGCCAGTTCGCCGGTGGCAGCCGTGGCTTGGTAGGTTCGCGAACCGACCGCCCACGGCCCGTAGATTGTTTGTATCAGGCGGCTTATGCAATAGTCAATTCGGCGATTGGATGGAACGATTCGATAAGAGTTCGCGTACTGTCTATCGGAGCGGCGAGGAGTATCCGGTCACATGTCGAAGCTAATGCTTGATTCCGAAGGCTGGCGAGGGCGCAACGGTCGAGTATCTAGTCAGGCATTCGCGCCAGGGTCGCTGCGCATGCCGGTGCCGACCGGGCGATGGGCCGTTGGGTTGCTGGTCGTGGTTGCGGCGATGGTTGCCGTGCTGGCTTCGACACCGTCCGTGTTCGCGTGCGGTGGGTTCTTTTGCACGACGACGCCGGTGGATCAGAACGCGGAGCGGATCATCTTTACGCAGAACGGGGATGGGACCGTGTCGGCCTACGTGCAGATCGAGTACACGGGCTCGGCGCCTGACTTCTCGTGGATCTTGCCGTTGCCGGAAGCCATTGACGCGGAGGCCGTGCAGGTTCCGGAGGACGCGATGGCGGCGTTCACGGAGCTTGAAGTAGCTACCGACCTGGTAATCATGGCCCCGGCCCCTCCTTCTTGCGTTCCGCCACCGGTGGAAAAAATTGTCGCGGCCCCGGCCGCAAGTGTTGAGGTTTTTGCAAGTGGCGAGGTGGGTCCGTACGGCTTTGACGTGGTGGGATCCGAAGATCCGGATGCCCTGGTTACTTGGCTGCGCGATAACAGCTACAGGGTCACCGTCGAAATGGAGCCGCTGATCGACTTGTACGTGGACGAGGAGTTTGTCTTCCTGGCCATGAAGCTGCGTCCGGACAAAGGGGCGCAGGACGTGGAGCCGGTCAAGGTGACGTATCCCTCGGAACGACCAATGATTCCACTGCGTCTCACGGCCGTCGCGGCGAATCCGGACATGGCAGTGATGGTCTGGATCTACGGCGAACACCAAGCCGTTCCGATGAACTACGCGAAGATGACCATCGAGAATGATGAGTTGACCTTCTCGGACTGGGGATCTCACGACTATCGACAGCTCATGGGCCAAAAGGCCGACGAGCATGACGGTAAGGCCTTTATCACGGAGTACGCCGCTCCGACAAGCGAACTGCGAGTCACGCATCCGTTGCTGCGGCAACTGTCTGACCGGTTCTCCTACGTGACCCGGCTGAACACCGTTATCTCGCCCGAGGAAATGACCGTTGATCCAGTCTTTGACTACGACCCGAATCTGAAAGACGTTTCGAACGTTCGCGATCTGCGCGGCATGACCGGGCTTTACCAGTGCGAGCGAGACGAACAACTCCAAGCCATTCTGCAAAACGCTCGGCGCGCTTACCTTGGTCAGCCTACAGTGACGTCCGGCGAAGTCGCCGCAACCTCGAGAGCCGCAGACGGCCAGCCGCCGGTCGGCACGCTGGTGCTGGGAATCGTGGCTGGGAGCGTCGGGGTGCTGGTGCTGGGTGGGGCGGTGTATCTGGGGGTTCGGATCGGGCGGCGGAATTGGGGGTAGGGACGGCGCGGGTCGCCAACCGTCAAATCAACAAGGTCCCTGACGCCTACTGGTTGACAGTTCGACTCTAGCCTGCGGCTTCTCGGATCCCGTCAGAAATTCGGAAATGCCTGCGCGCGTGCATCCATCAAACATCCAGACGGACACAGGTTCCCATACGCCTTTCACAATTCCAGAATCTCCGATCAAGCGTCTTCTTCGTTCACTTCGTCCACGATTTCGTCGATTGGAGGCGAAACTATCTTGACGAACTGACTGAGTGTCTCAACCAGAGTGCTGGCAAACTCGTCGTCAAGATTTGCGCTAAATCGCGTCACACCAAGGCCTCCCCATCTGCTCTCCCACCATTGATCCTCGTAGACTTTCAGGCTTCCTAGCTTGACTTCCAAGTCGGCAATCTCATTTCGGTAGTCAGAAAAGCCTACATCTGCCCTCCATACCACTTCGCCTACATCGGTTTCAGGGGAGAGATTAATGCGGAAGTGGACCCTCCAATTGCCCCAGTACGGACGCGAATACCACATATGCCAGTAGCGCGAAGATGGATCTCCGCCCGCCCATCGGCTGGTCTTGTCCGGCTTGAGGCCGGTTGGCAGAGATTCTAGAGTCTTATTCGAGACTTTCCTGAGGAATCGTGTGATGTCATCTCCTCTATTCCTCGCAAAAGTCTGAGCTAACTTGCTGGCACTCGGCCTGACGCGTCGACTATCACTTGACGGACCATCTACCACGACAACGTATTCGTCGACGCCTGGCACAGGAATAATAGTGTGTGCTTGAACGTAGAGGGATTCAGTCTGTACGTCCTGATAAGGGATCAGCTGAACACAAGTAATCAAATCCTCGCCCGGGGCTTTCTCGTTAAGCCAGAGTGCGGCTGATGTCACTTCCGGCGCGAACCTATGGCTGGCGAGAATAATGCGCTGGTCATTATTCAGCGCGTTCAGATCATCAGCGTTAAGATGTTGCAGTAGTTTGTTGGTCGCGTCGTCCTCCGACACTCGGCTGTGTTCCGCAAGCATGCGAACTATGTCCTCCACGCCGGCGCGCTGGAGGTAGCTAGCGTACTTGATGGCCTGCCAGTGGGCATCCGCGCCGGTATCGTCGCGCTTTAGTTCGATGACGACCAGCTTGCCGTCAGCATCCAGGGCCAGCAGGTCAAGACGCTCATCAGTCTTGTCGAACCCACTGAATTCCTTCCCGACGATAAGCAGGTCGTCGCCCAGAATGCCGGGGTTGGCGGCGACCCATTCCTGGATGTCGCGCCGTTCGTGGAAGCCGAGGCTGGCGAATTCGACCTCGGCGATCTTCTCGGATTCACGGTTTTCGGGGTTGATTCTGAAGAGTTGGGGTTCGGCGCTCATTCGGCTTTCTTTCGCGTGTCAGGTAGCTATGGTTGCTGAGGATTGGGCGAACTCGCTCCGTGCAAGGAGTGGCAATCCGCAAGCGATGGGGAGGCGAAGCTTATGTCGAACGGTTCGAGGCTGCCAACAACCGCCAAGAAAAGGTGACGAGGGTGGCGGTGGTTAGGTGGGGGTTCGGATCGGGCGGCGGAAGAGTAAGTCAACTCAGGCGCTCGTTGGCTCAGGCGTCGCTCGACCTACAGCAAATCCAGAAGGACGAATGCTGCTTCAACCGACAATCGAAGTGTCCCGCGGCAACGACGCAGATCATTGCTTGCAATTGGACGGTGATTCCGACTACAGCCAGAGCAATCGGGGTTTAGGTGTTTTTGTCTCCTGAATTCCGGGTATAGATGCGTGCGAACAGTTCTGCCTCAGCAACGCTACGCGCACTCGTTCGTCGATCATGCCTGCGAAAGAGCATAACCAAACCGATTGGTGCAGCTACAGCGACCGAAATCAGAGCAATGATAAGCCATGTGAGACGCTCGCTCTGAACCAAGCTTATTGGTCTAGCCTCACTCGTACCGGGTTCCGGTGTCTGACCTTCCCCCAATTCAGCCAAGTCTTTGATTCTCACATCCAAGAACCCTGTTCGACTATCGAATCCTCCGTTTCCATAGACAAGGTACTCCTCACCTTTAATAAAGTCCCAGCTTCCGACACCACAGCTCCACCCATCTCCCGACATTTCGCCACTCTCCGCAATCCTCTCGACAAACACTGTCTCCAACAATGACCCTTTCCAAACAGTATGAACCTTAAACTCATATACAAACAAATTTCCCGCAATGTGTACATCCACGATCTCGCCGGCAAATACCCTAGAAGCTTCTGCCATCTCTTCAGAGGGTGATCCGATTGGGAAAGGCGCGCATGACAATGCGTAAGACGGAAGAGTGTGTAGATTGAGCAATACACCAACTGTTGCGACGGCCAACAGTAAACGTATTGGGCACCCTATGACCCTTGACGCCAGAGACTGCTCAGGATGCACAGAATCGTCCTTTGGAACTCGGCTGTATGCTCGCACGTGCCCAATCGTGAACAGAAGTTATCAGTCACGAACACGATATCACTCGTTGAGAAGTTGGTCAAGTTACCGACCTAGCACAGTCGCGAGAGTCATTCGCAAGATAGCCACTTGCTGCCGGAACACTTCGGCCGCTCTTGCGAGCTATTTATCGACGGGACCGGGCTATAGCCACTGAACGTGTGCAGCGACTACCTTGAATTGGAGGCTTAGGCCAGCAAGCGGCAAGTGAGCGTGACGAGGGTGGCGGCGGTTGGGTGGATGGGGATGAAGATGGCGGCGGATTTGGAGGCGATGCCGCCGAAGGTGTCGGTGACGATACGCCAGAACCGAGAGAGTTCGCTTCACATCCACGGGGATTTCCGTCCATATCAACTCAACCATTGGGGATGCAGTTTGACTACGATGCACCTGTCTCAATTGTCAAGAGTTCCTGCCGCCGGCTAGTTTCCCATTAGTCGATCCTTGCGATTGACTGATCCAGACGGACGATTATGGAATTCACCATGACACTCCTTGACGTCTGTCAGTGATTGTCTCGTTTCATTTCCGAGACACTGCATGTTTCCACAGCAACATACAGATTACTATCACCACCAGGAGCACAGCCGTCCACACGATAAGTAGTGTCCACGTCCGGGTTGTCTGCTCGTCTTCAATCCGTGCCTGAGCGATGTCTGTCCGAGCCTTGAGGAGGGCTGACGGAACAGGCGCCCTTGAACCGGGCACGGGACGCTTGCCCTCGCCAAGCTCAGCAATGTCTCTGCTCGCATTCACCAACAGATTTGTCCGCTTGGCAACGTGATTATCGTCGTAAACGAGATACTCTTTTCCGACAATAAAGGGTTGATATCCACCCTCGCAAGATGCGCCTAAACCTCCGAGTTCATTCTCTCTAATATAGGCCGTCCCGTGCAGAGGACCCTTCCAGACGGTGTCGACTCTGAATTCATAGAACCTATCGTTCGGCACTGGATGAACCGAAACAACCTTACCAGAGAATACGTAAGAAGATCTTTGCAGTTCTTCTAATGCAGATTCTGGAATCCAGACCGTACAGGCGTCGGATTCTCGGGCAAAAAACAGGAACGCCGTACTTGCCAATAGGACGATGAGGACTGATCGAGTGACGAGTCCCAGCGATTCTGTCAGATGGCGTGTGCTGATGGCCATGGGACGACTCTTCAGATCCGAGGCTTGCTGATGAACTTACCGACCATGTTTGACTGATGAACATTATGAGCTTTCAGTCGAAACGTCAAGTCAAGGCTTAGATAACAGAAGTTGCGATGAGCAGGCTGATTGAACACGTCTGATGCTCAGCAGGTCAGTTGCGAACGGAAATGACAGTGAAATCACTTGGTTCGGGGTGGAACTCCGCGTGAAGGCGGTCCGAGCCGCAGCCGTGCAGGAAAGTCGACTAGGTCGAGCGGTGACTGGCTGCCAGGAGGTGGTGGGTGAGGGTGACGAGGGTGGCGGCGGGCTGGGGGCCGATGCCGGCGAGGGTGTCGGTGACGACGCGGCCTATGAGCATCGGAGGGTTGGCGGCGATGGACACTCGGCTGGCGCGTCTCTCGTGAAACGGAGGCAGGCAAGGTCAAGTCTGGGAGATAGGCAGCCAACAGAGCCCGACGATTCCGACGAGTGAGACTCAGGTCCACCAACGGTGAGGCAGAGTTTTCTCGGCGGCAGAAAGATGCGCTGGCCAGCACCTTTGGAAACGCATGGCCGATATCTACTCCTCGATTTGCCGAGTGCGTCGAGTCCGCGCGAGCGCCGCGGTGCCGATCAGCGCGGCTGCAAGGAGTGCTACCAGCACGATTAATGGCCACGGCGGGGAGGTCTGTTGCTCAGAAGCCGGCGGCGTGGGGATTGTCCTCTCGGGTTCCGGTCGGGGCACCGGCGTTGCGCCTGCCGGGGTGGAGGATTGTGTCAGGGACCGCGGCGTGGAGCTTGGCGTCGCGGTCCCTGGTGTGGACGTGGGCATGGCACTTGTCGGCGCGAGCGTAGGCGTCATGACCTCGAACGCACGGGGCGATGTCGCGACTTGCGGCGTGGAAGCTGAAGTTTCATTCCCCTGCGTTGACACTGGAGTGGGTGACATCACTTCGGGAGTCGTCGACTGCTCAACCCGTGGCTCCGAAGCGCTCCTTCTCTCTTGCAAGATTTCGAGTATAGGCGCACTCATCCCCAGAATCGGTGAACGACCCTCACCATATGGATACTTTCCAAAAATGGCTAAAGTCGCACTCATCCCCGGAATCGGTGAATGACCCTCACCCAGTTCAGTAATGTCTTCTTTCGCGCTCGACAGCCACGTTGTCCGACTGCATGTGCTTAGAGTGCCATACACAAGGTACTCCCGGCCCACGAATAACTCCTTAATGGAACAGCTATCATCTGAATTCAACGTAGATAGGTAGATCAACTCATTCAAATCACCCTTCCATATATTGTATACCCTAAACTCATAGATCGTATAGATTAGCGGAAGAAGAGTTATGGTGATTTCCTTGCCTTCTGAATTAGTTACAATTGGAGCAAGATGCCTTTCAAGAACATGCTTGCCCGAGACGTATCCAGAAACCACGAAGGGCGCGGCTTCCAGAGCTTCAGTTGGCGTTAATGGTGGCAGGCAGTAACAGGCGTGAGTCGCTCTGGTAGTCAATGCCAAAAGCAAGCAGACTGCTGCCACGATCAAGACAGATCGGGTTACGAGACTGGACGGATGAGTATGCGAAACGTTGAGGCCTGCGTAGCGAAGTCGTGTGACTACCGTAAGCGTACGCTGGCCCAGTTTAAACCTCGTGATCCTTGGCCGATAAACTAATCGGTCAGAGTTCAGTAAAGCGTGTAGAGTCTCAGTCTCACGACACTTAGCTCGACTCGTAGACTGGACAATCTCGCGACTCTGCACACTTGGCACTTGAAACACCCGCCGACAGCGAACAGCCAACGTCAGACTCTGCAGAGCTCATACGACCGAGCATAACCCGTCTACGGCGAGCGGTTAGAAGCTGCGAGCAGGCGCCATGTGAGGACGACGAGGGCGGCGGCGGCGAGTTGGGTGAGGATGAAGATGGCGGCGGATTGGGGGGCGATGCCGGCGAAGGTGTCGGTGAAGATGCGGCCGGTGGCGACGGCGGGGTTGGCGACGCCGGTGGATGAGGTGAAGTAGTAGGCGCCGGCGACGTAGGCGCCGACGGCGGCAGGGAGGAAGTTGAAGGACCTGGTGGCGACGAGGGTGAAGATGAGGCTGAGAAGCCCGACGGTGGCGACGAGGTCGCCGAGCCAGGTGATGGGGGCGTCGCGGACGGTGGTTGAGATTTCGGCGGGCGGCAGGCCGAACATGACGTTGGTTAGCACTGTGCCGGCTATTCCGCCGGCGATTTGGGCCGGGAGGTAGCTGGCGGCTTCACGCCAGGGGAGTTGTCCGACGGCGGCCGCGGTGAGGGTGACGGCGGGGTTGATGTGGGCACCGGAGACCGGTCGCAGGGCGGCGATGATGGCGGCGAGGGCGAAGCCGGTGACGAGGGCATTTTGGAGGAGTTGGAGGCCGGGGTCGTCGGTGAGTCGCTGGGCCATGATGCCGGAGCCGACGATGGCGATGAGGAGCCAGGCGGCGCCGAGGAATTCGGCGAGGGTTCGGATTTGGAGGGATGGAGATGGCTTCATTGAGTGACTGGGGGTGTGCGAAAAGTCCAGTCCACTCGGACGAAGAGGCGAGGTGAATGGGGTGGGTTGCTTGACCCTGGGCATGGTTGCGGGCCCAGGCAGCCACCCTCACCCCAGCCCTCTCCCTCAAGGGAGAGGGAGAAAGAGGGGCTCGACGTCACCGTTAGCCTCGGCCGGAACCGGCCTCGCGGACGCGCATTGGTGGCCTCGCCTGCTCGCTCAGAAGCGACGGGTAGCGGGGCCAGACGAGCTCCGTTCAAGCATTTGAAGAGGCGAGTTGACCGCGGAGGGTTGCTTGTCCCTCGGCATGGTTGCGGGCCCAGGCAGCCACCCTCACCCCAGCCCTCTCCCTCAAGGGAGAGGGAGTAGGAGGGGCTCGGCGTCGCCACTGGCCTCTGCTGCAACCGGCCTAGCTGCCGGCGATTGGTGGACTCGCCTGCTCGGTCGGTGGAGAGCGGGAAGGCGAGGCGGGTTTTGCGGGTGGCCAAGGGGGTGGGGGGCGATCAGGTGGACATGGAGCCGTTGGTGGGGGAGGGAGTGGGGTGCTGGGGGGTGGGGTCGCCGACGTCGGGCCAGCGTTCGTCGCGGGAGGGGATCTGGCCGGTGTTGAGGTAGATGACGCGCTCGGCGATGTTGGTGGCGCGGTCGCCGATGCGTTCCAGGTTGTGGGCGACCCAGAGGAGCCAGGTTGCGCGCTGGATGTTGCGCGGGTTCTGGAACATGAAGGTCAGCAGCTCGCGGAAGACCTGGTCGTAGAGCTGATCGACCTCGTCATCGGCGTGCCAGACCTGGCGCGCGAGGGCATCGTCGCGGTCGTTGAGGGCGGTGAGGCTGCGGCGCAGCATGCCGATCGAGATGTCGGCCATGCGGGGGATGTCGATCAAGGGCTTGAGCGGCGGGTCGTCGCCCATGCGGATGCTGACCTTGGCAATGCCCTCGGCGTAGTCACCCATGCGCTCCAGTTCGGAGGCGACCTGCATGCCGGTGATCACCACCCGCAGGTCGCCGGCCATGGGCTGCTGGGTGGCGATGAGGTCAATGCATAGCTCTTCGAGGGCCAGGTAGCGCTCGTCAATGTCGTCGTCATCCTCGACGATGCGGTGCGCCAACTCGACGTCGCGGTTACGGAGCGACTCGATGGAACGCTTGATGGCTTTTTCCACCATGCTGCCGATGAGCAGGAGCTCGTCGTGCACATGCTGGAGCTGGCCTACGTACTCTTCTCGTGGCGACATAGATGGCCTCCTGCGTCCTAGCCGAACCGGCCAGTGATGTAGGCCTCGGTGCGCTCGTCGGCCGGGGTGGTGAAGAGCTTCTGGGTCTCGTTGAACTCGACGAGGATGCCGGCGCCGGATTCGGCCACCGTGAAGAAGGCCGTGCGGTCGGAGATGCGAGCGGCCTGCTGCATGTTGTGGGTGACGATGATGATGGTGAGTTGCTCGCGCAATTCGCGGATCAGGTCCTCGATGCGGGTGGTGGCGATGGGGTCGAGGGCCGAGCAGGGCTCGTCCATCAAGAGAACGTCGGGCTGCACGGCAAGCGCGCGGGCGATGCAGAGGCGCTGCTGCTGGCCGCCAGACAGGGCCAATCCGCTTTTCTTGAGATCGTCCTTGACCTCGTCCCAGAGGGCGGCGCGCTTGAGGGAGGTTTCGACTGCCTCGTCCATGTCGCCCTTGTAACCGTTGACGCGCGGCCCGTAGGCGACGTTGTCGTAGATGGACTTGGGGAATGGGTTGGGCTTCTGGAAGACCATGCCGACCTGGCGGCGGACTTCGACCGGGTCGACCGACCGGTCGTAGATGTCGCGATTACGGAAAACAACTGAACCAGCAATACGAGCGGTTGGAATGAGTTCGTTCATCCGGTTGAAGCAGCGGAGGAACGTGCTCTTTCCGCAGCCGGAGGGGCCGATGATGGCGGTGACTTCGCGGGGCCGGACATCGCAGTCGATGTTCTCCAGGACCAGCGTGTTTCCGTACCAGAAGTTGAGATTGCGGGTCATCAGGATCACGTCGGACTGCCCGTTGTCCGACGGCGACACCGCCACGTCCGATGCGCGCGTGTCGATGCGCAGGTTGATCACTGAAGCCTCCTCTGCATGCGGTATCGGAGATAGACGGCGAGGGAATTAGCGGTCAGGAGCACGACCAGCAGGACGACGATGCCACCGGCCGCGAGGCTGTGGAACTCCTTCTGGGGCAACGAGACCCAGTTGAAGATCTGGATGGGCAGGACGGTGAAGATGTCGAGCGGCCCGTTGGGATCGAAGGCGACGTAGGTGAGGGCCCCGATGGTAATGAGAGGGGCGGTTTCGCCGATGGCGCGGGCGAGGGCGAGAATGGTGCCGGTGAGGATGCCGCCCGAGGCGGACGGCAAGACGGTTTGGCGGACCATTTGCCAGCGGGTGGCGCCGAGGGCGTAGGAGCCTTCGCGCAGCGAGTCGGGCACGGCGCGGATGGCCTCGCGGGAGGCCACGATGATGAGGGGGAGGATCAGTAGCGCCATGGTCATGGAGCCAGCGAGCACGACGCGGCCGAGGGCGAGCCAGCGGACGAAGAGTCCAAGTCCCAGCAGGCCGTAGACGATGCTGGGGACGCCGGCGAGGTTGGCGATGTTGAGCTGGATGAAGCGGGTCAGCCAGTTGTCCGGGGCGTATTCCTCCAGGTAGATGGCGGCGCCCACGCCCAGCGGGAAGGCGATGATGGCGGTGAATGCCAGCATCCAGAGGCTGCCGAGCAGGGCGGAGCGCAGCCCGGCGTTGTCGGCGATGCGGGACGGGTAGTTGGAGAGGAAGTGCCAGTCCACCTGGCGGGCGCCATCCGTGAA
>DAOUJT010000031.1:0-6835 GCA_034422315.1 Chloroflexota bacterium | reverse complement strand
GAAACGCGGGGGCGGCCGATGAAGTCCTCGGTGTTGGTGAAGAGGCTGCCCCACTGGGAGGCGAGGACGTTGACGACGTTGAGGCCTTCGCCGGCGGCTTCGAGGTTGGCGCCGTCGCCGGAGAGGAAGTGGACGTGGGTGTCGCCGGAGTACCAGCCGCGGGCGTTGGGGTCTGACCAGCGGCGGAGGCGGAGTTCGAGCTCGCGCTGGCCGGGCTTGATTTCGAGCTCGGTGCGGAGAGGTTCGTACTCGAAGCCGCAGGCGGCGTCGACCTGGACCTTGCCGACGGGGAGCCAGCCCTGGCAGCGGCCATCGATGTAGGCGTAGATGGCCTGGTCCATGCGCAGGTCGCCGCCGACGTCGGTGTGCCAGGTGTCGTGGCCGGTGTTGAGGTGGTTGTGGTGGCCGTGGGGCTGGTAGGGGACGCCTTCGGGCGAGCGGAAGTGGACGCGGCAGGGCAAGGGCTGGCCGGTGGCGTCGTCGACGACGCGGGTGTGGACCCAGTTGCGGCCCTGCTCGGCGAGGCGGAGGCGGAGACGGGGCGAGGCGTCGACGGGTTGGCCGCCTTCGAGGTCTGAGAGGCGGGCGGCGCCTAGTTCGTCTTCGCCGCGGGAGACGTGGATCTGGGCGGAGGGGACGCCGGCGATTTCGGTGTAGGCGGGGCTGTTGGAGTCGTTGCGGGGTTCGCCAAAGCCGGCGGTGTCGGAGGCGAGGAACTCGGCGGGGTCGCGGGTGATGGGGTGGGGGAAGGTGGCGATGCCGCGTTCGACATTGACTTCGAGGTCGAAGGGGGCGTTGGCGTCTTCGGGTTCGGGGAGCTCGATGACGACGGCGCGGCGGGCGGCGCGGCGGAAGGGGTCTTCGTCAACGTGGCCGAGGCAGAGGCCGCCGAGGATGATGCGGCGGTCGGTGGGGCGGAACTCAACGTGCTGGATGGGGACGTCGGGGCGGGGGTTGCGCCAGGGCCAGAGGTAGAAGTCCTTGGCGGCGACGCCGCCGTTGACTTCGGTGAGGGCTCGGCCCATCTGGTCTCGGTCGGCGGTGTGGCGGGGGACGAGTTCGTCGTCGACGTCGGGCATGGCGACGAAGGGGGCGCCGGGGGAGCGGACGTCGGAGATGAGGTCGTGGGTGGAGGTGAGCCAGCCGATTTCGAAGCGTTCGCGGATGGGGAGTTCGGTGTGCTGGCCGTCGGCGTAGTGGATGACGTAGGTGGCGACGTGGTCGCCAGGGAGGCCGCTGGCGTGGAGTTGGGCGTCGACGAGGACGTGGGCGAAGACGAGGGTGGGGGCGGTTTGGCCGACTTGGATCGTGACCGGCGCGGTGTGGCCGGTGTGGCCGATGAGGGGGAGTTGGGCGGAGGCGGGGTGGCCGATGAGGAAGGGGACGCCGCGGTAGGCCTGCGGGCCGAGGGTGGCGGCGCCGTCGGGGCCGAGGAGGTCGGCGGAGGCGTTGCAGAGGGGGGTCAGGTCCAGGGGCTGGTAGTCGGACATGGCGGGCTCCGCGGGGGTGGTGGGTTGGCGGCCGGTGGGTGGATGTTGGGGGGAAACGGCGGGGGCGTCAATTTCGGGGGTGAATTTGGGGGCCTCGCGCGCAATAAGAGTTTTTTCCAAAAAACTCTTGAGGTGATTCGGGGCGCTTTTTTGCCGGGTTTCGGAGCGTGGGAGCGGGCAACTTTGGGCTCTGGATGGCGCCTAGGGATGGGGCGGCCGGGTGGGGCGCTGGGGAATTGGGGATGCGGGGGTGGGCGAGATGGATGGGTGCAGTCGGCCGGTTGGGTGCTGCGCGGTGAAGGCCGGGGCCGGTGAGATGACGGAAGGGAGAGCGACGAGTAGCAGGGGGCGAAGGAGGCGGAGGACGGGGGTGAGGAGGATCCGCAGGAGACGGAGGGGCGTGGGCATTCGACGGGGTTGCGAGGCTTACTCGGACAGTGTACACTGGCCGGAGTCAGGTAGCAAGGAGGTGGAGGTAGCGGCGGGGCGAGGGCCGTGCGGCCGCGGGGGCTGAGGCGGTCGATTCCGTGCCGGACTTTCGTGGACCCATTCCCCGCCAAAGGTCAATCAGCCTGTGCTACAGGCGATCTCCGCAGCCAAATTCGCGGCTCCTCTCTGTGCGATAGACTGCCGCCTCAAGTGGTTTCGTCTCGACTGCCTGAGTCGATCAATCGAGGAAGACAACCGTGGAACTCTCAGCCCCGACGATCATCATTGGCGTGATTCTTATCGTTGTGGCATTGCTTGTAGTTCTCGCTGGTTGGGGCATTTTGATTGGTCTTATTGTGATGGGTGTGCGAGCGATAATGCATTTAGCCAGGTCTATTCGGGCTGAGGCCCAATATGTGTCCGACAACCGAGAAGACGAAATGCCAGACGCGCAGGGATCGTCGCCAGAGCCGATGAGGAGTCGAGCGCCCCCGGTTCGAAGGGATCCGACGGTTCAAGCACAAGCTCAGCGGGCAGTCGCACGCCGTGGTCAGCGAGACAGGAGGAGATCATTCGATCGGTCACTAGGATCGATCCTCCTCATTCTTGTGATAGTTCTTGGGATTGGCATGCTCCTTGCGTTGGCTATCACTCCTTTCGTGGGTGCGTAGACGTAGCAAAGTCGGATACTCGAGGGCTTGGACCAGATCGGTCAGGTTGGTTGGCGGTGGGTGGCGGCGTGAACGGAAGATCGCTGTTGGCTCACTTCTCGCCTTGCATTTCGTCCACCGGCCGGTCGCAAGCAATGTCATCACTGTCGTCTCTGACTGCATTGCCAGCAAACCCTGCATTTATGTCACCAATTGCAACGCTGTCGCCGCTAACGCCCTCGTCACCTAACCGCGCCTTCCGTCGTCACATAGTCGGCCTGCCCAAAGGCGACAGTGGGTAGATTCCGCGCGCTCCGCCAACTCCAGATTGCGGTTAGTGGGTCACTTTGAGCTTTGGGTGTTTGGAAGACCCTCACCCCAAGCCTTGTATGTTCCCAAGGGCGAGGGAAAGATGGGCGGTCGGTGGGTGTGTCGTGGGTTGGTGCACTTGAGCTTGGATGCTAGTGGGTGGCAGCCACCCTCACCCTGCCCTCTCCCTCAAGGGAGAGGGAAAGAACGGCGTCCCCTTGAAGATATCGACACGGCACACCCGCACCTCGGGTTATGCAAAGGTCTCTCAATGGAGAGGGAAAGATTGGCGATCGGCGGGGTGGAGTGACCTCAGGCGACGGTGGTGGATCGTGGCGCTTCGACCGGAAGACCCCTCACCCTGCCCTCTCCCTCAGGAGAGGGATTAAGAGCGGACGCAAATGCGAAGTCGGAGGGCGTTTTGCAGGGGTGTCAGGAGAGGGGGAAAGGCGACGGCCCAGGTCGGAGGGGAGGTGACGATTAGAGTGACCTATTGTCAGGTTGCGCACTTAGCCTGGCGGCGTCTTAAACCAGTAGTCGAATGACCACTCGGCTGTCGCGCAGTCGTCCTGGTTGGTGCAGGCGCGCATTTTGACCGTGTACCAGGTGTCCGCCGCAAGCCCGGTGAGCCTGTGCTGCCAGGTATTCGCGCCGGTGATTTCGACCGTCGTGGTGTTGGACGGCTCGTGATTCGGCCAGTACTGCATCTGGAATCCGGTTAACTCCACGTCGCCCGTGGGGGCCGATGCCCACCAGGTCGCCCAGTTCACGGTGGTCGCGGTCGCGGTGGCGCTTCTTACGTAGCCGTACAGACGCGGCGGGTACGGCCGCTGCACCGGCTGCACGCGCCCTCCGCGGGCGAGGAGATCGCGCACTTCCTGCTTGGCCCGCTCGACCGACGCCCGCTGGTGGGGCGGCACGCTGGGGATCGGCTCCGTGGTCACACGTTGGCTCACGCTGGCCGCGGCGCTGTTGGCCCCGGCCGGGCGCACCTCGATCGTGACCGTGGCAGTGCCCGGCGTGCAGCCGCGCACGACGAACCGCAGGCTGCGAGACGTCGATCCCGTGAGCGTGGTCCATTCCGATGCGCCCAGACAATCACCGATCCCCAGGACGGAGGGGCTGCTGCTGGACACCATGACCTCGTAGATTTGGTCAGCACCCAGGTTGGACAGGTCGATAGTGGCCCCGTCCCAGATCGAAACTGAGATGAGGTCCACCAGGTCGCTGAGGCGGATGCCGGGCAGGGTCTGCGGAGTTGGTGGAGCAGGCGGCGCCTCAGGCGCCAGGGGACAGGCCGCACTTCGCCGCGGGCAATTCCGGCGCCCGTATTGGACGCCCGAATCGGTTCCGCGAAGGAAGCTGTCGATTGACCCACGTTCTATTACGTCGGATGCCACAGCATTTGCCAGGTCCGCATCGCCGCTTCGAGCGAAGGCCGCGTTCCGAACGCGTTGATAGTCCGGATGTTCCGTTGGCGGAATCGACCGCGGAGTCGGAGAAGCCTCGGGCACAGGTTCCGGCGTTGGTTCCGGGACATGGGCCGGGATCGCCCAGGCGAACGTGGCGCTCACATTGGCGCGATGATCAGACCGACAGGCGCGCTCGGCCTCAGCATCATCAGTGAAGGCCCGCTGGTAAATGCCGACGTTGCCTGAGTCGCCGCGGGCGGCTTCCGCCAGATCGTTGAGAGCGACGCAGCTGGTTGGCCACGTCCCGACGACCTCTTCGCCCTCGCCTCCCAGCGCCCAGGCGAACGTTCGGCGCACGTCGTCGCGGTGATCGTTCTGACACTGAGCTTCAGCCTGATCACCGAACGCTCGCTGATAGATGCCGACGTTCTGGTCCGCGCCTACCGCTGCCTCTGCGAGGTCGTTGAGTTCAACGCAGGTTGTGGGCCACTGGGCATGGGCGATCGATACGCCAAATGTGACGAGAGCAATCGTGGCCATAAGCAGCGACGCCGCGCGTTGGACTCCCGCACATTTTCGTGACGACTTCGTTTCGCCGATCGCCGGCTCCACTGGACCACGCTCCAGTGCCCCCTACACACCCGCACGGGACACGTAGTTGTTCAGGATCGAGCAGATGTGAAGAAGCCTACACAACTGAATAGTGCCAACGGGATGCTGTCGGAAGCTGCGCTGTGCGTATCGCGACTGGAACGATGTGACGACGATGGTGCGAATCCACGAGCGGCGCTGACGAGGCTGGGTCTGTGGGACGAATTGGATCGAACGCTGAAGCACTACGCGACGAAGGCCGACGTTGCGAACCTCAAGACGTGGATGGTGGGGCTGTGGCTGGTGGTTGTTCTGAATGTGGGTGGGATGGCTGGGCGATGGTGGCGACGGTTCTGACCGGGCAGGTCGCGGCTCCGAGCGACGCGGACGATCACGCACGGTGGATTGGCCTGTTTAAGGCTATATTGGGCCAAATAGGTCGGAAAGGGTTGGTATGCGCGGGCGTGAGGCGGTGACGGAGCGGGTGGCGGCGTCGCAGGCGAAACGGGATTGGAGCAAGGTGATTAACCGGGCGTTCAGCGGCGAAGTCCGGTTTGTGGTGGAGAAGCATGGGACGCCAGTGGCGGGGATCGTGTCGGCCGATGACATCGAACGGCTGGCTGCGCTGGATGCGCGATGGGCAGAGGGACACGAGATTCTGAAAAGGTTCGGTCGGGCGTTTCGTGACCAGACAGCGGAGGAGATTGAGGAAGCTGTAGCTCAAGCGGTCGCGGAAGTGCGAGCTGAGGATCGACGTGGGGCGGGGCGTTGACTAGCGGCGGGGCGATTCGCATCGTCGCGTGAGCGATTCTCCTGGCGTCAGTCTGGTGAAGATCGACGCGCGAGACTTTGCCAGTCACTGGAACATTGACGCCCGAAACTACTGAGACCAGCTAGGTCAACGACCTGCACGCCACTGCCGAGGCTCCACGGCGGCCGGTGGAGCTTCGTGATCGGTGGTTGAATCCGCCGGAATGGGTTGAGTGGGTGGAGGAGCCGGTGGCGGGGTATCCGAAGCGGGCGGCGCCGACGGCGGCGGCTCCGGTGCGGGAGATTGGGCGACGGACGTTGAGGAATCTGTGTGACGAGCGGTCGCGGTGGTTGGTGGATGCGCATGGGGCGTTGGATGCGGCGGTGGCGGCAGCTTATGGGTGGCCCACAGACATCTCGGGCGAATACCTGCTACAGAATCTTCTACAATTGAATCGTGTACGGCATCAGTGACAGCACGATCACCGGGCATGAACAAGCCTAAGAGCACTCCAGTTCGGAATCACTATATTCCGGAGATGCATCAAAAGAGGTTCGTAGACACGAATGGTCATTTGTATCGGTTCGACAAACGCTTTCCCAAAAGAGGCGTATTCCTAACAACACCCAAGAATAACTTTGTCGAAAAACATCTCTACGATCAGTACAACGAAGACGGTAGCGTGGAAACAACAGCTGAAGATATTCTTGCCGTCCTAGATGATAAGGCGAATCTAATAATTCAGAAGATCGTCCAAGCTGCAAGATGCGATGAATTGCCAGAGCTTGATATTGAAGAAAAGTCCACGTGGGACATATACTACTACACCCTTTTCAAACGAACCTCTGACGCAATGAGAAGGATGGAACTGACGGATGATGAAATCACTCAGATTATATCCCGGGTTATAGTTGAACACCAAGTTGCAAGCGGCACCACTATTACACGGCAGGAACGCACTAATCTTCTTGGCCCAAAGATGAGGAAGACTGGCAAGGTGAGTGGGATCTTACAACTGGGTGAAGCTCTTCAGGTTATTAGCAGCCGCGGTTTGGACATTGCCGCCATAAAATGTTCTTCGGCATGCCTCGTCATTGGAGACAATCCGATTATAAATTACAATCTCTGCAAGCCAGCGCGAGTTATACTGCCGTCTCTCGAAGGTTGGCTTCCAGTTGCTCACGATGTAGCTGCACGGCCAGC
>DAOUJT010000030.1:0-6734 GCA_034422315.1 Chloroflexota bacterium | reverse complement strand
GCCTACCTGCAGGAAGAGTATCCGGACCTGGACAGCGTGGAGGATCTGAAGGACGAGCAGTACAAGGCGCTGTTTCAAACGACAGAATCGGGGGACAAGGCGCGCCTGGTTTCATGCGTAATCGGTTGGGCCTGTGAAGAGGTGAACGCCGCCCAGATCGCGGCTTACGGTCTCACCGACCACGTGCACATCGTCAATCCCGGGGATGGCGCGGCCGCGAACGCGGACCTCTACGGCGCGTACGAGCGGCGCGAACCGTGGCTGGGATACCAGTGGGGCACCAACGACCCGTCGCTGGTGCTGGACCTGGTGCGGCTGAAGGAGCCCGAATACAGCGACGAATGCTGGTTCACCACCAAGGCGTGCGCGTATGAAGACGCCACGATCCTGATCGCGGTACATCCCGACGTCCTGACCGGCGCGCCGGACGTGGTGGACATGCTCAGGGCCTGGGGCCTCAACATCCAGGTGTATAGCGCCATTGCCCAGTGGCAGCGTGAGAACGAAGACGCCAGCACGAACGACGCCGCCCTCTGGTGGCTCAAGAGCAACCCGGGCATCTGGACCGGCTGGGTGACCGCTGACGCTGCAGCCGCGATTCAGACGGCGCTGGACGCTAACGAGACTCCCGACGGCTGGCCGGTGGAATAGAACAGATCTCCGCCGCCGCCGGTCCCGCGAACGTGTGCTCGGGGCCAGCGGCGGCGGACGAAAGCGATCGGCCTGACGGGCGTCAAAGTTGAGCTTATGTCAAGCAATTTGGTGTAAATTTGGGCTGGCTCTTATAATGGGCCTTGCGTGCCGCTTCGGCGCGATTTTCTCCTTGCATTTTCCACC
Source organism: Chloroflexota bacterium (assembly GCA_034422315.1). Taxonomy (GTDB): domain Bacteria; phylum Chloroflexota; class UBA11872; order UBA11872; family UBA11872; genus UBA11872. The sequence continues at coordinate 5,897 of DAOUJT010000030.1, read as the reverse complement.
CACTCGTCGCGCCTCTGACCACGCACCTGCGCTGACGATGACCCGCCGATGCGCGCCGTCCGCGCTTCCTCGTCAGGACTGAACTACCGTGAGCCGAGCACTTGATCGTCTGCGAACGTCCTTTGGCCAGCCCGACCCCGAATATGCGCCGCTGGCACTCTGGTTTTGGAACGGCCGGCTGCACGAAGCCGAGTTGGGTCGGCAGATCAAGGAGTTCGCGGAGAAGGGTATCGGCGGCGTGTTCATGCATGCGCGCGAGAGCCTGCAGACGCCGTACGTTGGCGAGCGGTGGTGGGACGCCGTCGACTTTGCCGTCCGCAAGGGTCGCGACGCCGGCCTGAAGACCTGGATCTATGACGAATACGCCTGGCCCAGCGGTGCCGCGGGTTCGCCGGGCGGCCGCAACGGGCAGACCGAATCCGCTGTCCTGGCCCAGGGCGGCGAGCACTCTGCCAAGACGCTCACGCGCATGATCCACGAGGTTGAAGGTCCGGCTGAGGTCGGGCTGGAAGGCCGCTATCCAACCGGAACGCCGCTGGTCCAGGTCGCCGCCCGGCTTGACGCGAATGGGGATCTGGATCCCGAGACGCTGACGGACGTGACCAAACTGAACACCTGGGAGTGCCCGGAGGGCACGTGGCGCGTTCTGAGTTTCTCGGTCCGCAGCTTTGACGACCGGATCGACTACCTGCGCGCCGCCACGGTCAAGGCCTTTCTTGATTCGGCCTACGAAAGTTACGCGGAGCGTCACAAGGCCGCGTTCGGCGAAGGGATTCCGGGAGTCTTCTTCGACGAGCCGTACATCACCGCGGAGCCGCTGCCCTGGACCGATGACCTGCCGGCTCGGTTCCAGAAGGACAAGGGGTACGACCTGTTGACGTCACTCCCGCTGCTGGTGCTGCGGGGTGGGAACGAGACCGTCAAGGTTCGCTGCGACTTCTACGACACGGTGGCCGCGCTTTACGAAGAAGCCTGGTTCGCGCAGATCAGCGCGTGGTGCCAAGGCCACGGCCTGGAGTGGACGGGTCACACCGAAGAGCATGTGGCCACCCACCCGGCCCGGCAGGGCGACTACTTCCGTGGCCTGCGCCACCTCACGATCCCGGGCACCGATCATCACGGGTTTCGCTACGCTCGACCGCGAACCGTGCAAGCGGCCGAGGTCAAACCAGCCGTGTCGGTCGCGGCCATGACGGGTCGGCCCCGCGTGATGGCGGAGGCCTTCGGCGGCGCCGGCTGGGGCGTCACGCTTGACGAGGTTCGGCACGGCGCCAATTTGCTGGCCGCCTACGGCGTCAACATGCTGGTGCTCCACGGGCTCTTCTACTCCATGGCCACCGCCGAGGCAGCCGACGATTGGCCGCCGAGTTTTGGCCACCAGAACCCGTACTGGTCGCACTTCAAGGGCCTGTCGGACTACGTCGCCCGCCTGTCGGCGGTAGTGGGACATTCGAGATCCGCCACCACGGTCGGCGTGCTCTATCCCTGGACCAGCATCGCCGCCAACACCGCCGACGGCCGGCCCAACGCGCGAGCGCGCGAGATCGCGGAGGCCTACGAGGGGCTCGTCGACAGTCTGACCGACCTCAGTATCGACGTGCAGATCGTGGACGAACGGTTCATCAGCCACGGGAACGCACGCCTGGAAAACGGCCGCCTCCGGCAGGGTGCGCTGACCATCACGACTCTGATTCTGCCGCCAACCCCCGTCATCAGCCCACAGGCAATGCGCCGCCTGGGAGCATTCGTGCGTTCGGGGGGCGATCTCATCGTGGTGGGCGAGCGTCCTTCTGGCAGCAGCGACGGCGGTTGGAAACACCGTTCCATCACACGGGCCGTTGGGACACTCTTTCGCAAGGCCTCAACCACGCCCAAGGGCGCGGCTGTTGGCAAGGGCCGGACATTCCAGATCCCCGAGTCGCTCCCAGAGACGCTTGAGTGCATCGCCGAGATCGTGTCCCCGGGGACCAAGGTCGACAGCGAGGCCGACGTGCTCGTGGTTCCACGACGGCTGGACGGCGCCGAAGTGCTGATGGTCGTTAACCGCTCGGCTGCGGACACAGCGCCCACGATTAGCACCGACGTGCCCGGCCGCCCCGAGGTCTGGAACCCGGAAACCGGTGAGACCGCAGCGCTGCGCACGACAGGCTCGCGCGGGAAGCGTCGCTTCACGCTCGAGCTTCCTCCGCGCACCGCTCGCTTCGTCGTGTTCGACACGTCCGTCCGCGCCTCGCGGAGTCGCGTTGCACGGCCCAAGAAGACGCCCACCAAGGATCTGGACTTCAAGACCGACTGGACCTTCGCATTGGGCGGTGGGACCCCGACTGGTCAGGGTTCGATCCGGCGGTTCGAATTGCCCGTAATGCGAGTCGCCAGCTTTTCGTTGGGGGCAAGCCGCCTGGAGCAGTTGCGCGATCCGCTATACGACGATTCCGAATGGCCGGAGACTTGGCTCGTGCGGGCGGGTGCAGACACCATTGGCAACTGGCGAGCCAGTTGGATCACCGGCGTCCACAAGCACGGGGGCTGGGCGGTCAAGCGTAAGAGTGACCAGCACCGGCGTCTGCGGTTCCGGCGGTCGATCGAAATCACCGAGCCGCCGATCAAGGCATGGGCCACGTTCGTGGGCGTGGACCGGGTGACCGTGTACATGAACGGCACCCAACTCGGCGAGTCTGAGGACTGGTCCAGCCCTGTCACGTACAACATCATGCCCTACCTCAGGGCGGGCCAGAACACCATCGTCGCCGACGTGGAGTGCGTGTCCGACCAGCCGATTTCATTCTTGTTCGAGGGTCAGGTCGACCTGCGCTCCGGTGGCTCCATCGTCATCGTGTCCGATGAGTCATGGGACGTGCAGGCCCCGCTAACGGAGCTGTGGTCGGGTCTGGCCTTTGAGCGCGACACTCCGCTGGCGATCTGGGAGCGGGGACGTCCACCCGTCGAGCCGTGGCGGCACATTCCGCTGCTTGGCGAGCCGGTCGCGTTTCCCCGCACGCTCGTGTACCGCCAGCGCCTGCCGGCCGGGTGCGTTGGCATCGGCATCCCCAACATCAAGGGCACCCACAAGGTGTACGTGGACGTGCGCGAACGCACGCCCGACATTCAGGGCATCTACAACATCACCACCGGTCGAACGCTCACCGTCGAGATCGAGGCGGCCGACTTCTCCAACGGCATCCTGGCGCCGCTAGAGTTGTTCACGCGGCCAACGACCATTGCCCTGCAACCGTGGGCGGACTTTGGATACGGCTGGTATTCCGGCACCGGCATCTATGAGCGCAGCTTTGAACTCACGGCCGAGCAAGCGAATTCGGAGGTGACGCTGGACCTCGGCGATGTGCGCCATCATGCCGAAGTCTTGGTTAACAATCGGCGGGTGGACGTGCGCCTGTGGCCACCCTACCGGTTCGACCTCAGCGGGTTTGTGCAGACCGGATCCAATAGTCTGCGGGTTCTCGTAAGTAACCTCTACGCCAACGAAATGCGCTGGAAGCGGGACGAGACGAAGATGGGCAACGCTTGGCACCGCTACTGGCACGAGGACAACATCGAGGCTGAGTCGCTCATCTCAGGGCTGCTCGGCCCGGTGCAGTTGCGCGTGAGTCAGCCGCCGCCTGCGGCAGGGGGCGAAGCCACGGGCTGACCAAGACCCGCATAATTTCGCACGAAGTTGTAGACGCGGCCTTTGTCGTAACCGTCGAGGCGCTCGATCCGGCCCCAGGCCGTCAGCGCCACCGCGGTCTCGGCCGGCAGGCTGGCGTCTGGCTGCACGATCACATCGTGTCCCTCGAACTCCGCGGCCAGTTGCCGCATCTCGGCTTCCAACCCGGCGTCCTTGAAGTGGATGATCACGAAGCCGCGCGAGAGGTTCGCGACCTGAATCTCGTCCATCAGGGTGTCAGGTCGGTAGCCATGCGCGGCCAGTTGCGTCACGTGCGGCCCGGAGGTCGGCGGATCCGTGGCGTAGGGCTCGTGCGGGTCGTTGACGGAGTTCAGAATCGTGGCGGCCTGTTGATCCGTTTCCTCACCGGGGCCCGGGGGGCTGGCCTGATTCAGGCAGTACAGATTGAGTGGGATGAACAGAGCCATCACCGCGATCATGTACAGCCAGAACCCGCGTCCCAGGCCGCCTTTCTGCTGATTGCCCTGCCGGCCCTTGCGCTGATCGCGTTTCTCGTCCTTTTTCGCTCCGGACGCGCGGCTGGCGTCGCGTGCGGAACGGCTTTGGCCGCCGCCGGTCTGGCGACGGGTGCGACGTCGGCGGCGCGATGCCATGGGGCTTCACCTGCAAGTGGGGTGCCGCGAGTATAGGGAAAGCGGCCGTCGGTCTGGTTACTATTGCGCGTTCCCGCGCCCATGGTTATCACCGCGTGGATCCTCGTAGCCTGCGTCTGGCCTCGGCAGGTCATCGGATTGGCCGCCGAGCAATCCTGGCCGCCGCGGCATTCGGCCTGCCGGCGTTGCTGACGTCCAGGGCGGGCGCGTTGCCCGGGCTCGGTCGCATCACGGTGCGCCGTGTGACCTTCGATTCGGCCCTGGGACACAACATTGCCGATCTGACCGTGCATCTCGCCGGTGTCGCGCACGCCGCTTCGCTGCTGAGCCACTACACCGCCTCCGGCGGGCTGCGGCGCTGGGGACACGCGGTCTCCGAACCGCTGATCGAAAACGGGTTGCTGGTTCAGTACTTTCAACGCGGCGTCATGGAGTGGTCCGGCGAAACCACCGATGCCGCACCGACGCCGCGCCTGGTCTGGGACTTCATCGGTGGCGGTCTGGAAGGGAGCCCCGATCTCGGCACGGAAGCCGGCACCGTGAACCCGCACGGCGGTACGGCCATTGGGCCCTTCGGTCACGTCGTGTCCAACACGTCAGTCGAGGGGGAGGCTATCGGGTTCCTGGACGCGTTCCAGGCGTTCGGCGGTGCCGCGGGACTCGGATTCCCCAAGACCGAGGCTCGGCTCGACACCGACCATCCGGGCACCGTGATTGACCCGACAGCTGAACCCGGCGTCATTCGGCAGTACTTCCAAGCGGGCGTCCTGGAGTTCGCCCCCGGACGCACCGAACCGGTCCGCCTGCGTCTCAGCGGCGATGCAGTGCGCAATCGTGTCTACCCCGCGGGACTCTGGACGATGATTCGCAGCTTTCGAACAGCCAGCCCGTGGCAGGTTGGCGACGGGATCGAACTGGAATCGCTTCAACGTGGCCTGGGCGTCACCGCCACGGGCGCGCCGCGGGCCCCGGCGGGCTTCACCATCTCCCGGCTGCTTGACACCGCCGATCTGGGCCTGCCGGTTGCGCTGGCGGTCGGGCCCGACGACCGGCTCTACATCTCGATGTCGAACAACGCGATCCTCACGCATGCCGGCGTCCCTGGCGCCGACGCCCCGGTGGCCTTTGCCCAGGGGCTGGATCCGCTGGGCGTGGACGAGCCGCGCGGGGTGGCCTTTATCGGCGACGCCGTGTACGCCTCGGTGCGACAGAAGGTCATCCGCCTGCGCGACACGAGCGGCACGGGCGCCGCGGATGAGTCCGTGGAGCTCCTGACCGGCCTGCCGGAACGGGCCGAATTGTTCCACCGCAACAACGGCATTGAGGCGGGACCCGACGGCCAGTTGTACCTGACCGTCGGCAGCACGAGCAACCGCGGCGAAGTGCCGGACACTGACCTCTCGGGCACGATCCTGCGGCTTGCGCCCGACGGGTCGCGCGTGGAGGTGGTGGCGCGCGGACTCAGAAATCCGTTCGACCTTGCGTTCGCGCCGGACGGCGAACTCTTCTGCACCGATAACGCCCCCGACACTCCGGTGCGCACGGCCGACGACGCGCCCGACGAACTGAACCACGTGATTGAAGGCCGCAACTACGGGCATCCGATGTACTGGGAGGAG
>DAOUJT010000029.1:0-17103 GCA_034422315.1 Chloroflexota bacterium | reverse complement strand
CGGATCAAGCCCGCGCTCTTTGACGAACCCGAGGTCTTGGCGGTCTATGAGCAGACTTCCCGGGGCGCCGAGTCCCGAGGGATGCAGCTCAACGCCTGGGTCATTGGGATGTTTCAGCCGTGGCTTGCGCGTGCCTATCCGGATACGGCCGTCGAAAACGCGTTCGGGCACCGCAGCTTTTCGGCGACGTGCCCGGCCCATCCGGACATCCAGACCTACCTGCCCGAAATGCTGGCCGACTTTTGCGACCAGTATTCGATTAGCGGCCTGACGCTGGAAAACGTGGGTCATCCGGACTTCACCTATGGGTGGGTACGCCCGCGCATCCTGGTGCACATGGACGCGTGGACGCAGTTTCTGGCGGGACTGTGCTTCAACGAGCACTCCATGTCGGCGGCGCGTGCCCATGGGGTTGATCCCGAAGAGGTGCGCTCGTCGGTAGCCCGCGAACTTCGCGAACGACTTGAAGCAGTGCCGGATTCAGATGCGACTGATGAGGACCTACCCGGGCAAGTAGCGGAACGCTGCGAGGCCGACGAGGAGTTTCGCGGTTACCTGGAAGCGCGTGAGCAGGCGGCGATTGGACTGGTGAAGGCCATCCGTCACGAATTACGGCGCAGCGGCGTGCGGGTGGGCGTCAGCGAGGCATCGCTCGGCTGGGCCAACCACGGTCTGCGCCTCGCGGACCTGCTGGACACGATCGGGGCGCTCATGATTTCGGATCCCACGAATAACGCCGAAGTCGCCGACGCGCAGGTGCGAACGGTGCGTGATAGCGGCGCCGACATCGAGATCACGGTCAATCAGACAGCGCATCATGAAGTCGATCCGCACGGCCCGGGCTTCACGGCACGGGCACGCCGACTGCGCGAGATCGAGCCGGATCGCGTGATGGTGTACAACTTCGGGCTCTTGGCCCCGGCCACGCTCGCGCACGCCGGCTCGGTTCTACGCGAACACCTGGGATAGTCGACCGCCGCCAGGTCCCGGAAAGGAAACGCAATGCCGCAGTACGTTTCGATCCGCTTCTACAAGCTACGCGACGACGCCGATCCGGCAGCTTTCGAAGAGGCGTTTCGAGAAGCGCCGCCAACCTGGGGCATTGAGCGAATCCTGCTGCTGCGCGGGTTCAAGGCCGACACCCACGCGCTGGCGCCAAGCGAATACGACTACGGCAGCATTCACATCTACTCAGATCTTGACGATGCGGTGAAGACGGTGGGTATGGCGGGCGACATGGCGGCACAGGATGACATCCCCGAAACCCTCCGTCCGTTTATCCGGTTCTGGCAGACCGCGCACGCTGGCCCGATTGACGAAGGCGTGGTCAACGGCTTCACGCTGATTTCCGAGTCGCCCTAGACGCCTCAGCACCCAATAGCAGCTAGAGTCCCAGCGCCTGCAGTACCGGTCCGAGCGCCGCCTGAAACTCCGTGGCGTCGACACCCCGGGCGTTGTCCGGCGGTGCGACCGGGGTGCTGGCCGTCCAGTCGATCTCAATCTCGCCGGCCGCCCGCATGCCGGGTCGCGCGAGTCGAATATGCACAGGACGGTACGACTGCGAGTCGACAAAGAGGCTGGCGAAGTCGTAGCTGGGGTTCGTGAGAACAAAGCAAGTTCCGGTCGAGGGGCACGGTTCAGCGCCTTGCTCGGCCCAACCCTCGGCGCGAACCGTCCCGACGACGTCCCCGACGATCGGAAAGGCTTCCGCCAGGGACTCGACGCTGGAAATCTCGGTGCCGGTGGCAATGCGATCTGTGGAAATCCAGTCGCCATCGTCGTCCGTCGCCCCTGGTCGGAAGAAGGTCTTGTCGCCAATCTCCATCACTTCGAATGCCAGGTGCCCGGATTCACGAGTAATCGAGACGGCTAAGCGAATAGTCGTGGCGGAAGGACGCCGATCAATCTCGACCTGCACGTCGCCCTCACCGTCGTTCGTCGGCGATGTGAGGCGAGCCGATACGGACACTTCACCGCCAGCGACCGCAGCGGCGAACGCCGAGCGGTCGAACGCGGCGGCGGAGAGCCCGCCGGAGTTTTCCGGGATTGGCGAACTCTCGCCGCATCCAGTTAGCAGCCCGGCAGCGACGGTCGCTCCCACCAAGAGTAGGAGCAATCCGAATCTCCGAAGACCCCATACGTACCGGTGCACCTCTAGATGAAGGCCAGCATGCCGTCCGCTTTCGTGGGACGGCCTCGGCGCCACGGCCGGTAGGGGTACTTCTCCAAGATCCCATCGCTCAGTTCCACGCCCAGTCCGGGCCGTTCCGGGATGGACACGTACCCGTCGTCCAGTTGGATTGGCTCGTCCAGCACCTCGGCACGAACGCCCGCGTCGTCGGCGTGGTACTCGAGAATCAGGAAGTTGGGCGCCGTCGCGGCGAAGTGGACATTCACTGCCGTGGCCAGCGGCCCCAGCGGATTGTGCGGTGCAACGCTCACATAGTGCGCCTCGGCCATGGCCGCGATCTTTTTCATCTCGGTCAGGCCGCCGGTCACGCAGACGTCAGGCTGAATGATGTCCGCGGCACCAGTGGCGAGGAGCCGCTGGAACTCGAATTTCGTGTAGAGACATTCCCCGGTGGCGATGGGGATCGGCGACTTGCGGGCCAGCTTGGCCAGCGGTTCGAACTGCTCGGGCCGCACCGGCTCTTCAAAGAAGAAGGGCCGGTACGGGCTGATGCGCTCGGCCATCTCGAGGGCACGCGCGGGTTCGAGGATCTTGGCGTGCGGGTCGACGCCAATGTCAATGGCGTCACCCACCGCCGCCCGAACCGCCGCGATGCGCTGCTCGGCCGTGTCGAGTTGAACACCCCACGGATCCGAGTCGCCATCCGGTCCGGACGGGCCAATCTTGAGCGCCGTATAGCCGTACGTGTCGACGAGATGCCTGGCGTGCTCGCCCATTGCCTCGGGCGTAGCACCGTGCGCCGATTGGTACACCCGCACGCGGTCCCGCACCTTGCCACCGAGTAGCTGATAGACAGGCGTATCCAGCGCCTTGCCCTTGATGTCCCAGAGTGCCTGGTCGATGCCGCTGATCGCGGCCGTGATCACCGAGCCGGTAGGAAAACGGCTGCCGGCATATAGCTCATGCCAGATGCGCTCGCCGTCAAAGGGGTCAAAGCCGAGCACCCAGTCCTCGAAATAGCGAACCGTCTCAGCGACCGCCTTGTCGGGCCCAACCGGATAGGCCTCTCCGATTCCCGTGATACCGGCATCGGTTCTGACGCGCACGATCGGCCAGTTCCGTGAGCCGTCGTTAATGAAGTCGCAGGCCAGCCCTGTGATTTTCACCGTATCGATCTCCCCGCCCGGCTGCTCCAGACTCTAGCGCGCAACTGGGAATCACACCGCTTCGACTGGTTTGCGTCAGGTAGCCCCAATCGTCGAACGCACGCGGCTCACGCAGCTATGCTCGGTGTCCACGCCCGTGCCGGAGACCGACATGATTGACTTCTCGCGGTCTTTTCTGACCTGGACGCACCATCCCCACGAGCCCGATCCCGTTTACAAGTACACCGGCGGACTGCTTGCCGATCCGGGTGATGTGATTTGCGTTCGGCTCAAGGCCGACGCACGGTTGACGATCAGCCCAGACAAGGGCGAGCCATTTACCTGCTTTGTCATCGCTCCCTGCCGAGCCGAATACACGATCGTCAGCGACAACCTGTTCCAGATTCCAAGCGGCGAGTATCGGGCCGTGTTTTCCGAGATGCTGGGCATTCCCATCGGAAGGCAGCCCTCAGACGAAGCCGAGAACCTCAGTCGCCAGTTGCTGGCTGAGAGCTACGCCAGGTTTGATGTCGACATTCGGCACTTTGGGCACGCCGAGCCGTTGACGTCTGTCCCTGCGGTGATCGAGGCCACTCGGGCCAATTCACTCATGAACGCCACGTGCTCCTACCGCGACATGTCGCGCCAGCTGACAGTAACCCTCGAGTTTCCGGTCGAACTGATCAATTTCGACGAGGGAAATGCGAAGTTCCAAGTCTGCACCGAGCCCGTGATCCTGCCGGACTTAGCCACCTGGGACGGCAACGGACTTGATCGCGTCTTTCTGGCCGGCGTGGCGTTCAGCGACTTCCAGCACGTGGAGTTCATCCTGCAGCGCGCAATCGAGCCGGCGGCCAGCGAGCTGTCCTGGTACCACGAAGTTCGCGGGCGCGACCGAAACGAAGTTCGTGAAGGAGCCGTCGAGCCACCCGATGCGACGCGTGGCCGGCCGAAGCCGCTGGTGTTCAACGAGGTCTGGACGCGCGAAGCCGAGATCACAATCGCGCGCGTGTCTGGCGGAGGATAGCCAGGCGGGGCACACTCTCCAATTACGGCGTCGCGGTGCGCGGCGCGCCTGTCGGGAGCCGTCCTGTGAGCGATTCGCTGCGCGTTGCGCTGATCATTGAACCCACTGGCAATCACCTGGGCTCGCTGTATGCGGCGGCGAGGAACCCCGAAGTGGGCGAAGTGGCGGTGCTTGACGCCACTGGTGAAATGTTCGATTCAGCCAAGGAGGCCGTGGGGGACCGGGTGACGGCCACCTACACCGACTCCGACGCCCTATTCAGCGACTTCAAACCCGCCGCGACCCTGGTGACGCTGGAAGCCTGGCGGATGCCGGCCATGATCGAGGCGTCGCTGGACGCGGGCTGCCACGTCTGGCACGAAAAGCCGGGATTTGCCGACCTGGACGATTACCGTCGCATCTACAGCAAGGCCCAGGCTGCGGGACTCAACTTTTCGATTGCGTACGTGAGCCGACAACGGGCCATTGTGCAGGAGGCTCGGCGCATCGTGGCCGAAGGTCTGCTGGGCGACTTGTTTGCCTGCCAGGCGTGGTTCATTGCGGATCATGACCGGACGCACCAGTGGGCCACGCTGCAAGGCGGCTGGATTTTCGACAAGGCGCGATCAGGCGGCGGGTATCTGACGTTCCTTGGCTGCCACTATCTTGATCTGATGCGGTACATCACGGGCGATGATTTCGCGTCGGTCAGCGCAGTTACCAGCGTGGTGGGCGGCGAGCCTTTGCCGGTTGAAGACGCCGCATCCGTAACTGTCGGATTCAAGAGCGGGATGGTCGGCAACCTGAGCGCCGGCTACTACGTGTCTCGCCCTGAGTACGGTTCCGGGCGGCATTCCGGATTCATCCTCTGGGGTCACGACGGCTGGCTTCGGTTCAATCCCGGCGGAACGCGCCGCGGCGAACCGCTGGAATGGATGTCGCATCAGGGCGCCCACGCCGGATCGCCGCACAAGTCCTGGACGTTCAGTGACGAGGACGCCAGAAACGACGAGTACAACCTGATGACCAGCGCGTTCTTCCAGTCGTGCCTGACTGGCGGTCCGCCGCCGCTGGAGAACGAAGCCGGGATGTGGGTGAACGAGGCGGTGCAAGCCGCGTACCGCTCTTCCGAGACGGGCATGCGACAGGCCGTCTCGATTCCCGAGACGCCGTAGACCGGCTAGACGCAGCCTTCGAAGGATCGTCCGCGGATTTGGAGCGGGGGCGGCACCCTTGGTCCCTCGAGAGCAGCGGTGCGGCGGGATTCGGCTCGCATGTAGTGGACGGCGTAGCCCCGGCGGCGGGCCGTGCTGGTGTTGGCGCGGCTGGCGTGCCAGGTGAGGCTGTGGTGGAAGCTGACACTGCCTGAGCGCAGCGGCCCGGGGTCCGGCATGAACGCGGGGTCGCTGCCGATGAGTGAGCGGTGCTCGTCCATCTGTTCGTTGCTGAGGAGGCCCCAACGGTGGCTGCCGGAGACGAATTCGAGGCAGCCGTTCTCGAGGGTGGAATCGTCGATGGCGGCCCAGGCGGTGACCAGGTCCATGGGATAGATGTCGATGAAGGACTTGGAGTCCTGGTGCCAGGGTTGGGCGGCTCCGATGGCGGGCGGCTTCATGAAGAGTTGGTCGGCGTAGAGCTTGATGTCGTCGGTGTCGAGCAGGTCGGCGATGACGTCGACGATCGCTGGATGGCGGGCATGGTCTTGCAGGACGTGGTCCTGGCCGGCCAGCCAGTAGAGCTTCCGGACCTCGAGCTCGCGGGCGGCGGCCGTGGCTTCGCCTTCGCGAATGACCTTTTCGGCCTGCACTCGCTCCGGGGCGGCGTCAGTCTCGCCGCGGGCGATCTGGTCGGCGCGCTGGCCGAGGCGCGCGACATCCTCCGGTGATAGCAGATCTTCAACGACGAGCCAGCCGTTGCGCCAGAACGAGTCCATCTGGTCGTCGTTGAGCGTGCGTCGTGAGTTCATTGACGGCCTCCTCCAGCGCTTTGCGGGATCAGACGCGGCCCGGGAATGAGCGGCCGCGAACCTGTTTGAACGGGGGCATCTTGGGGGCGTCGGTGACTTCCTCGTCCTTGTAGGAGCTGGCGCGCATGTAGTGGGTGGCGTAGCCGCGTCGGCGCATGCCGGACGTATTGGCGTTGCTCTGATGGAGCACCAGGCTGTGGTGGAAGCTGACGCCGCCGGGACCGAGCGGCGCCGGGAGGACCGGCCATTCGTCGGTGCCCAGATCGGGCAGTAGCGGCTCGAGGCGGGGGCGGGTGAGCATGCCCCAACGGTGGGTGCCGGGGGCGAAGTTGAGGCAGCCGTTGTTGGTGGTGGCATGGTCAATGGAGGTCCAGGCGGTAACCAGGTCCATCGGCAGGATGTCGCGCCAGGAGGCGGAGTCCTGGTGCCAGTCCTGGGCAGCGCCGATTTCGGGGGGCTTCATGAAGAGCTGGTCGCCGTAGAGCTTGATGTCGTCGGTGCCCATGAGGTCGGCAATGACGTCGACGAGCTTGGGGTTGGTGACGTGGCCCCAGAGCAGGTCGTCGTAGACGGCGAGGTTGAAGAGTTTGCGGACGGAGAGGACCTGGTTTTCGACCTCGCGTTCGCCTTCTCGGAAGATTCGTTCGAGTTGGATGCTGGTTTCGGGGATGTGGTGGGCCTTGCCAGCGGCGATGAGGTCCGCGCGCTCGGCGAGGTCGGCCACCTCGTCGGCGTCGAGGAGGTCTTCGACGACGAGGTAGCCGTCGACGTGGAACTTGTCGACCTGCTCGGGGGTGAGTGTGCGCAGCTGTGGTTCCGCGACTGCCATCTGAGTTCTCCTGCCGCCGTCAGCGGACTGCCGAAACCCTGTGTAGCGATGCTACACGGTGCGGGCTTTGTTGGGGTACTCGGGACCGCCGGCCGCCGACCCCCTTGGGGGGGGGGTCGGCGGCCGGCGGTCCCGAGATTTGGCGGATTTTGCGGTCGGCGGATTTTGGAGGGGGTGGGTTGCGGGGCCACAGGTTCCAGTGTACACTTATTGGGTATAGACGCAAGCGAAACAGTTGGTCAGGAGGTGGAACGGCGAAGTTGGGGATGGTTCGTAGACTGGGCAGGTTTTGGGGCGGTTCGGGAGGTTGAAGCTGGTAGCTGAGGCGGTTGCGAGGGCGCTGGACGAGCGGCGGCGGGCCGCGGCTTTGCGGGATGAGGATCCGGCGGCGGCGGCAGAAGAATTGAGGGCGGCGGTTGCGGGGCTGAGTGTCGAGTCGCATCCAGTGGAATTCGGGCTGGCGAATTACGACCTGGCAGGGGTGCTGCTTGAGGGTGAGGCGCCGACCGAGATGCTGAACGAGGCGGCGCAGGCGGCGGCGCGGGCGTTGCTGGTGTTTACGCCGCAGGAGCTTCCGGACCTGTTTGCGGGGGCGAGCGAGCGGCTGGGGCAGGCGCAGTGGCGGGCGGGCCGGCGCGAGGCGGCGCAGCGGACCTACGCGCAGACGGCGGGGGCGCTGGGCGCGGTTGGACACCATGCCCTGCAGGCGCGGCTGCTGGCGGGTTACGCGCGGGCGGCGGGTCAGGACGCGAAGTTGGACGATCCGTTCAGCGTTCGGCAGGCGGTGGGGGTGTTCGACGAGGCGATCACGGCGGCGCGGAAGGCCGAGGCGACGGGCCTGCTGGTGTCGCTGCTGAACGGTTCGGGCCGGCTGCTGGCGAGCAATCCGGCGTCGGCGGACGAGGCGTTGTCGCGGTTCGACCTAGCGGCGGAGGCGGTGGATGACGCGGAGGTGGGCGTGGCGATGGCGGTGCACGCGAACCGAGCGGCGGCGTACGGGTTGCGCGAGGCGGGGGACCGGGACGCGAATCTGCAAGAGGCCATATCCAGCTACAACCGGGCGGTGCATCTGCCCGGCGTTTCGGAGCATCCGCTGGAGGCGGCGCAGTTGTACCGGGCGCTGGGGACGGCGTGGGGTCAACGGCCCGGCGGCGACCGGGCACAGAATCTGCGGCAGGCGGACAGCGCGCTGGCAGCGGCGCTGGAACTGCTACCCGACGACTCGCGACAAAGCGAGCGGGCGGCGATGTGGAGCGAGCGGGGACTGGCCCAGGCGGAACTGTCACAACGAGGGATTCCGGGGACGACGAACGCCGCAGTGGAGGCGTTCCGGGAAGGACTGAAGGCGGCCAGCGGAGGCGAGGCGACGGCGCTGGCGGCTCAGTTGGCGAACAACCTGGGGTCGGCGATCATGACGGCTGCCGGGCAGGGGCTGGAGGCTTCGCTGGCGGAGGCGGCAGAGGCGCTGGACCGGGCGGCGGAACTCTGGACGTCGCTGGGCCGGCCGGAGGACGCGGGGGCGAGCCAGCTGAACGCGGGGCTGGTGTACATGACGCTGCACTCGGCGGAAGCGGACGCGGCGCACCTGGACAAGGCAATCAAGCGGCTCCAGGCATCGAGTGAGGCGCGTCCGCTGGCGACGTACCCGGCGCCGTACGCGGTGGCGCAGTTCAACCTGGGGATGGCGCTGGCGTTTCGGGCCCAGGGCCGCAATGAGATGGACCTGGCGGCGAGCGTGGAGGCGTTTCGGGCGGCGTTGCAGGTGTGGACGGGCCCGGATGCTCCGCCGCAGGCGGCGGTGGCGCACGCGAACCTGGGGAGCATGTTGTTCGGGATGGCGAAGCAGAACGAGCCTGAACTGTTGCGGGAGGCGGCGTATCACTATGAGCAGGCGCTGGCGGTGTATACGCCAGCAACGAATCCGCAGCAGCACCAGGTGATTTCGAACAATCTGGCGTTGGTGAGGCGGCGGCAGGCGACGGGGAATGGGGCGGTTTGACCCACGAGGCGCCGAGAGTCGAGACCTCGCCATGCTTTCCGGCGCCGCCAGCTTGTCCGACGTGTTCCGACCTGTGCGGCGACGGGGCTGCTGTGACCCGGAAGGTGCTTGCAACTGACCGTTGATCCAACCGTCATTCCAGGTTTCCTGCTCCTGATCCTGGAATTGCTGGCCCTGGCGGCTGTCGGATTCCTGGTGGCGCGGATCTGGCTGCGGGAACGCCATGACCTGGCGGCGCTGGCGCAGGGGATGGTGATCGGGCCAGCGCTGTGGGGCCTTGGGGTCACTTTCGTCCTTTACCTGATCCCGGGGCTTGCCGGTGCGGCGGTTGGCTGGGGCCTTTTCCTCGCGCTGGGCGGCGGGCTGGCGTGGTGGGGTCGATCGAGGATTTCGATGTCGCGGCGGCGGCTGGCGGGCTTTGCGGCGGCGGCGCTGGCGTTGTTCTGGGTGCTGTTGGCGGCCCGGCAGCTGATGAAGATCCCGGACCCGGACATCCACCTGGGGTTGTCGGCCTTCATTCGAGCGGGCGGCTGGCCGCCCGCGATGCCCTGGAATCCGGGCATTCCGGTCTATTACCACCACGGCGTTGATTTGCTGGTGGGGTTACTGGCGCCGCCGTTCGGGCCACGATGGGTGTTGGTGACAGAGGTCCTGGGCGCCTATATCTGGACGAGTTTCGCGCTGGTGGTGGCCACGGCGCTGCAGCAGCGCGGGGGCTGGCGAAGCATGTTGTTGCTGTCTCCGCTGATGTTGACGGCCGGGGCCTGGACGCTGGTGGGGTATCTGAACGAGGTGCCCCATCTGCTGCAGATTCCGGCACCGACGGACCTTGGGACGGTGGGGCTGCGGTCGTCGCTGGCGGGTCTGTATTGGCCGGACGTGGCGATGCGGTGGCACTCGGAGCTTGACGGGGCGCCAGCCAACATCTGGAAACCGCCGTTCGTTCTGGCGTACGCGCTGGCGTTTGTGGTGCTGTGGCATACGGCGGCTGGTCGAGGAGGGGCACGCGCGGCGGGATTGACCCTTGCCGCGGTGGTGGGGTTCCTGGGACTGGTGAGCGAGGAACTTGCGCTGCTGGTGGTGGGGCTGTGGGTAGTGCTTGAGACCGTCCGGCTGGTTGAGCTTCGAACTGACGGACGGCTGGCGCGGGGCACGCTGCTGTTGCGCGGGATGGGACCGATCATCGCCGTGTTGCTGCTGGCAGCCGGCGGAGGCGGCCTGACGGGCACCCTGGCCGGGGCGGCGCAGGCGGATCTCTCGCTTGGTTGGTTTGACGATCCATTGAGCCGGGATCCGCTGGGGCGTCACGAGTTGCTTCAAGGCCGAATCGGTTTGCTGGGTGTGGGGGCGATTTCGGCAGCCATCGTGGCGGCGCTGCTGGCGTGGCGGGACCGGCTGGTGCTGTCGCTGGCCGCGAGCACGATTCCGCTGATGGGCGCGGCGCTGATGATTCAGTACCCAATCGCCCCTCATGACGTGACGCGATTCGATGGTCACGCTCGTAACTTCGCGCTGCTGGCGCTGCTGCTGGCCGTGGCGATGCGTCTGCCGCGGTTGCCGCCGGTCTGGCGCATGGGGGCCAGCGCGGCGATTGCGGGGCTGGTGGTCTGGCCGACGATTGCGCAGCCGGTGCGAACGATGAGCCTGGGCGTTAGCCGTGGCATCCAGCTATCAAACTCAGAGACGGGGGTGCTTGGCGCACACTCCGACGTGACTGTCCACGACCTTGGGCGCTATTCGATCGCGGGCTCGGTTTCGGACGACGTCTCGCGATATGTGCGTGACAACACGGCGGTGGATACGCGCGTGTTCTCGGCACAAGGGAACGCCCTGAGTATCGCCACGGGACGTCCGAACGCCTCGGGCCTGCGGGGCGCGTTGCATCTTCGTCCATACGTTGGCGAGGAGTACGACGACGTCGCGCGTTTCCTGGAACCGGAGCCAGTTCGCCGGCTGGGGCTGGCGTATCTGCACGGGACGGCCGACTGGATCGAGGGTCTGCCGGAGCACGCGCGGCGATGGCTGGATGACCCGCGGATGTTCGAGCCGGTGGTGCGTACCGAATGGGACGCGCTGTTCCGAATCCGTCCGGCGTTTCTGGAGCTGCGCGGGAGCTACGCGCCGGCTTCGTATGAGGCTCTGCGACAGGCGGCGCCCCAGGCGACGGTTGTGTACCTGGCACCGAGTCTGCAGCCGCAACACATTCTTCGTATCGCCGCGGCGCTGTCGCACGCCCAGGTGCTGGGAGCGGTGGATACGACGAGTCCTCACCTGCTGACGGGTCGGGCCACGATGTCGTTGACCGAGCAAGAGCCCGAGCTTGTGGTGGTTCCGGCGCGATTGGCGCCCTCCGTGTTCGAGGTTGGCCGCCGGCGTCCCGTTTGGTGGAACGAGGAGGCGGCCGTGTACGCGCCGACGGGAGCGATCAGGCCAATTCTGGATCCGCCGCGGATGGACCTCAGCGTCGTGCTGGCGGATGTGCGGGCGGCAGATACGCGGATTGCCTTTAAGGCAACGTTCACGGACCGGGCGACGGAGCGCTGGCAGGGGCAGGACTGGGTGGTCGTCCGGACCGACGATTCGCCGTGGCGGCTGCCCTATCGATTTGGGACAGCGGAATTCACCGAGGTGTTTGCCCGGTGGTTTGACGGGCAGCTTGTGCCGGTGCCAGAGACGGCGACGCATGAGTATTTTTTTCTGTACGAGTTTGAGCCGCGGACGGGGACGCTGGCGCTGTGGGACGGCCACGGGTACCGCAGTCTCTCGGATCCACAGGGACAGCTGGCCTCGGGGTCGTGGATGCTGGCGGCGCGGCCGAACGTGAACCGGGAGGAGGTTGGCCTGATACCCGTGTTGCAGTACACGCTGGCCGAAGACGGGAGCTACACGATCCAGGTCTACGAGGGCTCGTTGGACGCGATGCTGGTTCGGTGACCGGACCGATGGGGGAGCCGAGCCAACGCGGTGAATGACTCCGCTTGCTCGCGACTGACCACATCAATCAATGCGGGGGAGCGCCGACCGGCTCCTGGACGGGACGGCGAGGCAGGCGGGGGTGAAGATCGGGCTGATCTGACACACTGGCGTCAGCGCGCTTGAAGGGAATGAGGGCGATGCGGGCTGTCGAGTGTGATGTGGCGGTGGTTGGCGGGGGGCCGGCGGGGTCTTCGCTGGCGACGTTGCTGCGGCAGAGCGGGTACACGGTGACGTTGCTGGAGCGGGAGCGGTTTCCGCGTCCGCACGTGGGCGAATCGATGCTGCCGGGGGTGCTGTTTGCGTTGGGCAAGACGGGAGCGCTGGAGCGGGTAGAAGAAGCCGGGTTCACGAAGAAGTACGGGGCGACGTATATCTGGGGGCGGGGACGAGACCCGTGGACGATTCGATTCTCGGAGGTGCCGCAGGACCGGACGTTTACGTTTCAGTGCGACCGCGAGGTGTTTGACAAGCTGCTGCTGGATCACGCGCGGGACGAGGGGGTGGACGTTCGGGAAGGTCACCAGGTGACGCGCGCGCTGATGACGGACGGGCGGGTTTCAGGGCTGACGTTTACGAATGACGAGGGGGAGTCGGGCGAGGTTCGAGCGCGGATGTGCGTGGATGCTTCGGGGCAGTGGTCGCTGCTGGGGCGGCAGTTCCGGCTGCGGGAGCACAACGAGAATTTGCGGCACGTGGCGCTGTTCGGTCATTACCACGGGGGGCCGACATCGCTGCCGGACGTGCTGGAGGACATGGAGCCGACGGACGCGGGGAATGTGTACGTGGTGGCGGTGGACGACGGGTGGTTGTGGCATATCCCGCTGGCGGGAGGGCTGCGCAGCATCGGGCTGGTGACGGATCCGGAACGAATCCGCGGGATGTCGCGGACGGAACGGCGGACGTACTGGCAACGGCAGATCGAGTCGTGCGAGGAGTACCAGGAATTGCTGGACGGCGGGCGGTGGGCGGGGGATTTCGACATCGTGTCGGACTGGTCGTTCATCTGTAAGCAGTTTCATGGGCCGGGGTATCTGCTGGTGGGGGACGCGGCGTGTTTTGTGGATCCGATCCTGGCGTCGGGCATCGCGCTGGCGCTGCAAGGGGTGCTGCGGGCGACGAAGGCGATCCGGACGTCGCTGGAGGCGCCGGACCTGACGGGGCTGTCGATGGACTGGTACCAGGAGGGGTATCTACAGCAGGCGAACGATTTCGTGGACATGGCGAATCACTGGTATCACGGGCAGCGGTTGCAGGAGTCGTGGTTCTGGACGGCGCACCGGCTGGTGGACCCGAGTCAGAACCTCTCGCTGCGGCAGGCGTTTGTGTTTATTTCGTCGGGATTAACCACGGAGACGCCGGAGGAGTCGATCCGTTACATGGGCGGGTTTACGCCGGGGCAACTGGCGGTGACGTATGAGGCGCTGGCAGGCGATGACGTGGGGAGCGTTGAGCAGCCGGCGGGTGTGGTTCGACAAGCTCACCACGAACGGGGCAAGGCTCACCACGAACGGGGGGTGCGACCGGGGATTGCGGTGACGGAGGAGCAGGCGCTGGCGGGGACTCCGGCGTTGGTGGCGGGAGCGGACGTTCGGGCGTGGATGCAGGAGACGGAGACCGGGCTGCGGCCGGTGACACGGGTGGACGTGCCAGGCGCGGCCAATGGGGACACGCGGGAGATTCTGTTGTCGCTGCCGACGTTGTCGCTGCTGAACCTGATGGACGGCAGGCGGAGCGGGGCGGAGGTGGCGCGGACGCTGGCGGAGCGGTTTGCGGGGAGCGTACCGACGGACGCGGCGGCGTTACGGCCGGTTGTTGGATCGGTGATTGCGGAGTTGGCGGCTGAAGGAGTGGTGGAGTTGGGCCAGGTGGGGGTTTAGCGGGCTGAGACGCCGAACCAGGAACGTGCGCGGGCCGTGTGGCCGACCTGGTGAACGCGGTCAACAAGGGCGTGGCGGATTAGACGAATGGTGACCCGGCTGGTCAACATTGGCCGGCCGCGCCGGCGCGCCCTGACGTCCTTGAACTGCTACTGGAACTCGCGACTTCTGAAGAGTGTCACCGAGCCGACGACAGCGACCAGGACCTGACAGCTCGTTGAACCCGGCCGGCTACGGCTTCGCCAACCTGTAGCCGATTCCCGACTCCGTAAATATATAGACGGGGTCCCTGGCGCTGTCGCCGAGCTTGCTCCGCAGGCCCTTGACGAAGGACCGCAGCAGTTGCTGGTCTGCCGAGTGCCCCGGGCCCCACACACTCTCCAGTAACTGATTGTGGGTCAGGGCTCGTCCGGCATTGCCCGAAAGCTCGGCGAGCAATTTGAACTGCGTTGGCGTGAGGCTGACCGAGCGTCCCGCGACTGTCACGGTGCGTTCCAGGTAGTTGATTGTCAGGTCCCCCACGCGGAAGGGCTCGACCGCCTGGGCCTGCCGGTAGACGGACCGCTTGTGCAGTGCCGCCCGGATCCTTGCGACCAACTCCGTTGGCGCGAACGGCTTGACAACGTAGTCGGCGGCGCCCATCTCGAAAGCCCTGGCAAAGTCCTGTTCCCGGCCTCGACCGGTGAGAAATATGACCGGGACTTCGAAGACATTTGGTATGTGCTTGATCAGCTCGAAGCCGCTTGTCCCGGGCAGTACCAGGTTCAGCAGGATCAGATGCGGCTGCTCGACCTGGATGAGGCGGTCCAGCTCGGCCGGTTCGCCGGTGACGACGACCGAGTAGCCAGCTTCCGCGAGGATACTCCGAACGTAGCGCAATACCTGCGGGTCGTCGTCGATGGCGAGAATGCGATCGGCTGCGGTCGACGCGCCGGGCGTGCGAGCGGTGAAAGGGGCGGCGGACGGGTCCACAGTCTGGTCGGCCGCATCGACCGCGGGCAGCGTGAACGTGAAGCGCGTGCCGTGGCCCTCGCCGTCGCTTTCGGCCCAGATGCGACCACCGTGCGCCTCGACAATACCGCGGCAAATCGCCAGCCCCAGGCCGTATCCCTCAATCTCCGGACCGTTGTCGGAACCGACCCGCGAGAATTTGCTGAACAGGCGTGGCAGTTGCCCGGCCGAGATTCCGCAGCCCTCGTCGACGACGCACACCGACACATACAGGTCGTCGAGCGTGGCGTTGACGCGGATCGTGGACCATTCGCGCGAGTACTTGGACGCGTTGGAGAAGAGGTTGTAGAGAACCTGGCCGACTCGCTGCCGATCCACCGGGATTCGGGGAAGATCTGGCGCGACGAACACTTCAATGCTATTCCGATAGCCACCGCTAAGGAAGGCATTGCGCGCCTGATCGATGACGTCAGCCAGGTCCGCGGCTTCGGGCGCGACCGACAGGGTGCCGGCCTCAATTCGGGCCAAATCGAGGAGATTGTTGATCAGGTCGCGCATATGGTCGGCCTGCTCCTCGATGATGCGGAAGAACTGGCCCGTCTCCGCGGGATCAAGTGGATATCCTGCGCTCCGCGCGGTCGCGGCGGATCCCTTGATGGACGTCAAGGGCGTGCGTAGCTCGTGACTAACCATCCCGAGAAACTCGGCGCGCAAGCGTTCCAACTCCTCCAGCGGCGTAATGTCCTGAATCGTGGAGACGACCGACACAATGTCCCCGTCGTCCGAGTGAATTGGTGTTGCGTTGACGACCGTGGAAATGGCCGTGCCATCCGGGCGATGGATGACGATCTCGTCGGCGCGAACGGTCTCCCCACTCCTGAGGGACCGCTCCACCGGCATGTCGGCCAGTGGAATCTCCCGACCATCCATTCGCCGAAAACTAAACAGCGCCAGCACCTGGTCAAAGCCACGGCCAAAGTCGCGCAAACCGCCGGCGATGCGGCGCGCTTCCTCGTTGAACTGCACGATTTCGCGGGTCTTCGCGTCAACGACCAGCACGCCGACCGGTGACGTATCGACCAGGGCCGCCTGGTCGGCCTTGGCCCGCTGTTCGTCGCCGTAACGCCGTGCGTTGGTGATGGCTGTCGCCGCCTGCGCGGCGAACAACTCAAGGGTTTCTTTGTCTTCAAATGTAAAGTTCTGTCCGCGTTCCTTTTCGCCGATGTATATCGTGCCGACCTGGTCGTTCCCCGCTCCGATCTGCGCGCTCAGGAAGCTGCTGATGGTCAGAACGAAGCTCGGGAATCCAGCCAAGTCGGCGTGAGCGACGAAGTCCCGCGTGTGCAGCGGCTTTTGCAACCGACTGAGGTAGTGAAATAAGGCCATGCCATTCGGGAACGCCAGGACCTCCTGTATCTCGTCATCCGACAGACCGGAGAACACCAGGTCCTGCAGATCGCCGATCTCGTCCTGAGTAGCGATCGCGGCGTAGCGCGCATCCGTGAGAGACCGCGCGCCATCGACAATCTCCTGCAGGACGGTGTCAAGATCAAGGTCTTGACTGATGCGCAGAATCGCCTCGGTGAGCCGGGAGAGTCGAGACCTTAGTCGCTCATTCTCCGACCGGAGGTCTTCGCCTTGAGCCAAAGTTCAGCCCTCGGATCGCGTTTCGCTACATGATGACCAGTCTGCCATGCCGCCGATGCGTGCAGGCGCCGCGCGGGGTCTTGCTTCGTACTGCTCCGAACGCTGTGGAGCGGGTCACGCGGACGTCGTTCGTGACCGTCTGGCAGATGGACGCCCGGCCACGCTGGCGCCGGGACGTGCATTGTCTGCAAGGCGCGTTGACGCCAAGGGACACTTCGCCGGCTACCGCTGCCCCATCTGCACGGTTGGCGTCTGCCACATCGCCCCGACCGGCCCGTGCTGGAGTATCGGAACGGCGAGTACTTCCGCTGCAAGGGCCTTTCGCCGGAGGGTGGGGGTATGGGCTGTTTGCCGTACTCGTGGCTATTGACCCGCAGGGCCTTCAGGGGGTTCTCCGAGTGCGATCGGGATTCGATCAGCCCGCTGCAATGTTTGCGTGTGATCTTGAGCGCTTGATCAAGTGTCTGATGGATACGGGCCATGGCGCGTCGACAGCCTGACGGGCGAGTGACGGATCGGCGTGGCGTTTCAGTGCGTGAACTGCACAGCGAACGCAGGGTGTGACGGCGCGCTGTG
>DAOUJT010000028.1:0-8577 GCA_034422315.1 Chloroflexota bacterium | reverse complement strand
GCTGACGGCCGAGGAGCGGTGGTCGCTCGTCAACTACATTCGGTCGATCCAGGAGTCGCCGGCGCCTGACGCCGCCTGAGCGGAAGCGGTCCCATGGCCGAGAGTCCGGTCGCTTTGCTGGTCGTGCTGCGTTACATCCACGTCATCGCGGCGACGCTCTGGGTCGGTGGCGGAATCGTCGTCCTGGCCGCACGCACCGCACCGAACATTACGCCGGCACCCAATCTCTACGGGGCAGTCCTGGGTCGCACCGTCGGGCGCCTGGTCGGCACGGGGTTCGGCGTCTTTGTGATCACGGGTGCGCTGCTGGCCTTCAACCGCCTGGCCGAGCAGTCAATCGACGCGGCCTACGTCGCGGTGCTGGTGAGCAAGACGCTGCTGGCGTTGGCCATGTTTCGGCTTGCGGCGCCCCGCCGCCACGCCGAGCCTCAGGACACGAAGGGGGCCCCCTGGCCCTGGTGGCGAAGCCGCACGGCCTTGATCGTTGGTCTTGGTCTTGCGATTTACCTGCTGTCGCTGATCCTGAACGAAATGGCTGAGCTCAGCTTGAGGCGCGTCGGCTAGGCTGGACCCGGACACCATGAACGCTGCGACGACGACATCACCCCGCCCCAGGCTGTCGGGGAAACTGCTGCTGCTGGCGGCCGCGCTGGCCGCCGCCGTAGGCTTCCTGATCTGGACCGGAACCCAGGGCGCGACGGTGTACTACCACACGGTCGGCGAGGTGCGCGCCATGGACACGGAGGCGTACTACCGCCTGATTCGAGTCAACGGCATCGTCGCCGACGGATCGATCCAGACGTCCGGCGACGGCAACGTGATCAGCTTCGACCTCCAGGACGACTCCGGCCGCCTGCCCGTGGAATACCGCGGCACGCCGCCCGACCTGTTTGGATACTCAGCCGAAGACCGCTACCAGGAAGTGATCGTCGAGGGCCAGCTCGAACCAGGCGGCGCCTTCCGCGCCCGAAGCCTGATCGTCAAACACGGGCCTGAGTTCGAGCCGCGCGAAATCCCGGCACAGTAGGGCCCGACGAGGTCACGGCACCCGCAATCGCCGCCTTGCAAACCACACGCCCGACCTCGCCGGCAATCGCTGCGGACGACCTGTATGTACGGCTGGGCCAGCGGAATGTCCTGCGCGGCGTATCGCTGGCGATGGCGCCCGGCGAACGCGTGGCCGTCGTCGGACCGAACGGCGCGGGCAAGACCACGCTCCTCCGCGCCCTGGCGGGACTGCTGCGCCCGCGACGCGGCCGAGTGGCGCTGCGCGGCAGCCAGAGTCCGGAGGACTCCGCCGCGCGCGGCGGACTCGGCTTCCTGGGACACCGTCCGCCGCTCTATCCACATCTCACCGCCCGGGAAAACCTGGCCTTCGCGGCCCGTCTGCAAGGAGTGCCCGAGGGCGCCGAACGCATCCAAGGCGCCCTGGTAACGGTGGGACTGGCAGCGGATGCCAACCGACTGGTCCGCGACTTCTCGCGCGGAATGCAGCAGCGCCTGGGACTCGCCCTGGCTCTGCTGGCCGAACCTGACGTCGTCCTGCTGGATGAGCCCGACGCCAGCCTTGATTCGGCCGGCGTTGGCGACCTTCCAGGGATGCTCAACGCGCTGGCGCCCCACGCGGCCGTGCTCTTCAGCACCCACGACGAACGCGTGGCCCACGCGCTGGGCGCTCGCATCGTGCGACTCCAGGCCGGACGGCTTACCGATGATCCGCGCAACGAGCCAGATCCGGTTCCGCCAGCGGCCCGCGCCCAATCACGACCGCGTCCGCCAGGCTTCGGTCGCGCCGTCTGGGCCATGATCGCCAAGGACGCCCGAGTCGAGTGGCGGGCGCGCGAGCAGGTCCCAACGCTGCTCATGTTCACCCTGCTTGCCGCCGTCGTCTTCGACATGGCCTTCATCGCCGCGCTGGGATCGGAGGTCGCCGCCGTCGCCGTCGGGGTGCTCTGGATCAGCGTGCTCCTGGCGGCCACGCTGGCGGGAACCCGCCTCTTCGCAACCGAGTTCGAGCGGGGAACGCTGGACGGACTGTTGGTCGCGCCGGTGGACCCGAGCGGCATCTACCTCGCCAAGTTCACGCTGCTGGCGCTGGAAACCGCATTCGTCGGGATCGCCCAGTTGGTGTTTCTCAGCCTGCTGTTGAACGTTTCCCTGTTTCAAGCAAGCACGATAGGCGCGGTGGTCCTGACAGCCGCGGCCATCAGCGCCATCCTCGCTCTGCAGAGTTCCCTGGTCGTCAGCGCCCGCGCGCGCGAGATGCTCATGCCCCTCCTAGCCATACCTCCGGCGGTTCCGGTGCTGCTGGCCGGTGTGGGAATCTCTCTCGGAGCGCTTGAAGTCACTCCCGCGGGTCAACTAGGCGCCTGGTTCGGGTTGCTGGCGGTCGTGACGGTCGTATTCTTGGCTCTTGGGACGGTGCTCTACCCGCACGCGGCCCGTAGCTAACTGGAGGCAGGAATGAGTCAGGTTCGCACGTCGGAGTTGGCCAGACCCGGGTGGCTCGGCGCGCTCCGGCACCCCGGGACCGCGGCACTCTACGCACTGCTCTTGCTGAGCATGGGTCTGGCGCTGTTCATGGCGCTCATCTTCGCGCCGGCCGAGCGGGTGCAGGCCGAGGTCTACCGCTTGCTCTTCGTGCACGTGCCCAGCGCCTGGCTGGCGTTCGCGGCGTTCGGCGTGGTGGCCATTGGCAGCGTGATGTACCTGGTTCGCGGGAGATCCCGCTGGGACCGCCTCGCGCTCGCCTCGGCCGAGATTGGCGTGCTGTTCACCACGCTGACCCTGGTTACCGGATCCGTCTGGGGCCGCAGCGTCTGGGGCGTGTGGTGGCAGTGGGACCCGCGACTCACCACAACCCTGATCATGTGGTTCATCTACGTGAGTTACCTGGCGCTGCGTTCCTATATCGACGACCCGGACGCCCGCCAGCGCATGGCCTCCGTGCTGGGCATCGTGGGCGTGGTCAGCGTGCCAATCGTGTGGTTCTCGGTGGAGTGGTGGCGCAGCCTGCACCCCACGCCCTCGGTCACCAGTCCCGGCGGCGGCATGCCGCGCGAGATGCTGACGACGCTGATGGTGTCCGTCGCCGCCTTTACCGTCTTCTACGTCGTGCTGTTGCGACAGCGCATGCAGCTTGAACTGGCCGTTACCGAACTGGGAAGCCTGCGCGAGCGGCTGCACGAACGAAACGAGGAATCCGTATGAGCGATCTGCTGTATCTCTTCATCGGCTTCAGTGCCGTGTGGATCGGGATTTTCGGCTACCTAGTCTACGTCACCGGCCGCGTGCGTAACGTGCGCGACGAGTTGCATGATCTGCGCGGTCAGCTCGATGCGCCGCAGGCGGGGCGGGAAGCGTCGAGCCACTGATACGAACTCGGCGACGACACCGCCCGCGTCGCTAGTGCGGACCGGACATGCCTGATCTCGTCGATGCCGGACGGCTGGGACTCAGTATCGCCTTCGGCGTGGCCGTACTTCAAGTCCTGCTTGGACTCGCCGGCGCCGTACGTCGCACGCCGGAACTGAGTCGTAGCGCCGCCAATGCGGCGTCGGTGCAGGCCGCCCTGTTGACTGTTGTGGTTGCGGGCTTGGCGGCCGGCTTCCTGGCGCGCGACTTTTCCATCCAGTTCGTGGCCGACCACTCCAATTCGGCCATGCCGACCGGCCTGACCATCGCCGCCCTCTGGGGCGGTCAGGAAGGCTCGCTGCTGTTCTGGACCTGGTCCATGAGCCTCTTCGCGGCAGTCGCCACCCGCCGCATGTTGACAGCGGATGGCGTCGTCGGCCCGCACGGAATCGTCGTGCTCAGCGGACTGCAACTGTTCTTCCTGGGCGTGCTGGTATTCACGTCGTCACCGTTCTCGCGCTTGGTGGCCGCGCCGGCCGAGGGGCGCGGACTCAATCCCCTGCTGTGGGACAGCGGCATGCAGATCCATCCCCCCATGCTGCTCTCGGGCTACATGAGCTTCGGGATCCCGTTCGCGTTTGCCGCCGGGCTGCTCTTGGCCGGACGCGTCACTCAGCCCTGGCTGCGGGAAATGCGGAACTGGATGCTGCTGGCCTGGGCCATCCAGAGCGCCGGGCTGCTGCTGGGCGCTTGGTGGGCGTACCGCGTGCTGGGCTGGGGCGGCTATTGGGGCTGGGATCCCGTGGAAAACGTGGCGCTGCTGCCCTGGTTGGTGGCCACGGCCTACCTGCACTCCGCGCTGGCGCAGGAACGGCGCGGCCAGCTGCGGGCCTGGGCCATCGGCCTGGTGCTGGTGACCTACGCGCTGGCGATCTTCGGCACCTTCGTGGTTCGCAGCGGCATCCTCTCGTCCGTGCACAACTTCGCCCTGTCCGACGTTGGCCCGATCTTCTTCGTCTTCGTCGGCGCGCTGCTGATCCTCTCGGCCGCCCTGTTCATCTACCGCCTGCCGCTCATCCGTTCGGACGAGCCGATTACCGACATTGCCTCCAAGGAAGCGGGCTTCCTGATTAACAACCTCCTGATGCTCGCGATTGCCGCGGCGACCTTCTGGGGCACGGTATTTCCGATGGTTACCGAGATCGTGCAAGGCGCCCGCATCGCGGTGGGCCCGCCCTTCTACACCCAGGTCAACGTGCCGTTGCTGGTCGCAACACTTGGGCTGCTGGCCATCTGGCCGCTGCTGGCTTGGCGCCGCACGTCCCTGCGAGCCGCCTGGCGGGCCACGCGCTGGCCCATCGCCACGCTCGCGCTGGTTTCGGTGCTGCTGGCAGTCCTCGGCATGCGCGACGGCCTGCCTATCGTCGCCATCGGGCTGACCGCGGCTGTCGCGGTGGGCGTCGCACTCGAGTACGCCCGCAGCGTGCGCGCCGGACTCGCCCGCCGACGCCAAGCGGCGACCGGCCCGTACCCGCTCATGGTGGGCAACCGGCGGCGGCTGGGCAGCTACCTCGTACACCTGGGTGTCGCCATCCTGGCGCTCGGAATCATCGCCTCGGCCGCCTTCAGCCAGGAAACCGCCGCCACCGTCGAGCGTGGCCAGGCCGTAAGCCTCGGCCCGTACGACGTCGTCTTCCAGGGTCTCCGCAGCAGCGTGCAGCCGGGTCTGAACACCGTCGTCGCCCAGGTGGACGTTGTTCGCGACGGCGCCGTCATCGACCGTCTGTCGCCTGCCCGTCGCATTCACGCGGGCTGGGAGAACCAGCCCACGGCCGACGTGGCGGTCAGCACGACGCTGCCGCACCTGGACGACGTATACGTGTTGCTGAGTTCCTGGGATCGAAGCGGCGCGTCCGCGACCATTCGCTTGCTCGTCAATCCGCTTGTCGTCCTGCTCTGGATCGGCGGAATCGTCTACTTCGTCGGCATCCTCGTTATCGCCTGGCCGGTCGAGCGTCGGGAAACGGCGATGGTCCAGGGCGCCGCTGCGCAGCCGGCCGCGTCGTGAATCGGTACCGCGCGAGCCTCCTCCTGGGACTGCTGGCGGCCGTGGTCCTGGCACTCCCCGTCCGCGCCGCCGACGAGCCTGACCTGCCAACGCGCAAGCGCATGTGGTCCATTGCCGAACGGCTCGACTGCCCGGTCTGCCAGGGACAGTCCGTGCGCGAGTCCAACGCCCAGCTCGCCGCCCAGATGCGCGAAATCATCCTCATCAAGCTCCAGGCGGGCGAGTCCCGGGAACAGATCATGGACTTCTTTGCGGATCGTTACGGGCCTGGCGTTCTGCGCGAGCCGCCTCGCGAGGGCCTGGCGCTGGGCGTCTGGATCGGCCCGGTCGTCATCGTCGGCCTGGGCATCCTGCTGCTGGGTTGGGCGCTGGCTCGGGGACGTCGACCGGCGGAGGCAGCAGCCACCGGCGATCTGGAGGCCTACGAGCGGCAGGTCGACGACCTGCGCCGGGCGGGGCGCGACTCGCCGCCACCAGCGTGACGGCGCCGCTGCTGAGCCTGGCGGTCCTCCTGATCGCCCTTGCCGGACTGACCTGGATCGTCGCGCCGTTGCTGCGCCGATCTCTTGCACCCGACGACTCGCTCGGAACCGAAGACGACCTGGCCGTGGAGCGCGGGCTGCGAATGCTGGATGACTTGCAGGCCGAACGCCACCGCGGCGCCATTAGCCAGGCGGACTTCGAGCGGGTCAGCGGCGACGTTCGCCGGGACACGGCGCAGCGTCTGCACGACCGCGACCAGCGGCGCCAGCGATTGGACGCCGCGGTGGAAGCCCTGGTTGGAGGCGCGGCGCCGGCCGCCGTCCCGGCGGCGGCTCGCACGCCGACGCGCGCGCGGACCGTGGCCTGGGTCGCGCCGAGCGTCGCGCTGGTGGCACTGCTGGGAGCGCTGGTCGTCGTCATCACCGTTGGAGCCCGATCCTCCGCCGCCGAACAGGAGCCCGTGGGCAATGTTGGGGTAGCGGCGGTCTCGGGAGCAGCGGTAGCGGCCGGCAATGCCGATCTGCTGCTCGTGAGCCACGCCACCGGCGCGCATCTGAGCCGCGACGGCGGCCAGACCTGGACGCCGGCCGAGGGTCCAGGGGAAGCCGTGGGTGCGGCGGCTGGACCCGACACGCTCTACGCGCTCGCCAGCGACGGCGTCTGGTCAAGTCGCGATCAGGGCGCCACTTGGAGCCGTGAGCCAGACTTTCCCGCGTTGCGGCGACTCGCCGTTGGATCGCGAACCCGGGGACTAGCGGGCGTCGATGACGCCGGCTCTATTTTCCTAAGCAACGACCTGGGCCGCACCTGGACGCCAGGCCCCGCCGACGCGCCGCGCAGCCTTACGGGACTGGCCGTCGTCGACTTCGGCGCCCCGTTCCTGCTGGCGGCCACCGGCGCCGAGGGCGTACTTGCGTCCGAGACTAACGGCGGCTGGCGCGGCGCCAATGGGTTCGTCAACGGCGTCCTGCCCACCATCACCATCCGGGCCGTCGTCTACGAGCCCGAGACCGGCGACTCTTACAGTTCCGCGTCCGGCGAGCGATTTGAGGGCGCCGCCTTCGTGGCCACGGACGCCGGCGTGTTCAAGTCCGTCGACGGCATGCAGTCATGGGTGCAGCTGTCCCTGCGAGCGGACGTGCGCGCGCTGGCTATCAGCGGACGCACGCTGTACGCCATCGCGGCCGACGGGTCGGTTTTCCGCAGCCGTGACGCGGGAACCACCTGGCGATGAGGCGAGCGCTCGGGCTGGCCGCCGTGCTGGTTCTCCTGGCCATCGTCGGCGTGGCCGGCGTGCGGGCCGAGGGCAGCGGCGAGATCGTCGGGCGCCTGCGGCCGGCCACGCCGGGCGCGGCCCTGCCGTTGGACGTGGTGGTCCAGCTTGACGGGTTTCGGCAGACCGATCGCCTTCCCACCAGCGAGGCCGCGGCTGGCGCCGATGGCCTCTTCGCATTCCCGGACGTGGCTGCCGGCGGCGAATACGCCTATCTGGTCTCGTTCGAGTCCGAGGGCGTGCGCTACAGCAGCGACGTCCTCCACGTTGTGGCCGGCGAGCAGACGGTGATCGAAATCGACGTCTTTGCCGTCACGGAGACAGATCCCGGCATCAGCTTTCAAAGCCTCACCCGCCTGCTCAGGCGACAGACGGCGGACACTCTCTCCGTTGTCGAGGTCGCCGAAGTGCACGTCCCGGGTAACCGCGCCTACCTTCCGGTGCAGCAGCCGGGATCGCCGCCGCCGTTGCGTTTCGGCGTACCCGACGGCGCGTTCAACCTGCAGCCGGTCGCGGGATTCGGACCCGGCGACGCCGTCATCGGCGGTCCCGGCTTCGCGGTCTTTGCCGGACTCCAACCGGGCGTGACCACCCTGGTCTACGGCTACCAGCTAGCGCTCACCGGCGGGGCCGTCGCTTTTGACTGGGTGCCCGCGCTGAATACCGACATCGCAATCCTGCTGGTTGAGACGGGCCAGCTGACCACAACCGTCACCGGCCTGGAGGCTCGGGGCGATGACTCGTTCGGCGGCAACCAGGTGCACCGGTGGCAGAAGGAAAACGTTGCCGCGCGCGAGTCCTTTGCCGTCCGCATCGCCGACACCTCGCTCCCCGGCATGGTGCGCACGCTACGCGCCACGACCGCTGACCGCTGGGCGATCTTCACCACAGTTCCGGCGCTTCTCGTGGGGCTGGCGCTCGTGATCTGGCGGCGCGGCTGGCGCCGTCGGCCGGCCACGGACCCCGAGGCCCAGGCTGCCGAACTGCTTGCGGACCTGCGCGCGTTGGATGCTTCCGGGGACTCGGACGCGCCGGAACGCCGGGCCGCCGCCAAGCACGCGCTCCTGGCGCTCCTGGAGCGGCGCCCCGAGGTGCTGGGCGACCTCCGGCGCTCCAGCCGATCGCCGCGCGAGACGCCGTCGGACGAGACGTGAGCCGCAATCGAACGGACGCTCTCGTACTTCGACCTGCCGACTTGGACGTACCGGCCGGTCAGATTGCAGCCCCCGCCCGGCGTCCCTAAGATCACTTTCGTGAACGAAATCCGACACGACGTACTCATCATCGGGGCCGGCGGCGCCGGCCTTCGCGCCGCCATGGCCGTCGTCGAGGCCAACCCCGATCTCTCGATCGGCCTCGTGTCCAAGGTCTACCCCATGCGCAGCCACACGGTGGCCGC
>DAOUJT010000027.1:0-15157 GCA_034422315.1 Chloroflexota bacterium | reverse complement strand
CGCCGGCCACGGGCAAGGTTGTCAGCGACCTGGTGCTCTACGGGGAGACGAACATCGACATCAGCGGTCTGGGGCTGAATCGTTTCGCGGATTACGGCCCTGACTGGCGCGAGGAGCGCGGCTGGACCCCGGCGCCGCTACGGTACTGACCTCGACGCCGTCCGTCAGGACGCGCGCCGCGGCGGCGGAATATAGTGGGCGCGAGGGGACTCGAACCTCTGACCTCCACGATGTCAACGTGGCGCTCTAACCAGCTGAGCTACGCGCCCAAAGATTCGAACTTCAGACTGTAGGCGGCCGCCGGCCAGGATTCAACCCCCCGCGAACACGGGGTGCGCTGACGGCGTCGCATCTAGTGGCGCCGGACACGTGGATTTGGCACGCAAGCGGTAGGCTGCCGTCGGGCGAGTGGTCATCCGGCCCCACGTGACGCGGGAGGGAGCGCTTCAATGGCTCAAGCGCCGGCCGTGTACACATCGACGGACTTGCGTCGCCGCCTGGACGCGCTTCCGCGATTCCACCTAACCGAATTGCCGACGCCGCTGCTGGATCTGCCGAATCTGACCAAGCAGTTGGGCGGACCGCGGCTGCTGATGAAGCGCGACGACCTGACCCAGCACGGGTTGGGCGGGAACAAGAACCGTAAGTTCCAGTTCGAAGTCGGCGCGGCTCTCCAGCAAGGCTGCGACGTGCTGCTGTGGGGCGGCGGGGTGATGCAGTCCAACCATGCTCGCCAGTGCGCGGCGGCGGCCCGTCGCGCAGGTCTGGACGTGGTGCTGGTGCTCAATGAGGGGCCGCATGGCCGTGAATCGCAGGGCAACCGGCTCCTGCTCGAAATCCTGGGCGCCGACGTGTGGCCCACGGGACGCGACGGGATGTTCGGGCACGAGGCTGATTTGGCGGCGACGGCGGACGAATTGCGTGCCCAGGGACGCAAGCCATACGTGATTGAATACGGCCCGCTGACCTCCATTGGCTACGTGGAGTGCGTGCTGGAGATCCATGAGCAGTCACGCACGCTGGGCGCGGACGTGACGCACCTCTACGTGGCCTCGGGCGGCGGTACGCAGGCCGGGTTGGAACTCGGCAACCGCGCATTGGGCGCGGGCTATGCGATTCGCGGCTTCAGCCCGCTGATCGTGGACGGCGGTCGAACCCGGCAGCAGGCGGACATGGCCAATGCCACGGCGGAGCTGCTGGGGCTGGACGTGCGAGTGCGCGCCGAGGACATCTGGAACTCACAGGCGTTCGTCGGTCCCGCGTATGCCGAAGCCACACCTGAGGGATTGGACGCCATTCGGCTGGTGGCCGAGACCGAAGGGATCTTTCTGGAACCGGTGTATACGGGCAAGGCGTTTGCCGCCCTGCTGGAAGATGTTCGGCGCGGCGACCTGGCGGAGCAGGACACGGTGGTCTTTCTGCACACCGGCGGGACACCGTTGATCTTTGCGTACGCCGGCGAAATCGGTGAATCGCGGAAGCCAAACGGGTAGGCTGCGGCAGCGTGCGAGGGAGGGTCTACATGCTTAGGGCTATCCGAACTCATTCAGTTCGCCGCGTGGCAGGAATGTTCGCGGCCATTGTGCTCATCGTGGCAACTGCCGTGGCTTCCGGCTGCGGCGACGAGCGGAGTGGAAGCTTCAAGATCAACCCCAGCAGAAACACATCAGCCGGCATCGGCTTCTAAGGCCCGCCATGACTTTCGCGGCGCCAGTGGGCGGCGCGCTAACGACCCTGGCTTGCCCAGGCCGCTGGCAGATTGTGTTGTTATGACGTTGGCTGAGTCCAATGGGGTGACGAACCCCGTGGCCCGGGTGGTGTTCTTCTGGAGCGCCACCACGCTGAACTGGCGACTGGACAGCTCGAACCCATACGCCGGTCTGCTGGCGCAAGCGCTGGCCGAACACCGCGTGCGGGTTCAGGTCAAGCGCTCGGGCAACCTCGGATTCGTGTGGAAGTTCCCGCGTCCGTACGACATCGTGCATTTCAACTGGAACCCGACGTTCTACGAGCACCCGAACCCGGTGCTGGCGGTGCTGCGCCTGTTGGCCTTCGCGGCCATGCTGGTGGTTGCGCGGCTGCGCGGCTTCCGCATTGTCTGGACGATGCACAACGTAGTTCCGCACGAGCAACTTCGGGCGTCGCACGGGGAGGTGGCGCGCCGGGTAGTCACCACGCTGGCCAACGCGGTGATCTGTCACTGCGAATACGCGAAGTCGGTCCTGGGCCGTCGGTTCGGCCGACGCTGGGGCGTGCATGTAATTCCGCACGGGTCGTTCGCGGACGCCTATCCGCGGGAAGCCACGCGGGCGGAGGCGCGGCGGGCGTTCGACATTCCGGACGACGCGTTCGTCTACGGATTTTTCGGGAACATCCGGGCGTATAAGGGCGTCGAACGGCTCATCGAGGAGTTCGGGTCGCTTGAGGGCGACAACCTGCGGCTGCTGGTGGCCGGCGCGCTGCACGCCAACTACCACGGGCCGCTGCACTCGACCGAGATCAACGACAAGCGGGTCGTTGCGCATCTGCGACACATCGCCGACGAGGAAGTGCAACTGGTGATGGCCGCGGTTGACGTGCTGGTGTTGCCGTTCCTGGACACACTGACCTCGGGCTCGGCGATCCTGGCGCTGGGGCACGGGACGCCGCTGGTGATGCCGCGCCGGGGCTGTCTGCCCGAATTGGTCGGCGACAGCAAGGCCGCGGTGCTGTACGACCCGGACGATCCAACGGCGCTGCGGCAGGCGCTGCTGGACGCGCAGGCGCTTGATCCAGAGGCTTCGGTCAGGTCAGCCGGCGAGTTGGACGCGCGACTGAATTGGGCGGGAATCGCCCGCAAGACGGTGGCCGCCTACGGCCTGGATGGGGGTTCAGTGTGAGCGGATGGGAACTGGGACTGCCCGCGGGTCCGCTGGAGCGCGCACTGTCGCGTCACGAATCGCCGGCCTTTGCCGCGGCCATGCAGGAGTTGCGCGACGAAGCGGCGGCGGCCCTGGTCAGCCCGCTGCGACCGGTGGCTCGCAACGGCGGCTACTACCACTCGTACTTCTGCCCTGACGACGCCGCCGAGTTGATCTTCGAGGAGGACAAGCCGACCCAGCACGTATGTCCAGTGTGTGGACGCGTCTGGTCCGGTCAACCCTTCGACGATTCCTGGCTCTGGACGGCCAACCGCCGCCTGGCGCAGCGCGCCTATCGCCTGGCGCTGCTGTGGCGGTTGGAAGGCAACCGGGCGCACCTGGACGCGGCGCGCCGGATTCTTACCGAATACGCCGCCATTTACCCGGACGTTCACAGTCCGCGCAACGATCCCAGCGTGGGCAAGATCACCTATTCCGCCCTGGACGAGTCGGTATGGGCGATTCCCATCGCCTGGGCCTGCCACTGGATCTGGCCGGGCGTCGTTGATGACCGAGACCTGCTGCGCACGCGACTCCTGGAACCGGCGGCCGCGCACATCGAGTCGCAGCGCACGCCGCGAATTCACAACTACGAAAACTGGCTCAACGCGGCATTGGCCACCCTGGGCACCGCGCTCGGTGACGAGGCCCTGGTCCGAACCGTCGTTGACGACACCTACGGTCTGACCGATCAGCTCGCCCGTGGTGTGCTGGATGACGGCCACTGGTACGAGGGCGCGTCCAGTTACCACTACTACACCCTGGGCGCCGTGCTGTACCTGGCGCAGGCGCGTGAAGGCTTGCCGGGCGACCCGGTCGGCAATCCGACCATGCGGCGGATGTTTGAGGCGCCGCTGCGGATCGCGTATCCGGACGACTACGTGCCGGCGATCAACGACTGCTGGTATCACTCGCGCGTCACCGACGAAGTCGGGCACGGCATTCCCAACGGTCCCGGCTTCTATGAAATTGCCGCCGGCACGTACGGCGCGCCCGAGTTCGAGGCGGTGCTGACGCGCGCCTACGGCTCCATGCCGAGATCTAACGTGGAGTCGCTTCTGTACGGGCCGGACGAAGTATCGAATGAGGCGGCGCCGCCGCTGGTCGAAAGCAACGAGTCGGCGAGCGGGTTCGCTGTCTTGCGCCCGCAGCTTCCGTTGGGCTCGCAGGGCGAATTGCTGCTCAAGTATGGGCCGCACGGCGGTGGGCACGGGCATGCCGACAAGCTGGCGCTGAGTATCTTCGGCGGCGGTCGGCGTTGGGGCGCCGATCTGGGGACGCCGGGGTACGGGATCGCCATCAACGACTCCTGGTATCGGCACACGTTGAGCCACTCGACGGTTCTCCTGGAAGGCGAGGAGCAGCCGCCGGCCACGGGCGAGGCCTTGCGCTACCGGCCCGTGGGCGGCAACGACTTTGGTATCGCCGACGTCCAGGTGCACTGGGAGCAGGGGCCGTATGCCGCTGTGTATGCGCGCCGGGTCGTGCTGGCGCGCGACGGCTACTTCATCGTGCTGACTCGCGTGGAATCGCCGGTCGCGCGTCGCGCCCATGTGGTTTTCCACCATGAGGGCGAGTTCGCTGCCTGGCCGGACGGCGACGCAGGCGCGGCTGACCTGCCGGACAACGTCTCATACGCCCACCTCAGCGACGCGCGGGGCTGGCCGGCGGCGCAGGGCGCTACGGTTCGCCTGGAGGTTCCCGTGGCCGGCGAGCCGTCGGCGACGCTGACCGCCGCATTTGCGCCACTGCCTGGCGCCCGCCTGCTGACGGCGCGCTCGCCCGGGAATCCAGCCAGCGACCTGCGTCGCACGTTGATTTCGGAGGTCACGGCGGATGCTTTCTGGAGCGCCGCCGCCTTCGTCTACGGCGCGGATGCCGAGGTGGAATGGGAGTCGGTAGCGATTGAGCAACCACAAGGGCTGGTCGTGCGATACGACGGCCGGGAGGACGCATGGTCCTTCAGCCGGGATCGTGGCGCGGGCTTCAACTATCCGCTGAGTGGCTAAGACTCCGGCGATTCCCTAATGTCCGCAAGGCGCGGGTGCCCGTAAAATTCGCGCACATCTGTTGACGCGCGCGCCTTGGTGGCTGTACGGTCCGCCACCGCTTTGGCGGGTGCTGTTAATCGGGGGCCGAGCGGCCTTTGACGAAAATGGGGCCTGACGCTCGGAATTGAAGGAGGTGCGATGACCGCAACTGACATGGCCAGTGCGCCCACACCCGCCAGACGCAGGCGGGGCATTCTGGGCTGGACATGGAAGGAGACCCAAGGGTTCCTGTTCATTCTCCCTTGGTTGTTTGGGTTCATCGTGTTCATCGCGGGGCCCTTCTTCTTCTCCTTCTTCCTCAGCTTCACGCAGTGGCGCCTGGTGGGCGACATCAAGTGGCTGGGCTTTGAGAACTACGCCCAGTTGTTATCCGGGGAAGACACCCGATTTGTCCAGAGCGTCTACAACACGGCCTATTACGTGGTGTTCCATGTACCGGGCGTGTTGATCATCTCCTTCATCATCGCGGGCCTGCTCAACCGCAAGGTGAAGGGCATTGCCATCTACCGCACGGCGTTCTATCTGCCCTCCATTACAACGGGCGTCGCCACCGCGGTGCTCTGGTACTGGGTGTTGCAGCCGAATGGCCTGCTGAACAACTTCCTGGACATTTTCCTGCAGCCGCTGGACATCCAGGCGCCCAACTGGCTGGGGTCCACGACCTGGGCCATGCCGGGACTGATCATCATGAGCTTCTGGTCCGTGGGGACCACGATGATCATCTACCTGGCGGGCTTGCAGGGTATTCCCCAGCACTTGTACGAAGCCGCCGAAATCGACGGCGCCGGCTGGTGGGGCAAGGTCCGACACGTCACCATTCCGATGATGACGCCGCAGATCTTCCTGACCATGGTGCTGGCGGTGATCGGGTCGTTCCAGGTCTTCACGGCCGCCCTGATCATCACCGAGGGTGGTCCGGCCGACGCGACGCTGTTCCTGTTGCTGTACCTGTACTGGAACGGCTTCCGCTTCTTCAAGATGGGCTACGCCTCGGCCATCGCCTGGATTCTGTTCTTCGTCATCCTCTTCCTGACGATCGTGCAGTTCCTGACCGCGCGACGCTGGGTGTACTACGAGGGTGAAAGGGCCAGTTAGGGGGGACTATGGCGCAACAAACGGTAACCGTAGAACCATCGGACCCCTCCGGGATGCCATCGTCGGTCCGCATTCGGACGCCGGCGCGTATCAGAGTGATGCGCGTGGGCGGTCGGATTGCGACCTACGGAATCCTCTGGCTGGGAAGCTTCGTGTACGCCATCCCCTTCCTGTGGATGGTTCGCACGTCGTTCATGCGGCTGGACAAGCTCTTTGAAGAGCCGCCGCAGATCTGGCCCGATCCCTGGATCTGGCAGAACTACATCGACATGTGGGAGACGGGGCCGTTCGCGAACTGGATCGTGAACTCCCTGATCCTGGTCGCGCTCGGCATGTTCGGGCAGACCTTCATCAGCATCTTCGTGGCCTACGGCTTCGCGCGAACGCAGTTCCCGGGCCGTAACCAGTTGTTCGTGCTGATCCTGGCGACCCTGATGCTGCCGGGCCACGTGACGATCGTGCCCAAGTTCATCATGTTCCGCACGGTCGGGTTGCTCGACAGCCTCTGGCCGGTGGCGCTGCCGGACCTCTGGGGACAGGCCTTCTACATCTTCATCCTTCGGCAGTTCTTCTTAACGCTGCCGGTGGAGTTGGATGAGGCAGCGGAGATTGACGGCGCGAACCTCCTGCAGGTGTTGTTCCGCGTCGTAATTCCGCTCTCCAAACCTGCTATCGCCACCGTGGCGGTGTTCAACTTCATCAACAAGTGGAACGAGTTCTTTGAACCGTTCGTCTTTATCCAGACGCCTGAGAAGTTGACGCTGGCGGTGGGCATCCGGTGGTTCCGGACCCAATACGGAACGGAGTTCCAGATGTTAATGGCGGCATCGATCGTCTCGGTGGCGCCAATCGTGATCGTGTTCTTCTTCGCACAGAAGCAGTTCGTGCGTGGAATTGCGCTGACCGGCATCAAGTCGTAGCTCCGGCTTGAAGTCGTAATCCGCCTGGTGGGGGCCACTCGGCCCCCACCGGTCGTTTAAGCCCCCCTTGCCGGCAGTCCGTCCTGGACGGTATCAGGCTTCAGAGCGCTCGACGCTGACAGAGCCGCTGTTTTGAGGCTGTGGGCGGCGGCTTGCAGAAAAACGCCGCCGACGGCCACACTAGCCGTACCAGAACAGCAACGTTGAATCTCCGATGCGCTTACTTTTGGCCGCCGGCGCTTCCGGTGACGCGGACCTGGAAAAGGCGCTGATTGACGCGCCGTCGTTGGACATCGTCGGCCACGAGCGCCCCGATGCGCAGGCGATCGTGCTGACAGCCGCCGATGCCGACGGTGCGGCCGCCGACACCGGGCTTCCCTGTGCGGTGTTCACATCGGCCGTGGCGGGGACGGCCGGGCTGTCGACGCTGCAGGCGAAGCAAGGATCAGGTGTCAGCGTGCTGGCGCCCGCCCTCCATCGCTCGCCGCATGGCCTGTTGCGCGCGTCGCTGGACACCGGACGAATCGGCTCGCCGCGCTTCTTACGCTGGACACGCTGGGCGCCGGCCGGTCCCGAACACCTGGCCGGCTCGCTGATTGACGAGTTGGCGGCTGTGCTTGATCTGATGGGTCGACCAGCGGTGAGTGCGTACGCAGCGGGCCAGGCCGTGGGCGCGGACGGACCCGACTACGTCACGGCAATCCTGACGTTCGAACGCGGCCTGACGGTGGTGCTGGACGTGGGCGCCGCGCCCGCCGGCGGACGGCCGTTTGACCGCGCCATGCTGATCGGCGCCAACGGCTCAATCCACGCCGACGGACGAGCCTCAGCGGCTCAGCGGCTCGGCGATTCGGAATCCACGCCGCTCGACCTGGAAGGACCGTTCGCCGGCCACGTTCGGGCGGTGGAAGCCTTCACGCGCGGCGAGTCGCTCGATCCCGCTCTCGCGGCGCAGTCCGCCGCCGTGCAGGACGCCGTGCTGGCCTCGATGGAGTCAGGCCGGGCCGAGGCTGTAGCGACCTAGGGGCTGAGTTCAGCGATTCGGGACAGCCGGGTTGCGGCCCCGCCAGGCCCATCCCTGGGAAAGGACTCGGGCAAGCAGATTTCGCGTCATCTGCTGCTCGGCGCGTAAGGAATCGGCTGCCCCTCGGGAATCTCCGTCAGTTCCACGATGTTGTCTTCCGGGTCGCGCGTGTAGAGCACGCGCGTCCAGGTATCGAACCAGGCGACTGGTCCCCCAATCGACTCGATTCCCGCCGCCGCAAGGCGATCAAGAATCGGGTCCAGGTCATGCACGATGAAATGCACGTGGTTGGGTCCGTGGGTGTTGGGCTGGCGCTGAACGGGCGCCGAGGGATGGCGAACGTACTGCAATAGCTCGATGGCCGCCGGTCGATCGGGCGTTCCCAGGAACATGACCTCCAGGCGCACGTTATTCAGGCCTAGCAGCGCATCCAACAGCGCGCCCTCGCGGCTCATCCGGCGCGCCTCAGTCAGACCGATCACGTCCTTGTAGAACCGTCCGACCCTGTCCAAGTCCTGAACGACGATTCCGGTGTGCCCGGCGTGAATGGCCATTTGGCGCGCCTCCTACAATCGTCAAGTCTGGCGGCATTGTGACAGCGCACGGGAGCGGGGGCGTCTCTGGCCACACAGCGGGCTCACATGTGGGTGGCCTTGGCGGCGTTGCAGCAGGCGCCTGACGCGCTCAGCGACATCGTGCGCGCCTCGCTGCCGGCCTACTACGCGGGAGCTATCGCGCCCGATGCCCGCGTTCGCGATGAAGCCGCCCGCGAGGCGACCCACTTCTACGGCTTTCGAGACCCGGATACCTGGGGAACGGCCACCCGTCGACTGTTTGATGCCTACCCGCATCTCAGCGATCCGTCGTCGCTGACGGAGCCTCAGGTCGCCTATGTGGCCGGCTATCTGACCCACCTGGCCGCCGATGAGGTGTTCGTGGTCCGGCTCGGTGAGCATGCGGTCCAGGGCAATGGCGCGGCTATCGGCGGGTTGTCCTGGGCCATTGAGGCCGGCTCGCCTGAACCTCCGCGCGAGCTCGCGACCGCGTTTCGATGCCTGGCCGACTTTCGGGCTGACGGTCTTGACACCATCGCGGAGGCCAGCTTGCTGGAGCGTAAAGCAGGTGGTGTAAGCACGATCGATCCTGGACTGCCGCTTGGCGAGTTGCGCCGGGCCATCGTTGCGCTCAACGGGCTGACGGTGAGTCCCGCGGAGTCCGCGCGCGAAGTGGAAGCGCGAGCGGCGATTGGACGCGACATCTTTGG
The DNA here is from genome assembly GCA_034422315.1 of Chloroflexota bacterium. Lineage (GTDB taxonomy): Bacteria > Chloroflexota > UBA11872 > UBA11872 > UBA11872 > UBA11872. The sequence goes on along the minus strand of DAOUJT010000027.1, from coordinate 5,903 downwards.
CCCCGATGTCGCCGTCGAATTCCTGGCGGCGGCGGAGGCCGAAGCGGTATGCCGGCTGCGCGCGTTCGCCGCCGGGACCGCAGCCGACTACGATGCCGCGCACCTGCGCGACTCCGCCTGACGATCTGATGCACGACCTCTGCATTCGCGACGCCCTGATTGTGGACGGGTCCGGCGCCCCCGGGGTACGCGGCGATGTGGCCGTCGACGGCTCGCTGATCACGGCGCTGGGCCGCGTCGAGAATGGGGCAACGCGCGAGATCGACGCCGGCGGCAGGGTCTTGTCGCCCGGCTTCATCGACGTCCACACCCACTCCGATCTGCTCTTGCTGGACCGTCCGGACCATCAGCCCAAGGTGCGGCAAGGCATCACCACCGAACTGACGGGTCTGGACGGCATCGGCTACGCGCCCCTGGCCGCCCAGGACCGCCAGCCCTTCCTCGACTACTTCGACGCGCTCAACGGCCAGCCGGACGTCGACGGCGCCTGGGAGACCGTCGGCGGCTGGTTGGACAGTTTCGACCGCAAAGTCTCGATCAACGTGGCGCACCACCTCCCCCACGGCTGTGTGCGCGCCGCGGTTCTTGGCTGGGAAGACCGCCCGGCTACGCCCGAGGAATTGGCGCAAATGCGCCAGATCGCGCATGAGGCGATGCGCGACGGCGCCGCAGCGGTATCAACCGGTCTGGACTACGCCCCCTGCACCTTCAGCAACACAGATGAGTTGGTGGCGATCAGCGAACCGGCCGGGTGCTTCAGCGCGCCCTACGTCACGCACATGCGCTACAAGTTGGGAATGCGCCAGGCCATCCGCGAGACGCTGGAAATCGGCCGTCGCGCCAGGTGCCCGGTCCACATCTCGCACTTCAACAGCCAGGACAACAGCTGGTGGGTCAACCATGACGAAGCCGACCGGGCGATCGACCTGGGCGTCTCGGTGTCGTTCGACACCTACGCCTGGGCCGCCGGTAGCACGCTGATGCACTTTTCGTTCCCGGACTGGGCGTTGGATGGCGGAGTACCGGCCATGCTGGCAAGGCTGGCTGACCCGGCAACCCGGGAACGCATCGAGGCGGAAATGCGAAGCGCCGACAGCGGGCGACGGCTCGACGGTTCCAGCCTCCGGCTGGCCAGCGTCCCATCGCCGACGAACCGTCACTTGGAGGGTCGCATCCTCGCGGACATCGCCGCGGAACGTGGCGTCGCCTCGGAATCGCTGCTGGTTGACCTGGTGATCGCCGAACGCGGCGTTGCGGCGGCAGTGATCCACAATTCGGCGACTGACGCCGACTTCGAAATGACCATGCGGCATCCAGCCCACATCTGCTCAACCGACGCGCTGCTGACGGGTGGCTCCCCGCATCCGCGAACGTTCGGCACCTATCCGCGCTTCCTCGGGCACTTCGTGCGCGACCGGGGCGCATTGCCCCTGGAAGAAATGATTCGCCACATGACCTCGGCGCCGGCTCGCCGCTTCGGTCTGATCGACCGGGGACTCATCCAGCCCGGCATGGCCGCAGACCTGGTGCTGATCGACATGCCGCGAGTGAAGTCCAACGCGACGTTCGATGACCCAACGAACTACCCGGATGGCATCGACATGGTCTTCGTGAATGGTGTCGTCGTGGTCGACCATGGTCGCCATACCGGGGCCACGCCTGGCCGCGGGCTGCGACGCGGCGTCGCGGCGGGGCCGTGAGCGCCGCAGGACCCGGCCTGCAGGGGCGGCCACCTGGCTACACCGGCGGTGGAAGGATCTCCGGTCTGTTCTGGCGGCTGTTGCGACGCTTGCTGTCGCGCCGGTGCCCGGTGTGTGCGGGAAGCGGCATCAATCCCGACGGACCGCCGGCACGACCCAGCGGACGTCCGCCGCGCTGCCCGCGCTGCTTTGGGTTCGGCCGCGTGGCCTTTCCCTAGCCAATGGCTGCGGAGTCTGCGCTGGAGTTGGATCACCCGACAGTTCGAGCGCTGTTTGAAGCGCCAACCGCCACCCGACCTCTATGGGCGCCGCAAGGTCGGCGTCTTGCCTACACGGTTGCCATTCCCGACGTCGAAGCGAACCGCACGTCGAGCGAGATCTGGATCCTTGACGCCGAGCGGCTACGCGCCGAAAAGCTGGTCGGAGGAATTTCCGGCAGTGGGCCTTTGGTCACCTGGTCGCCGGACGGCGACCGCCTCGCTGTTGTGGAGTCCGGCGACGAGATCGACCGTATTGTCCTGGTCGGACTTGACGGGTCGCGGCGCGAGATCGAACTCGCGCTAGCGGCGCACGGACGCCTGGCCACGCATGCGTTCTTCCGCACGTTCGCCTGGTCGCCCACCGCTGACCGGCTGCTGTACACCGCGTATGACCCGGCGCCCGACACCCCGCGCGACCCGGCCGTGAATCCGCGCAACGACGGCGACGGGCTGGGCGAAGTCGAACGCATTCGCCTCTGGGTGCATGACCTGCGCGGAACCGAGCCGCCGCGACCGATCACGTCGAATGACTTTCACAGCGGCGCCGGAGCCTGGATGCGCGATGGCGAGACCGTGGTGTTCGTATCCAATCGCAGCGGACGAGAAGAGGGCGCGGTCTCGAATCTGACGCAACCGTTCGGGATCTGGACGACCGACGCGGCCGGATCGTCCGAGCGGCCGCTGGTCGTGGGTTCAAACGCCGTCATCGCCCCGGCGCCTTCACGCGACGGGCGTCGTATCGCGTTTCTCGCCGCACCCATGATGGGCCCGCATTCCGTCAACATGGAGTTGACAACCGTCGACCTTGCCGGAGGCAACCGGCGAGCCCTTACCGCCGGTCTGGACCGCAGCGTGGACACCGAAGCGCCGCCGGCGCCAGGCCCCGACGGATCATGGATCGTTCCCGTGATGGACGGCATGCGCAACGTGCTCATGCAGGCGGGCGACGGTCGGCCGCCGACGCCGCTGGCGCTTGATCTGCCGCACGCCTCGCTGCCTGACGTTGATTGCCACACTGGCGAAATCGCCTGCGTCACCCAGGCGGCCACCGTTCCGCCCGAGGTCGAGCTGCTGTCGCCGGACGGACGTACGCGCTGGCGCTCGACCCACCAGGGCGTCGAATGTGAAGCGCAGTCTCGGATCTGGACCGTCGAACGCGAGGACGGATTCTCGATCGAGAGTCTGGCCCTGGCGCCGGCCCACACCCCACCAAGGGGCGTAATCCTCTGGCCGCACGGAGGACCGCACAGTCGCACCGCCCATGAGTACCGTCCGGAGAGTGAGGCGGCGGTCCGGCACGGACTTGCCGTGGTGCAACCCAACTTCCGAGGCAGCCACGGATACGGGATCGACTTTGTTCTGGCCGACCGGTTGGATCTGGGTGGCGGCGACTATGCGGACTGCCTGGCGGCACTCGACTCGTGGCTGGCTGGATCCGGGGGCGATGACATTCCTCAGTTCATCACCGGCACCAGCTACGGCGGCTATCTGACCGCCTGGGCGGTTGGACACACGGAGCGGTTTGGTGCCGCGGTTGCCGTGAACGCGGTGACCAACGTGGAGAGCTTCTTTGGCCAGACCGACATTCCAAGCTGGGTCTACTGGGAGTTTGGCGGCTCACCACTGGATCAACGCGACCTGATTCGCGACCGCTCGCCCGTCCAGCATCTCGCGGGCGCCAGAACGCCAACGCTCGTGGTCCACAGCGAAGAGGACCGGCGCGTACCGATTGCCCAGGGACTGGAACTCCACGCGCTCCTGCTAGCCGCCGGAGTCACCACCAAGTTTGTGCGCTATCCGCGCGAGTACCATCGCATCGCCGAGCCGGCGCATCGCGTGGACCTGATCTCGCGAACGCTGGACTGGTTCTTCCGCCACTCGCACTGCGCGGCGTAGAGTCCAAGCCACGAATAGCGGCCAGTGGCCGTAGCCGCGCCACCGCCCGAAGGGCACGGGTCTGCTCTTTACCGCGAAGCGTGCGAGGCGTTATTGTCAGGTCAGGGGAGGCGCAGGTTCCGCGGGCCACACACGGCCCTCGTTGGCCTTGTTGGCCGGAGAACGGCGCCATGTGCGGCATCGTTGGCTATATCGGCGATGGGTCGGCCGCCCCAGCCATCTTGGACGGGCTGCGCGCCCTTGAGTATCGAGGTTACGACTCCGCAGGTTTGGCGGTCCTCACACCCCAAGGCTTAAGCGTCCGTCGTCGAGCCGGGCGAATCGATGACCTGGCCCTGTTGGTTGACGACGAATTGATGTCAAGCGCCATCGGAATAGGTCATACCCGTTGGGCGACCCACGGGGCCGTGACCGATAGCAATGCGCACCCTCATGCCGACGCTTCGGGCCGTCTGGTCATCGTCCACAACGGGATGACCGACAACGTGGCCGAATTGCGCGCCGAACTGCTGGCCGACGGGCACCGATTCGCCTCGGAGACCGATACGGAGGTCATTGCCCATCTCATCGGCGTACAGCGCGATGCCGGGGCGTCACTCACGGACGCGGTCGGGCGAACGCTGCGTCGCCTCGCGGGTGCCCACTCGGTGCTTGCGCTAGCGGCCGACGAACCGGACCTGCTGGTGGGTGGGCGTGTAGGTTCAGCCGGTGGCCTGGTGGTCGGACACGGACGTTCCGAAGCCTTCCTGGCATCCGACCTGCCGGCTGTGGTTCGGCATACCCGCAATCTGCAAGTGGTGGAGGCCGGGGAAACGGTCACCCTACGCACTGACGGTGCTGAGTTTCAGGATCTCAACAGCCGCCCGCGCCACCGACGCCTGTTCTCGGTGCCCTGGGGTCCGATGGCGGCAGCCAAGGCGGGCCACCGGCACTTCATGCACAAGGAGATCCACGAACAGCCGGATACGCTGGCTGACACGATTCGGCCTCGGGTCACGCTTGATCCTGCCGAGCTCCGACTTCACGACTTCCAGCTTCCGGTTGACGCCAAAGCCGTTGATCGTGCGGTGATTGTGGCCAGTGGCTCGTCGAACTTTGCCGGAATGGTTGGCGCGCGCTATCTGCGGGATCTGGCGCGGATTCCAGCTTCAACCGAGGTCGCGTCCGAGTTCGCCTATGCGCCAGGGCCGCTTTCCGACCGGACGCTTGTCGTTGCGATTTCGCAGTCAGGCGCCACGGCCGATGTGCTGCTGGCGGTGGAGCGGGCCCGGGATGCCGGCGCGCCCGTGGTGGCACTCGTCAATACGGTCGGCAGCGAACTCACCCGAGCGGCTGACGCCACCTTGCACCTGCACGCGGGTCCTGAAATCAGCGTGGCGGCCACCAAGACATTCGTCTCCCAATTGGGGGCGCTGTACCTGTTGGCCTGTCATCTCGGCGAGCAGCGCCGCATCCTGCCCGCGGACCAGTTGGCGCGCCGACTCGCCGACATTGCACACGCACCGTTGGCGGTTGCCCGCGCGCTGAAAATCGAACCGCAGATTGAAGACCTCGCGCGTCGTTTTCACCACGCCGTCAATTTCCTCTACATGGGACGTGGCCTCGCGTACGCCATAGCGCTGGAAGGCGCCCTGAAACTCAAAGAGATTTCCTATATCCACGCGGAAGGGTTTGCGGCCGGCGAACTCAAGCACGGACCGATCGCGCTGGTGTCGCCCGACATGCCGGTGGTGGCCGTGGCGCTTAATGACGAGTTGCGGGCGAAGACGCTCAACGCGGTCGCACAAACGCGTTCGCGGAACGGGCGAGTCATCCTGGTCGCCACTGAAGGGGACGACCTGGAGGATGGAATCGCCGACGAGGTGATCACCGTGCCGGGCACGCCGTCGCTGATTGCGCCCATCACTGGCGTGATCCCGCTGCAACTCTTCGCCTACCACATCGCGGTCTGGCTGGGTGTGGATGTGGACCAGCCACGCAATCTCGCCAAGTCGGTGACGGTTGAATAATGCAGGCGCCGGCCACTTCGCCAACCAACGACCGCGCA
>DAOUJT010000026.1:0-8663 GCA_034422315.1 Chloroflexota bacterium | reverse complement strand
GACCGCCGTCGACCAGAGGTCCAGGTCGAACCAGACGTGCGGGTCGTAGGCGCCCTCGAACTCGGGCGGGGCCAGGAGGCGGGCGCGGTCGATGTCGTCGGTGACACGGATGGAGTGGACGCCGAGGTCTCCCATGCGTTCGAGGACGCCGGACATGCCGGCTTCCAGGTGCAGGCCGTTCCAGAAGACGGCGTCGGCGGACTCGAGCCTGGTGATGTCGCTCTCGCTGGCGCGGTAGAGGTGGGGATCGACGCCCGGGCCCATGAGCCCGTCAGTCTCCACACGGTCGCCGCCAACGCGGCGCACGGCGTCGCCGATCTGGCCGATGGTTGTAACGACTCGGAGTGGGCGGTCGTTCTCGCGGGCGACCGGCGCCAGTCCGGCATCGTCAGCGGACGGCTTTGCCGTCGAGTCCTCGCCACAGGCCGCCAGCGTCAGTGCTACCAGCAGCAGACTGGTCAGCATCCGCGCCGCGCGTGTCGCCTTCGTGTTCACTGCACCACTACCGTCCACGTGCCGGGCCGGTCCGCGTGATGCGCGCGGCCCGACGGTTGATTTAGCTATCTAAACAAATGTTTTTAGTGCAGTCAAATAAGCGCGGCGGATGTCACCTGTGAGCAACTAGGCAGCCCTTCGGCGGCGCGCGGCCGGGGCGGATTCGCCGGCGGCGATGGCGAGGAGGGCGGAGAGGGCGGCGAAGGCGAGCATGAGGAGAGCGGTGGCGTTGAAGTCGAGTATGTCGACGGCGATGCCAAGACCCAGGGGGGTGAGGGCCACGCCGATGTCGCGCAGGAAGGCGTGGGTTCCGAGGGCGGCGCCGAGACGCTCGCGCGGGGCGCGGTCCACGACGGTTGAGGTGATGGTGGGGATGGCTCCGCCGCCGAGGCCAAAGGCCAGGCCGAACAGCACGTAGGTGGCGGCGTTGCCGGCCTGACTGACGAGGACGCTGACCAGGCCCATGGCGAGGGCGCTGGGCACGTAGACCCAGAGGCGTCCGTAGCGGTCGGACATGGCGCCGGCGACGATGGCCACAGGAAAGCGCATGAGGGTGGAGAGGGAGATGGCAATGCCGATCAGGAAGGGCTGGAGGTCGAGGACTTCGCCGCCGAAGAGGGGGTAGAAGAAGGCTTTGAAGCCGAAGATGGGGACGGCCAGGGCCATGGCCATGCCGTTGACGAACAAGAGTCGGCCGGGGCTGTAGACGGCCCGGCGGACGAAGTGCAGCGGATTCTCGCGCGGGGCCGCGGTGGATTCAGAAGCACGGACGGGCGGCGGGTCGTCCTTTACATAACGTTTCACCATGAACATCCCGGCCAGGATGGCCAGGACGGTCAGGAGCATTCCGATGCGCCAATGGGCCACGGTGGCGACCGCGCCGACGACGACCGGCGACAGAAAGCCACCCATCATGGTGGCGGAGCTGACGGCGCCCAACATGCGGCCGCGTTCGCGCTCGGGGGCCTGGCGCGCGACGTAGGCCTGGGCGGCGGCGCTGGCGGTGATGGATCCGGCGCCCTCGACGATGCGCCCGAGCAGCAGCAGCCAGTAGAAGGGCGCCGAGACGGTCAGGATGACGCCGACGATGGCCAGCGCGCCGCCGCCGTAGAAGAGGGGATGCAGGCGGACGCGGTCGACCATTGCCCCAATCGGCAGGTTGATGATCAGGCGGGCGACGGCAAAGCTGGCGATGAGGGCGGCCAGGGCGGTTCCGGCGGTGTCCTCGAAATTGAAGTCGCGGCTGATCGGCGCCAGCACCGACGCGATGGAACCGTTGCCGAAGGCCACCGCCACGGTGATAGCCATGGACGCCAGGACATCGCGCGGCAGGTCCAGGATGGCGAGCCAGGGGAGTCGGCGTCGGGGCGGCATCAGGCTGCGTTTCGGGTGTTGGATGTGCGCGGAGGGTGCGTCGATCTCGACTCTCCCGCAGCGATCGCCAGCATGGCTGCCAGTATGGCGGCGGCGGGCAGGACGATCGCCGCCAGGATGACGCTCGGAGCGTTGAGGAGCGGTCCCAGAAGCGGCGTCGCGAGCATGAGCCCGATGATGCGTGTGAAATCATAGGTAGCAAGGGCTGCGCCAAGTCGGGAGGGCGCGGCGCGGTCCACGACCATCAACTGAATCATCAGGTGTGCGCTGCTCCCCAGTGAGAGCGCCAGAGTAAAGACCGCGTACATCGAGGCGTCGCCGGTCTGGAACGCCAGCACGCTCGCGACGCCGGCGAAGAGCACGCTCGGAACCAACACGCGCAGACGGCCAACCCGGTCAGACAGCACACCCGCCGCCACGGCCACCGGGACGAGTAGGAGTTGGCGAGCAAAGGACGGCAGCCCGGTCAGGTCCGGGCCGGCGCCCGACGCCGGCCCGACACGCAGCAAGGAGGCCCAGCCCCAGTTGAAAAGGACGGCTACCGCTATAGCCGCCAGGATGACCAGGATCAGGCGGTTGGGCGTGTACAGCAGGTGACGCAGCCGAAATTCCGGGGCGTAAGAGGGCACGATTGGGGACGCGTACCGCTGCGCCAGCGCGAGCCCGGCCAGCACCGTCAATGTGGTGAGCAGCAGTCCGACGCGCCAGCCCGCTGTACCAGTCGCCTCGGTAGCCGCTTGCGCCAGCAGCGAACCGAAAGTTGTCGCGGCGCCGGCAATACCCAGCGTCCAGCCCCTCCGATGTTCGGGGGTTCGGCGCACTACGTAGGCCACCGCCGCCGCGCCGGTGACGGTGAACCCGCTGGTAGCCATAAAACGACCGGTAAACAGCAGGGGATCAACAGACGCGGTCGCGCTTACCGCGGCGCCGGCTGCGGCCAGCGCGCCACCGACTGCGAATAGTCGGTGCGAGCCTATTCGGTCGATAAGTGCGCCGACCGGCAGCACCAGCCCGAGCAGGACGATCGAGGAGACGAATGAGAGAATCTGTAGCGGTAGGTTCGTCGTCGCTGGGTTGTAGGGGTTGAGTTGGTTGAAGTCCAGGACGAGGAACGCACGGCTGCCAAACGCTACAGCGGCCATAAGCGACATGACCGCCAGCACGTCCCGCGGCACATGCAGGACGGAGAGCCGTGGTCTCATGGCCGGCGCCTGGAGTCCGGGCCTGGTACGTCCGTTACCCGGCTCGTATGGCGCCTCCGGGCTTTGAGTTGGCTGGGTCAGGTCTTGACATGGACGACCTGGTTGTCGATGGCTGAGTCGTAGCCGGCGAAGACGAGTTGGAGGTTGCGGCGGCCCTCGGCCAGGGTGTGGCGCGGCGGGGCGTCGCCGCGGACGGCGTCGGCGAAGTCTCGAAAGATGGGCGTGAAGCCGAGTTCGTCGGCGCCGGTGTTTTGGAGCACCTCGGTTCGATCGCCGGTGTGCAGGACGGCTTCGCCGCCATCGAGGCGGATGGAGCCGAGGTCGCCGTGGACTTCCGTCAAGCCGGTGGCGCTGGTGGCGCTCCAGGCCGCCAGCACGATCGAGGAGGCGCCGCTGGCGTGGCCAAGCATGAGGGCGGCGGTGTCGTCCACGTCCTGGTCCCGCACGTGCGTGTCGACGCGCGCGAATACCTGGGTGATGGGGGACTGCAGCATGGCCTCGGACGTGTAGAGGTTGTGGTAGCCGTTGTCCAGCAGGGCGCCCCCGCCGGCGTCCTCGCGACGGCTGCGCCAGGTGGGATCGTATGCGGCCGCGCCCACGTACCAGCCGCTGCCCATGTGCTCCATGCGGAACATGAAGGGGCGGCCGATGCGCCCGGCCTCGATGGCGGCCAGGGCGGCCGCCGTGCTGGGGCGGTTGAGGTAGTTGTGCATGATCCCGGCGGGGATGTCGTTCTTTTCGACCTCGGCGATGATTTCGTCGGCCTGGGCCAGCGAGGTGGCCAGCGGCTTTTCGCTGAGGAAGGGCGTGCGAGTGCGGGCGGCACCGATGCAGACGGGGGCGTGGAAACGGTGGGGCACGGCGATGTCCACGGCGTCCACGAGGCCGGATCGCAGGAGGTCGCGGTAGTCCGGGAAACGGGCCTCGGGCGGGACGCCGAAGCGGTCACTGATGACGTTGAGGCGTTCGAGCGTGGGGTCGGCCACGGCGGTGACCTTCCAGACGTCCGGCATGCGTTGAAGGACGGGGGCGTGGCCCTGTTCCTGGATGCGGCCGCAGCCGATCAGGCCCATGCGCAGGGGCCCGGCCATCAGGCGTTCTCGCCGCCAAGGTCGAAGCCCAGGCGTTCGGTGAGGTAGCGGGAGTTGACGTCCAGGCTCTGGCGGGGGGTGGTCTGGGAGCGGTCGAGTTCGACGGTCAACCAGCCGTCGTAGCCGGCTTCGCGGGCCACGTCCAGCAAGGCGGGCAGGTCCACCACGCCGGTGCCCAGTTCACCGAAGAATGCGATGCGGGGGGCGTGGTCCTGGGCGCTGGCCAGATCAGGCGTCTCAACGTCGAGTTCCGGCACGTAGTCCTTGATGTGCATGTACGTGAGGATGTCGCGGTAGGTGGAGGCGACCTCCACCGGGTCGTCTCCAGCCTTGGCAATGTGGGCAGGGTCGAGCGCCAGCTTGACGAGGTCGGTGTCGACGGCATCGAAAAAGCGAGTGATCTCGTCACGCTGTTCGATCACGGTGTTCCAGTGCGGGTGCATGCCGGCCACGATGCCCTTGTCACGAGCCGCGGCGGCGACTTCGCTCACACCGCTGGCAAACCTGGCCAGGTCCTGGGCTGTCGGCGTACCGGTGCGCTTGCCGGGGCCGAGGACGAGGCGGTCGGAGCCCATTTCATGCAGGAAGTCGATGATGGCGAGGTTGTTGGCGATGGCGTCGGCCTGCTGGGCCGGGTCGTGCAGCGGGCCGCCGCCGTAGAGGGCCGAGAGTCGCAGGCCGCGGGCCTGCAGCATGGCCTGGAAGTCGTGGGCGCGGCCGGCGAACTGGGTGACGACGGTGCCGAAGGTCTCGGTGCCGGCGTAGCCGAAGCTGCCGATGTCGTCGATGGCCTCGACGAGATTGTCGCCCCAGGTGATCTGGTGGCAGGAACAGCGGAAGACGGCCACGGGACAACCTCGCGATGCGCAGGCGCGGGAAGGCGCCGATATCGGCGGCGTGAACGTACGTTCTAAGGGGCCGCGGGGCAACTAGGAAGGGCTTCTGGCACCCGCGTCGAGCTTCGCTATCTTGCGGTTCAGGCGGGATTCGCCGCGTCGCCCTGTGCCACTATCGGGCGGAACCAATTTTGGTCAGGTGAGGTCTGAACGTGGCAAAGGGACTTGGCGGCAAGGTAGCCGTGATCACCGGCGCGGGGCGGGGTATTGGGCAGGCGATTGCGGAACGCTTCGCGACCGAGGGGGCGGCGGTGCTGGTGGCCGATGTTGATACGGAGGCTGCCGAGGCGGTTGCGGCAGGCATCGTTTCGGCTGGCGGCTCGGCTCGGGCGCAGGCCGCCGACGTGCGAAATCCGGCGGACATCGTGGCCATGTTCGACGCGGCAGAAGCGGCCTACGGTGCCGTGGACATCGTGGTGAACAACGCGGGGATCGGCGGGGCCTCGTCCATCGCCGAACAGTCGATGGACGCGTGGGACAACATGTTTGCCATCAACGTGCGCGGAGTCTTCCTGGGCGTGCAGGAAGCGGCCCGGCGGATGCAGCCGCGTGGTTCCGGCATCATCATCAACATTGCATCGGCTGCCGGAAAAATCGCGCGACCGTACATGGCCTGCTACTGCGCGACCAAGCATGCAGTGATTGGGATCACCCGTTCGACCGCCATGGAGCTTGCGCCGTCCGGTGTGCGCGTGGTTGCTCTCTGCCCCGGCATCGTGGACACGCGGCTCTGGCGGGAGGATCTCAACCCGGACCTGACCGAACTGGAGGGCCGCGAGAGTGAGTCGGCGTGGGACGTTCGGGTGGCCGGTATCCCGATTGGTCGTCACCAAGTTCCAGCCGACGTGGCGAACGCGGCCTACATGCTGGCCAGCGACGACGCCTCGTACATCACCGGGATTTCGCTGAGCGTGGACGGCGGGATGGTGCTGCATTGAGCCAGGCGGGCGAGCCGCTGTTTCCGACATTCGTGGTTGGGAGCCTGCCGCGGCCGGTGTGGGTGCGGGCGTTGATCGAGCGGCGCAAGCGCGGTGAGGTGAGCCCTTCCGCGGCCGAACGGGTGCTGGACGACACCGTGCCGGCGGCAATTCGGATGCAGGAAGCGGCGGGGCTGGACTACGTGTCCGACGGGGAGTGGCGGCGCGAGAGCTACGTGAAGGTCTTTGCCGACGCCGTGGCGGGGTTCGAGCCGGACCTGATCTCGGGCGGCCGAGGGGCGGCGTATCCGGCGGTTACGCAGCCGCTGCGGCAGGAGCGTGCAATCGCACTGGACGAGGCGCGATTCGTCCAGCGGGCCACGACTCGGCGGACGCTGACGGCGGTGCCGTCGCCGTACACGATCGCGCGGCGGATGTGGAGTCCGGAGCATTCGACCGGGGCGTACTCGACGCGCGAGGACTTCATGGAGGCGTGCATTCCGATCATCAACGGGGAGCTGCAGCGGCTGACGTCGTTGGGGGTGGACGCGATCCAGTTGGACGATCCGTGGCTGGCGCTGCTGGTGGATGCGGAGTACCGGGCCCGGATGGAGATTGAAGACGTGGATCACGAGATTGAGATGGCGGTGCAGGGCGTGAACGGGGCGGTGGAGGGCGTGGATCATCCGCTGATCTCGGTGCATTTGTGCCACGCGCACGCCAACCGGCGGCACAGCACGCGAGGGCCGTACGACCTGGTGGTTGGCGCCCTGGGGCGGATGAACGTGCATCGGTTCGCCATGGAGTTCGCCACGCCGGACGCCGGCGGCATTGAGGTGCTGGCGCAGTTTCCCGAAGACAAGCTGCTGGGCTTGGGCGTGATCGACCACACCGACATCAACGTCGAGACACCTGAGATCGTGGTGGAACGGGCCGAGGCGGCGATGCAATACGTGCCCGCCGAGCGGCTGACGCTGAATCCCGACTGCGGCTTTGCGCCGTCGAGCATCAACCCGATGGATTTGGACGAGGCGTACTTGAAGCTGCGGGCGTTGTGTGCGGGGGCTGAGCTGCTGAGGGAAAGGCGCGGGACGTGAAGGATCACAGCGGCGATTCTCAAGAAACCGCCTGTTCGGATGCAGTCGACGAACGCGACCGAGAGGCTCGAAGGGCGGCGGTTGCCCGATTCCGCCGACGGCGAGCCAAGATGAAGCGCATCAAGATGTCCACCGAAGAGATCTTGGCCGCAATCCGTGAAGGGCGTAGCTAACTGTCGGGGCTCGTCTATGCGGCGCTCGAACGCGACATCGCTGAGCGTAGGCGCCAGAGGGCTTGGGCGCTGGCGAGGGTAAGGAAGGCGGCGGCGGCGGCGGCGGCGTAGTCGAGGAGGTTGAGGCCCCAGCCCAGGTAGGCGATCAGGAAGGGGTAGTAGACCATCCAGCTCTTGACGCTGAACGGGAGTGGCGTGCGGACGCGGTCGGCGAGGTAGAGCAGGACGTTGGCGAGGGGGTAGGCCGCGGCGTAGGCCAGGCCGATTTCGCCGCGAAGCGCGCCAACAGCTACAAGGCCGCCCACCACGGTGAGTTCGCGGACGTGGTCGCACACCTGGTCGAGGAGGCCGCCGAAGTTGGAGGCGAGGCCGCGGGCGCGGGCCAGTTCGCCGTCCAGGAAGTCGAGGACGAGCGTGCCGATGAAGAGGACGAGGGCCAGGCGGGGGAACGGGATGATCAGGGCGGCGACGACGAAGCCGAGCGGAATCTGGGCAAGTGAAAGGGCGCTGGGGTGGACGCGGGCTAACGCCAGAGCCTTGATGACGGGCCGGACGAGGTAGCCGCCGAGGCGGCGCAGCGGGGTGAGCAGCACGCGTTCGAGAGTGGAGTAGGAGCCGGGCGGCGGCGACTCGGGTGGAGGACCCTCACCCGGCCCTCTCCCAGCGGGAGCGGGTGGAGCGGGGGCCGACATTGGCGCGGGTTACCAGGCGAGCTGGTCGGCGAAGTAGGCGCGCAGGTTGTCGGCGGCGACGCGGTCCTGCCGCATGGAGTCGCGTTCGCGGACGGTGACGGTCTGGTCGTCGAGCGAGTCGAAGTCCACGGTCACCGCGAAGGGGGTTCCGGCCTCGTCCTGGCGGGCGTAGCGGCGGCCGATGGAGCCGCTGCCGTCGTAGAAGACCGGCCAGTTGGCGCGCAGGTCGTCGGCGATGCGGGTGGCCAGTTCCACCAGCGGCGGGCGGTTGCGGGCGAGCGGGAAGACGGCGACCTTGAACGGGGCGAGCCGCGGGTCCAGGTTCAGGAAGGTGCGCGGCTTGCCGGCGACCTCCTGGACGGTGTAAGCGTCGGCGAGGAAGGCCAGGGCGGCGCGGTCCACGCCGGCGGCCGGCTCGATGACATAGGGCGTGACGTGCCGCTTGGCCGCGTCGTCGAAGTACGACAGGTCGGTGCCGCTGGCCTCGGCGTGGCGTTGAAGGTCGAAATCGGTGCGGTTGGCGATGCCTTCCAGTTCGCCCCAGCCGAAGGGGAACTGGTACTCGATGTCGGTGGTGGCCTTGGCGTAGTGGGCCAGTTCCTCGGGGCTGTGGGGGCGCAGGCGCAGGCGTCGCGGTTCCAGACCAAGGTCTTTCCACCAGGCGAATCGGGCATCGACCCAATCCTCATGAGCCACGTCGTCCTGGCCGGGCTCGACGAAGTACTG
>DAOUJT010000025.1:0-26504 GCA_034422315.1 Chloroflexota bacterium | reverse complement strand
TCGGCCCTGGCCCAGCAGGGTCTGCTGCGGATCTACCGCCGCTGGTGCCGGGAGAAGCGGTGCGGCGAATGCCCGGCGGCGAACCTGGCCGCGGCAACCCCGGCGGGTGCGGGCGTCGGCGAATAGCCCGGCGCCGGCGTTGCCGGTCAGGAGAAAGTTACGAGGTTTATGTGCGGGCGGGCGCCGAGATGATACTGACTGGAACTAAGTAAGCTTACTTGACAGTGGATCGCTCAATATCTACTATCGCTCGTGACATGACTGGATCAATGCACGCCGAAGCCGATACCGACGGCGCCGAGGGCCGCGCGAGCGGGAATGCCGCGCCGCGCCGGACGGTGGTTTCGGTACAACCCGAGTCGACGCGTCTGCCGGTGGTGCCGCTGCCGGACTGGGTGGCCTATCCGGAGTTGACGATGCCGCTGCACGCCAGCCGGGCGGCCTCGGTGGACGCGCTGGCGGCGGCGGCCGACAGCGGCGACCTGGTGGTGGTGGTGACCCAGCGGCGGGCGCGCAAGCAGGTGGATCCGGACCAGCTCTGCTCCGTGGGCACGGCGGCCAAGGTAATCCGGCGGCTGCGCATGCCGGACGGCGGCGTGCAGGTGCTGCTGGAAGGCCAGTACCGGGCGTCCGTGGACGAAATTACACCGGTCGGAGAGCACTTCGAGGCGCGAGTGACGCCGTTGAACGTGCGGTACACGCCGTCGCTGGAGCTGGAGGCGCTGCGGCGGGTGGTGGTGGCGCACGTGGAGGGGGTGGCGGAGGAGACGAACATGTTCGCCCCCGAGACGGTGGCCATGACGCGGCGCGCCGCCGATCCGGGCTGGCTGGCGGACTACGTGGCGTTTTCCTCCGACATGTCGCCGCACGAGCGGCAGACGGTGCTGGAGACGCTGGACCTGACCGAGCGGCTGCGCTTTGTGGCGCGCTACCTGGCCAAGCAGGTCGAGATTCTGAACATTCGCAACAAGATCCAGGGCGAGATCCAGGACGGCATCGAGAAGGTGCAGCGCGACTACTACCTGCGCGAGCAGTTGCGGGCGATTCAACGCGAGCTGGGCATATCCACGCCGCAGACGGACGACGCGCAGGACCTGAGCGAGCGGGTGGACGCCTCGGACCTGCCGAAGGAGGTGGCGACGAAGGCCCGGCAGGAGATTTCGAGGCTTGACGCGACGCCGCCGACCTCGCCCGAGGTGGGGGTGATCCGCGGCTACCTGGACTGGCTGCTGACGCTGCCGTGGGCCAACGAAACCCGCGACCACCGCAGCCTGGCGCGGGCCCGCCGGGTGCTGGACCGCGATCACTACGGGTTGGAGAAGCCCAAGGAGCGGGTGCTGGAGTTCCTGGCGGTGCGCGCGATTTCAACCAAGTTCCGCACGCCCATCGTCTGCTTTGTCGGACCGCCGGGCGTGGGCAAGACCAGCCTGGGCCGCTCCATCGCGCGGGCGCTGGGCCGCGAGTTCGTGCGCATTTCGCTGGGCGGGGTGCGCGACGAGGCGGAGATTCGCGGGCATCGGCGCACCTACGTGGGGGCGCTGCCGGGACGGATTATCCAGGCGCTGCGGCGGGCCGGCTCGCGCAACCCGGTGATGCTGCTGGACGAGATCGACAAGATCGGGCGCGACTTCCGAGGCGATCCGTCGTCGGCGCTGCTGGAGGTGCTGGACCCGGAGTACAACCACAGCTTTTCGGACCACTACCTGGAGGTGCCG
The DNA here is from genome assembly GCA_034422315.1 of Chloroflexota bacterium. Taxonomy (GTDB): domain Bacteria; phylum Chloroflexota; class UBA11872; order UBA11872; family UBA11872; genus UBA11872. The sequence goes on along the minus strand of DAOUJT010000025.1, from coordinate 24,789 downwards.
TTCGACCTGTCGCGGGTGCTGTTCGTGACGACCGCGAACACAGCCGAGGACATTCCGGCGGTGCTGCGGGACCGCATGGAGGTCATCGAGCTGAGCGGCTACACCGAGGACGAGAAGGTGCATATCGCGCAGGGGTTCCTGCTGCCGCGGCAGATTCGCAACCACGGGCTGCGCAAGGCCGGGGTGACGTTTACGGATCGGGCGGTGCGCGAGGTGATCCGGCACTACACGCGCGAGGCGGGCGTGCGCAACCTGGAGCGGGAGCTGGCGGCGGTGTGCCGCAAGCTGGCCCGGCGCATCGCGGCCAACCATCGCACGGCCGCGCGGGTGACGCCGCGGCGCGTGCGCACGGCGCTGGGGCCGGCGAAGTACCTGCCGGAGGACGAGTCGCGCACGCCGGAAGTGGGCGTGGCCACCGGCCTGGCCGTGACGCCGGTGGGCGGCGAGGTGCTGGACGTGGAGGCGGCCTGGATCGCGGGCGCCGGCAAGGTGCGCCTGACGGGACAGTTGGGCGACGTGATGAGCGAATCAGCCCGGGCCGCGCTGTCCTACGCGCGAGCGCGCACGGGGGTGCTGGGCGTGGATCCCGGGCTGTTCACCGAGCGCGACCTGCACGTGCACGTGCCGGCCGGCGGGGTGCCGAAGGACGGGCCGTCAGCCGGGATCACGATGGGCGCGGCGATTATTTCGGCCATGACCGGGCGCCGGGTGCGGCGCGAAATCGCGATGACCGGGGAAGTGACCCTGCGGGGGCGGGTGCTGCCGATCGGCGGCTTGAAGGAGAAGGTGCTGGCGGCGCATCGGGCCGGCCTGCACACGGTGATCGCGCCCGAGGAAAACCGCCCGGACCTGGAGGACATTCCCGCGCGGGTGCGCAAGCAGATGCGCTTCGTGTGGGTGAACGACATGGACAGCGTGCTATCGACCGTATTGATGAACGAATCCGCGGGGCCGGATCACAAGGGACCGGCGGCCGCGTCCGGATCAGCCTAGGAGGCAGCAGATGGCGAGCAAGATCATTGGGATTGACCTGGGGACGACGAACTCGGTCGTCGCCGTGATGGAGGGCGGCGACCCGAACGTGGTCACCAACTCCGAGGGCAGCCGCCTGACGCCGTCGGTGGTGGCGTACGCCGCGGGCGGGCAGCGCCTGGTGGGGCAGCTGGCCCGGCGGCAGGCGGTGATGAATCCCAAGAACACGATCAATTCCTCCAAGCGCTTCGTGGGCCGCCGGCTGACGGAAGTCGCGGACGAGTCGGCCGCGGTGACGTTCGACGTGACCGAGGGCCGGGCGGGCGAGGTGCTGATCAAGATCCCGGAGAGCGGCCGCGAAGTGACGCCGGAAGAGATTTCGGCGGTGGTGCTGCAGAAGCTGAAGGCCGACGCGGAAAAGTACCTGGGCGAGGACGTGAGCGACGCGGTGATCACGGTGCCGGCCTACTTCAACGACTCGCAGCGCCAGTCGACGCGCAACGCCGGCGAGATTGCCGGCCTGAACGTGCGGCGGATCATCAACGAGCCGACGGCGGCGGCGCTGGCCTACGGGCTGGACAAGCGGGGCGCCGAGACGATCCTGGTATGGGACCTGGGCGGCGGCACGTTCGACGTGACCATCCTGGAGGTGGGCGACGGCGTGTTCGAGGTCAAGGCCACCAACGGCGACACGCACCTGGGCGGCGACGACTACGACCGGCGGGTGGTGGACCACGTGGCCGATGACTTCCTGCGGGCCGAGGGGATCGACCTGCGCAAGGATCCGCAGGCGCTGCAGCGGTTGATCGAGGCGTCGGAGAAGGCCAAGCAGGAGCTCTCGTCGGTGCCGCAGGCGCAGATCAGCCTGCCGTTCATCACGGCGGACCAGACGGGGCCCAAGCACCTGGACGTGGCGCTGACGCGAGCGGAGTTCGAGCGGCTGACGCAGGACCTGACGCAGCGCTGCGTGGATCCGTTCCGGCGGGCGCTGGGCGACGCGGGTATCCGGGCCTCGGAGATCAATGAAGTGGTGCTGGTGGGCGGCTCGACGCGGATGCCGGCGGTGCAGGCGCTGGTGCGCGAGCTGACCGGCAAGGAGCCCAACCAGGGCGTCAACCCGGACGAGGTGGTGGCGATCGGCGCCGCGATCCAGGGCGGCGTGCTGGCGGGCGAGGTGGAGGACGTGGTGTTGCTGGACGTGACGCCGCTGTCGCTGGGCGTGGAGACGCTGGGCGGCGTGCTGACGGCGCTGATCCCGCGCAACACGACCATCCCGACCAGCAAGTCGGAGATCTTCTCGACGGCCGACGACGGGCAGACGGCGGTGGACATTCACGTGCTGCAGGGTGAGCGCCCGATGGCGCGGGACAACACGACGCTGGGCCGGTTCCGGCTGGAAGGCATCCCGTCGGCGCCGCGCGGCGTGCCGCAGATCGAGGTGACGTTCGACATCGACGCGAACGGGATCGTGAACGTGTCAGCGAAGGACCTGGCGACGGCCAAGGAGCAGCGCATCACGATCACGGCCAGCACGAACCTGTCGGACGAGCAGGTAGACGCGCTGGTGCAGGAGGCCGAGCAGCATGCCGCCGAGGACCGCCGGCAGCTGGAGGAGGCCGAGTTGCGCAACAACGCCGACAGCCTGGCGTATCAGACGGAGCGCCTGATCAGCGAGAACGGCGACAAGATCGAGGCGGACGACCGGCAGGCGGCCGAGCGGGCGATCGCCGACGTGCGCGCGGCGCTGGAGGGCGAGGACCTTGAGGCGATCCGCAGCGCGCTGGCCGTGCTGCAGACGGCGGCCCAGAAGCTGGGCGAGCAGATGTATCAGGCGGCACCCGGGGCCGACGGCGCCGAACCGAGCCCGAGCGCGGACGAGGCCGCGGCGGACGACGACGTGGTCGACGCCGAGTTCGAGGCCGCGGACGAGAAGTAGGGCCCGATGAACGCCGATCCACATAACAGCGAGGCCACGGCCGCCGCCGGCGAACGCGAAGCGGCGCTGGAGGCCGAGGTGGCGTCGTTGAACGACCAGCTGCTGCGCCTGCGCGCCGAGATGGACAACTTCCGCAAGCGGGTGAACCGCACGACGGACGACCTGATCCAGCAGGCCAAGTCGTCCCTGCTGCGCGACATCCTGCGCGTGGCGGACGACCTGGACCGGACGCTGGCGGCGCTGGACGCCGGGTCGGACCCGCAGAGCGCGCGGGAGGGCGTGCAACTGACGCGCAGCCAGCTGGAGTCGCTCCTGCAGGCGCGCGGGGTGCGGGCCATTGAGACGGACGGCGTGTTCGACCCTCACTGGCACGAGGCGGTGGCCACGCGGCCAAGCGCCGACGTGCCGGCAGGCACGATCACGGCCGAGCTGCAGGCGGGATATCGCTGGGGCGACGACGTGCTGCGCGCGGCGCGGGTGGAAGTGGCCGTGTCGGACGACGGGATGTAGGGCGGCGCCCGTGGAATACAAGGACTACTACCAGACCCTGGGTGTTCCACGGAACGCGTCGCCGGACGACATCAAGTCGGCCTACCGGCGGCTGGCGCGGCGCTATCACCCCGACGTCAACCCGGACGATCCGGCGGCGGAGGCGCGGTTCAAGGAGATCAACGAGGCGCACGAGGTGCTGAGCGATCCGGAGAAACGGCAGCAGTACGACCGGTTCGGGTCCAACTGGCGCAGGACCGGGTCGTTTGACGAGGCGTTTCGGCAGAGCGGCGTGCGGATGGACGGGTTCGGCGACTTCTTCGGCGGCGGGGCGTCGGGGTTCAGCGACTTCTTCGAGGCGCTCTTCGGCGGCCGCGCGGGACCGCAGCGTCCGCAGCGGCCGCGGCAAGCGAACGTGGAAGAGACGCTGCAGGTCAGCCTGCCGGAGGTGCTGAACGGGGGACGGCGGGCCCTGACGATGCGGGTGCCCTCGCCGGACGGCCGGGTGCGGCAGCGCCGGATCGACGTGACGATTCCAAAGGGCGTGCGCGACGGGCAGCGGCTGCGGGTGGCCGGGGAAGGCGCGGTGCGGGCCGACGGGTCGCGCGGGGACCTGTTCCTGCGGATCCGGGTGGAGGATAGCTCTGCATTCACGCGCCATGGCGACGACCTGACGACGGAAGTCTCGATCGGGCTGACCGAAGCGGTGCTGGGCGCGCAGGTGGATGTGCCGACGCCGGCGGGCTCGCCGCTGACGGTGCGGGTGCCGCCGGAAACGCAGCACGGCGCGCGGCTGCGGCTGCGCGGGCAGGGGCTGCCGCGGGCCGGCGGCAACGGGCGCGGCGACATGCTGGTGCGGATCCTGGTGCGACTGCCGCGCAACCTGAGCTCGCGCGAGCAGGACCTGTTCCGGGAACTGGCGCGGATTCGCGGCGAGGTTCCGACGCCGACGGCGGTGAACTGACGTGGTGTTCGACAGCGACGACGGCGACCGACCCGGCGACGACCTGCGCTCGCGCCCGGCGTATTTCATTGGGGTGGTGGCGGAGATCACGGAGATCCACCCGCAGACGCTGCGCCACTACGAACGGATCGGCCTGCTGACGCCCAGCCGGTCACCGGGCAACGTGCGGATGTTCTCGCAGGAGGACATCGAGCGGGTGCGCCTGATCCAGCGGTTGACCTCCGAACTGGGCGTGAACCTGGCGGGGGTTGAGGTGGTGTTGAACATGCGGGACCGGTATCAGCGGCAGGCGGCGGAGCACCAGCGCGATCTGACGGAACTGCGGCAGCGTTATGAGGCCGAGATCCTACGGCTGCGAAACGCGCTGCGGCGCGCGACCGGGGAGCCCGGCGCCGGTCGCTACCCGAACCGGCGGCCGCCGCGATGATGAATTTCGAGAAGTTCACGGAGAAGGCGCAGGAGACGATCCAGACGGCGCAGTCGATCATGCTGGAGAGCAGCCACAACCAGCTGGACGCCGATCACGTGCTGATGGCGCTGCTGGATCAGAACGACTCGCTGGCGGTACGGATCCTGCAGCGGCTGCGGGTCTCGCCGGACCTGGCGCGGGGCGAGGCCAAGCGGGCGCTGGGCGCCAAGCCGCGCGTGACCTCGGACCAGGCCGACGGGCCGATCGCGCAGGGGCAGATGTTCGTGACGCCGCAGGCGGTGGCGATTATCCAGGCGGCGGGGGAGGAAGCGGACCGGCTGGACGACGAGTACGTGGGCAACGAGCACCTGCTGCTGGCGCTGACCAAGTCGCAGGACACGCAGGCCGGGCGCATCCTGCGCTCGATCGGGATCGACGCGGAGAGCGTGTACCGGGCGCTGCGCGAGATCCGGGGCGCGCAGCGTTCGTCCACGCCGAGCGCGGAGAGCCGCTACGAGGTTCTGGAGAAGTACAGCGTGAACCTGACGGACCTGGCCCGCGCCGGCCGGCTGGACCCGGTGATCGGGCGGACGGCCGAAATCCGGCGGGTGATCCAGGTGCTGGCGCGGCGGACCAAGAACAACCCGGCGTTGATCGGGGAGCCGGGCGTGGGCAAGACGGCCATCGTGGAGGGCCTGGCACAGCGAATCTCCAGCGGCGACGTGCCGGAGTTGCTGCGGGGACGCGACGTGCTGGCGATCGACATGGGGGCGATGCTGGCGGGCGCGAAGTTCCGGGGCGAGTTCGAGGAGCGGCTGAAGGCGGTGATCAACGAGGTTCGCGCGGCGGAAGGGCAGATCATTCTCTTCTTCGACGAGCTGCACCAGGCGGTGGGCGCGGGCGGGGCGGACGGCGCGATCGACGCCGCGACGATGCTGAAGCCGGCGCTGGCGCGCGGCGAGCTGCAAGCCATCGGTGCGACCACGCTCGACGAGTACCGGCAGCACGTGGAGAAAGACAAGGCGCTGGCGCGACGCTTCCAGCCGGTGCACATCGAGGCGCCGGGCATCGAGGAAACGGTGCAGGTGCTGGAGGGCATTCGCAATCGCTACGAGGAACACCACGGACTGACGATCAGCGACGCGGCACTGCAGGCCGCGGTGGAGCTGTCGGAGCGCTACCTCACGGAGCGGTTCCTGCCGGACAAGGCCATCGACCTGATCGACGAGGCGGCGGCCAAGGTGCGGGTGGACATCTTCGACGCGCCGGACGAGCTGCGGCAGGCGATGAAGGTGATCGAGGACCTGAAGGCCGACGAAGAAGCGGCCTGGCGCCGGCGCGACTATGAGCTGGCGGCGAACCTGAAGTCCGAGGTGCTGCAGAACGAGGCGCAGCTGGAGTCGGCCCGCAAGAAGTGGCTGGCGGAGCAGGACCTGACCGAGACGGTGAACGCGGACGACGTGGCGGAAGTGGTCTCGAGCATTACGGGCGTGCCGGTGGCGCGGATGTTCGAGGAAGAGGCCGAGCGGCTGCTGGGCATGGAAGCGGCCCTGCACCGGCGCCTGATCAACCAGGACGAGGCGGTGGCGGCGGTGGCGGACGCGATTCGGCGCTCGCGCAGCGGAATCGGCGACCCGGCCCGGCCGATGGGGTCGTTCATCTTCCTGGGACCGACGGGCGTGGGCAAGACCGAACTGGCGCGGGCGCTGGCCGAGTTCATGTTCGACGACGAGGCGGCACTGCTGCGGGTGGACATGTCGGAGTACGGCGAGCGGCATACGGTGAGCCGGCTGATCGGCGCGCCGCCGGGGTACGTGGGCTACGACGACGCGGCGCAACTGACCGAGCGGGTGCGGCGCCGGCCGTACCAGGTGGTGCTGTTCGACGAGATCGAAAAGGCGCACCCCGAGGTGTTCAACGTGCTGCTGCAGGTGCTGGACGACGGCCGGCTGACGGACGGCCACGGCCGGCAGGTCAATTTCTCCAACACGATCATCATCATGACCTCGAACGTGGGGGCGCAGCACATCCGGCGGGAGAACCAGCTGGGATTCGGGGTGCCGGGCGGGGACGACGAGGCGAGCGAGGCGCGCGACTACCGCGAGATGCGGGCGCGCCTGATGACGGACCTGCGCAAGCGTTTCCGGCCCGAGTTCCTGAACCGGATCGACGAGATCATCATCTTCCACTCGCTGACGCAGCCGCAGCTGCGGGAGATCGTGGACCTGATGGCGTCGCAGCTGGCCGATCGGCTCGAGGGGCAGCGGATTGCGGTGGAGCTGACGACGGCGGCCAAAGACCTGGTGCTGGCGATGGGCTGGGATCCGAATTACGGGGCGCGTCCGTTGCGCCGGACGATGCAGCGGGAGATCGAAAACGTGATCGCGCGCATGCTGCTGCGGAACGAGTGCGGCGAGGGCAGCACGGTGCGGGTGGACGCGGCGGACGGCGAGTTCAGCTTTGACGCGATAGGGCCGGCCGACGCGGGGGCGCCGATGGAACCGGTGGCGGAGGTCGCGGCCGGGGGATAGCTCGGCGGCGTTGGGCGCGAAACCTCGAGCGGCCGCCGGGTCGCCTTGCCAGTGGTCCCGCAACGGGGCACGATTCGCCGAATTGACGCTTCGAGGGCTCCCGATGGCCTACACGGCGCTGGAACGTCTGAACCGCGATGAAGTGGGCGCGCGCGCGCCGGAGGCCGTGGCGATTTTGCCGACGGCCGCGATCGAGCAGCACGGGCCGCACAATCCGATCGGGCTGGACACTATGTGCTGCATGGCGGTGGCGCGCGGGGCGGCCGAGGCGGCCGGCGAGCTTGACGTGATCGTGAGCCCGCCGCTGCATTTCGGCAGCTCGGATCACCACCGGCCGTTTCCCGGGGTGCTGACGCTGCGCAGCGGGACGTTCAGCCTGGTCCTGAACGAGCTGCTGGAGAGCCTGACGCTTTCCGGATTCCGGCGCATCCTGATCCTGAACGGGCACGGGGGCAACATCCTGTTGATTCAGCAGGCGGCGCGAGACTTCGTGCTGGAGCACCCGGACGTGCGGGTGGCGGCGGGCGCGTATTGGGACATCGCCAGGCCGCGGCTGGAGGCGGTGCAGGCCAGCCGCCAGGTGCACGTGCCCGGGCACGGGGGCGATTTCGAGACGTCGCTGATGCTGCACCTGGACCCGGAGCTGGTGCGGGACGACCTGCTGCCGATCGAGCACGCGGACCGGGACGATCCACGCAGTTCGGGCTGGCCGAAGCTGGGGATGTCCACGATGGGCGGGTCGGTGAACGTGGCGGACGTGGTGTACATGTCGTTCCCCGGCGCGCGCATCACGGGGCTGAGCGACGACGCGCGGGCATCGACCGCGGAGCTGGGGCGGCAGTACTACGAAATCGCGGTAGAGGAAGTGGCCAAGCTGATTGGGATTATCTCGGCAGGGCCCAGCTGATCACGCAGGCCAGTCGCGGGCGAATCTGAGCTTCCGGCGCGATGGCGAGGACCGGTCATCGGAACATCATCGGCGTGGGGGGCGTGGTGCGCATGGGCGGGGGCGTGCTGCTGGTGCGACTGACGTATAGCGACATCAAGGGCCGCTTCATGTTTCCGGGCGGAAAGGTGGATCCGGGCGAGTCGCTGGAAGGGGCGCTGGTCCGGGAAGTCGAAGAAGAGGCCGGGGTTGTTGCCGAACCGGAGGATCTGGTGGCGGTGCGGCATCGGGTTGATGCGGACGAACTGAATACCTACCTGATCTTCAGCATGCGGTACGTGCGGGGCGAGCCGCGTCCGAACGGCCAGGAGACGGACGCGGTGGCGGTGGTTGGCGCCGAGCAGTTGCGGACGCAGCCGGAGCGGTTTGCGTCACTGGTGCCGGAGGTTGCGCTGCCGGTGCTTGGCGGGGCGACGCGGGGCCTGTGCCGGCGGAGTTACCTGCCGGCGCACGGTCGGTACTCGGCCGAGACGTTTCAACTGTACGCGGCGCCGAAGCGCGACGATGCCTAGAAGCGGTCAGCGTTCCAGTACATGAAGGGCGAGTTGGGAAACAGGCGGCGCAGGTAGACGTCGACGTGAGGCGGGATGTCGAGGGCGTCCAGGGCTTCGTAGCCGCCGGGCGCGCCGAGGTAAAGGTCAAGGAATTGCCCGCTGGTGAGCGCGACGACGGGCTCGTTGCCGACCGGTTCGCCGATGACCACGTTGGCCATTGGGGTCTCGACTCGTGCGGCTTCGCCATCGACGTTCAGAACGAAGGCGGGGCCCGGTAAGGGGGCCATGCGCCGGCGCCGGCGGATGAGCTCGGGAACGACGCTCTCCAGGGCGCCGTGCAGCGAATTCAGCCTGACCATGTAGTGCCGGGTGGGCTTGAGGGTCGCGCTGGCGCGCTTGCGCAGCAGGTCGAACAGTTCGGATGCGGGGTGCAGTTCGCCGGTCAGGCGGGTGACGCCGCGTTCGGCCGCGCGGGCCCGCCACACGTTGAGCAGGGGAATCGCCAGGTTCTCGTACTGGACGCCGCCGTCCAGAATCGTCATTTCGTCGTCGGAGAGCTCGGTGATGGCGTAGGCCACGACGGTGCGAACCTGGACGAGCACGTCGAAACAAACCTGGCTGTCGGGCGCGATGGCCGGCAACCAGTCCATGAGCGCCAGCCAATAGGCCTCGCTACGGTCGAGGGGGCCGACGCGGTCGGCGGCGATGTCCGAGTAGATGCCCATGGCGGCGGGCAGGTCGTTGGCTTGGAAGGGACGAACCACGTAGCCGCCGGCCCACTCGATGTCGCCGCTGGGAAACTCGGCTTCAAGCTGCGCGGTTGACATGGCGTGCCAGCCGCGGCCGGCGTAGACCTCGGGGGTTCCGGTCGAGAGCAGGGACAGTGGCTGACCGTCGGCCTGCATCCGCTCCACGGCCGCGTCCAGCAGGCGGCCGGCATGGCCCTGGCCGCGGTGCGCGGGGTCAACGCCAACGTCGGCGATGCCGCCGAAGCGTACGCGCGCCTCCCCGTAGCGCATGGTGCGGTCGGCGATCCAGAGATGCCCGACGATCGCGCCGTCGTCCTCGACGACCAGGCTTTGCGACACGTCCCAGGCGGGGTCGGCGCTCTGGTGCCGTTCGAAGTAGTCGCGGGGCGTGTCGTCGAAGGCGCGGTCAGTCAGGTCCAACGCTTCGTCGCGTCGGTTCGAAGTCAGGGAGCGGACGGTAGGGTTCATAGGCAAGGGGTTGGTGCGTGGCGGGTACGTAAAAGCGGCCCGACGCGCGGGCGTCCGGGCCGGTAGGGAATATAGCAAAAGCCAGCCTTGATCCACGGCTAGACTCAGGCGGCTGCCTGAGCAACGAAGCGCCAGCGTTCAGCATGCATCCAACTCAACGAGGTCGCCTGGGTGTCGGCACGGGCCGGGCGCCAGCGCGGATCGCGTGATCGCTCGCCCACGCCTGCGCGATTTGTTGACGCTGCGGGGTCTGCTGTTCGCGGTGCTTGGGGTGCTGACGCTTTCGGTGGCGGGGCTGCTGCTGGCGCTGGTCACCGCGCAGGCGCCGGGTGCGCCGCCAGCGCAGGCCGGCGCTCGTCAACCCACGCCGGTGCGTGGGGACCACTCCGGCCTGTTGAGCGAAGCCGCGGTGCCCGATGCCGAGCGACTGCCGGAGACGCCGCTGGTGCGATTGCCGCCGCGGCCGGCGCCGGCACGGCTGCAGACATTGGATGTACTTCCGGTCAACATGGTCAGCGATCCGGGCCTGCGCTCGTTTCTGCGCGAGGCGGATCGCGTCATCGCGGCGCTGGACCCGGCCACGGGTTATCTGGGGATGCTGGCGAACCAGGCGCTGCGCGACGAGAGCTCGAGTTTGCGAGTTATTGCGGAGAGCGGGGGCACGGCCGCCGCGCTTGCCGACATCGACCCGATCCGCGCGACGTCGGAACTCCCCGCCGACGCGCAGACGCTGGCGCTTCTCCTGCGGTCGATCCTCATGACCAGTTCGGGCGGGCAATTGGGTCTGCTCAACAGCTTCGCGGGACAGCCGGCGATCACCGAGCGCATTCAGCAGGCCCGGGAAGCGCGGGCGCTGGGCCGGTTCGTCGAGATCCACGACGCGCTGGAGTTCGGCACCGAGTTACGCAACCACATCGTGGTGTCGACGGCGATCGATCGTCCCTAGCCGGCGGCCGGTTCGACCTCGGGGAGTTGCCAGGCTTCGATCGCCCGTTCGGCGTTGGCCGCGAGCAGAAGGTTGGCGGCCGGCGCGGCGGCGACGGCGCGAATCTCGGACGAGGTCACGAGTTGTCCGAGTTGCATGCCATCGGCGCGAATGACGGTCAGCGCGCGTTCGGATGTCTGGGCAATGACGTAGGCGTCGGTGACGAGCAGGCGCTCGACCGCGAGCCCGGGGACTTGCCACAGTTCGGTCCCGGTCACGCTGAACGCCGCCAGCCCATTCGGTCCGGCCAGCACGATGGTGTCGGCGGCGGGCAGGCGGGCCGCGGCGGAGGAGGGGTAGCCGATCTGCCATACGAGATCGCCACTGGCGCTGTCGAAGATCTGGGAACTGCGGTCGGTTACGGCGATGGTGTGCTCGCCGGTCTGGGTGAACAGGACGTTATGCACTTCGCCGTCAACACCGAAGCGTTGGTCAAGGTTTCCGGCGGCAGTAATCAGCACAATGTGGTTTTCGCCCCGGTTGTTGGAGGAGGCGACGGCCACCGTTCCCGTGTCCGGGTTGAGGGCCACGTCGGCGGCACTGATGTACGCCTGGGTTGGTCCCCAGAGTTGGCCGGAGTGACCAAAGGCATAGACGTGACCCACGTCGCTGGCATTGGTGGAGCGCACTACCAGCCGTTCGCCGTCGGGCGCAAAGACCACGGCCTCGAGCAGTTGGTTGTCGGGGCGGGCGGGCGAGCGCCAGATGGGTTGGCCGTCGGAATCGAGCAGCAGGAGATCAAATCCGTGGGCGGCCATGAGTTCGCCGTTGCCGGCCACGGCCGCGCGGGACAGCGGGATCCTGAGCTTGCGCGTCCAGCGCGAGTCGCCGGTGGCGCCAAACGCCGCGACGGCGCCATCGCGCGCGATGGCGACCACGAGTTCGGCGTGGTCGGAGGCTGCGAGCGCGGTGATGTCGAACTCGGTACGAGCGAGCCAGGCGCGCTCGGTCCAGCGGCCGGCGGAGGGGGCCCTGACTTCGGCGAGCGTGAAGGAAAGATCGACGACGTCTTCAATACGGGTTGCGAAGCCGTCGAGCTGCCATTCGAGGGCCGCGGCGTCGGCTTCATCCGGGGCGGGAAAGCGACCGGCTTCGACCCAGCGCCGGAAGACGCGGGACATGCGGAGCGCGGGAAGACGCTGGCCGATCCGCGCCCGCGCTTCGGCCTCGCTGTCGAAGGGGCCAACCAGTACGGCCAGCATAGGGACCCGGACGACATCGAACTGAAACTCTCCCAGATCGGCGATGGCGGCCAGCAGCCAGTTCCTGGTGCGGCCCGGCCCGATGGCCTGGGCGAAGGCGCCGATGGCGGATCGCGCACGCCGTTGCAGGGTGATGACGTGGACGAGGCGCTCGGGTTCTTCGAGATCTTCGTAGGCGCGCAGCGTGGGGATGATCTCGACCAGGGCGTCCACGGCGGTGGTGAGATGCCCGTGGGCCGCAGCAGCCGACGCCGGTGGGCTGAGCGGGACGAGGGCCTGGCCCAGGCTGCCGATGGCATCGAACCGAGCCTGCGCAGCCGCCGCAAATTGCCTTGGCGTTTGAGATCCGGCGCCCAGCTCGCGAATGTTGAGTTCCAGGGTGCGCACTACGTCCAGGGAGCCGGTGGCGACCGTGAGGGCGGGCTCCCAATACGGTCGCGCCGCCAAGCCGATCGAGGAGGGATCGGCTTCTCCGCAGGCCGCGGTGAGACCGGCGACAGCGGCCGCGGTCAGAAAGGCGCGGCGGGAGGCGCCGCGCCGCTGCCGTGGGCGCACGTGGGCGTCAGACTGGAGCGTCGGCGGTTACCTCGCCCCGAAGCGACCATGGCGTGGCCGCCATGATCCGGACCGCATGGGTAGCGCCGGGCGCCAGTCGAGGATGATCCGGGGTGAATACCAGCTTGTTGGTGCGGGTGCGGCCGCGCCAGCGGGGTTCGTTGCGATCACCCTTGCCCGGGGTGAGTTCCTCAAACAAGACCTCGGGTAGCTGGCCGAGGTAGGCGCGGTTGAGGTCCTCGGCGATGACCGTCTGGTCGCGCTCGATGCGATGGAGGCGTCGCAGCTTCTCGGCGTGCGGAACGTCGTCGGGCCACTCGGCGGCAACGGTTCCCTTGCGGGGAGAGAAGGCGGCGACGTGGACCTGATCAAAGCGCAGGTCGCGGACGAGTTGGAGCGAGTTGAGGAAATGTTCCTCCCGCTCGCCGCAGAAGCCGACGATGACGTCGGTGGTGAGCGCGGCACCGGGCACCGTGGCGCGCAGCATGGCAATCGTGTCGCGGTAGAAGCCGGCGCTGTAGCCGCGCGCCATGCGCTTGAGGATCCAGTCGTCCCCAGACTGCACGGGCAGGTTGATTTCCTCGCAGACGCCGGGAATGTCGCGCATGGCTTCCGCCAGCGACCTGGTCATGTAGCGCGGGTGGGCGGTGGTGAAGCGGATGCGCTCGATGCCTTCCACGAGGTCTACGGCTTCGAGGACATCGGGCAGGGCCGTGCCGTCAAGGTCGAAGCCGTAGGCGTTGACGATCTGGCCGAGCAGGATGATTTCGCGCGCGCCCTCGTCGCGGAAGCGACGGACTTCGTCGAGGATCTCGGCGAGGGGCCGGCTGCGCTGGGCGCCGCGGCGAAACGGCACGATGCAGTAGGTGCAGCGCTTGTCGCAGCCGTAGATGACGTTGACGAAGCGGGAGACGGCACCGGCGCCGGGGGCAGGCTGGGCTTCGACGTCTTCGTAGGCGGGCGCGTCGGCGGGGGCGGAGCGGGCCAGCCGAGCGAGCAGGGGCTCGGCGTTCAGGGTGTCGAACAGCACGTCCACGGGATCGAGGTGGGGCGCCAGTTCGTCTTCGTGGGCGTGCACGGTGCAGCCGGTAAGGCCGACGACGAGATGGGGCTTGGTTTTCTTGAGACCCTTGAGCATGCCCAACATGCCCCAGACCTTGCGGTCGGCGTTATCCCGCACGGCGCAGCCGTTGACCACGACCGCGGTAGCGTCGGCCAGGGTGTCGGCGGAGGCGTGCCCCGCACGCTGGAGTTCGCGCTGAATCCGTTCGCCGTCGGCGCGGTTCATCTGGCAGCCGATGGTCCAGATGAACACGCGATGGGCGGGAAGCAGTGTCGGCGGCATCGAGTAAATGGAACCTTGTGTAGCGGCCGAGGGCCGAAATGCCACGCTGGTATGATAGCCCTCCAGGGTACGCGCACCGGATACGCAGCCTGAACGGTGATTTTCTGCGCTCCCGACTGACATTTTTTCGCCGCCCCGCCGTGATTGCGTTTCTCGTGTTGGCGGCGGTCCTCACGGCGCTGGTCTTCATGGTTTCGCTCGGGCGTGCGCTGGACGTGGCGCAATACGCGGGCCTGGTGGCAGTGGCGGTGGTTACGGCGGCGTTTGCGGTTGGGTTGATGTACGCCGGTTCGGGATCAGGCGATTCGGAGTCCTAAGGTGGCCGGCCCGACGGTGGTGACAGGCGCCGGCGGTCAATTGGGAATTGAATTGGCCCGACGGCTGGACGCGCAGACGACCGTCACGCTGAACCGGTCACAACTCGACATAACGAACGCGTCGTTGGTAGAGCAACTGCTCGGGGAGATCTCGCCGCGCCTGATCATTCACGCGGCGGCGGCGACGAACGTGGACGACTGCGAGCGCGATCGGGCGGAGGCCTATCGAATCAACGCCGTGGGGACGTGGCACGTGGCGCGAGCCGCCGAGCGCGCCGGCGCCCAGATGGTGTACGTGAGTACCAACTACGTATTCGACGGCAAGAAGCTCGGTCCCTACCTGGAGTATGACGACGCCGCGCCATTGAGCGCCTACGGCTGGACGAAGCTGCACGGCGAACGGGCCGCCCGCCAGGTCCTGGAGCGGCTGTACGTGGTGCGAACGAGCTGGCTGTACAGCCGATGGGGACGTAATTTTCTGAGTCGACTGACGAACGTGGATGCGTTGGACGGTCCGCTGCGGTACGTGGGCGACCAAGTGGCCAATCCGACGAATGCCGGCGACCTGGCAGCCGCGATCCTGGAGCTGGCGGAGACCGAGGCGTTTGGCGTGCACCACCTGGTCAATGAGGGAGCGACCAGTTGGTATGGCTGGGCGGCGGCGTTTCTCGCCGGTCTTGACCACCGGGACGTCCAACTGGAGGAGATCAGCGCCAGCGAGTTTCCGCGCGCCGCGGCCGTGCCGGCGAATGCCGAACTTGCCAACGAGACGGCACGAGCCGTGGGGGTGACGCTACGACCCTGGGGCGAAGCCCTGACGGCGCATATCCGAGAGATGTCCGCGTAGGTGACGGTCAGCGGAGGCGCGAACGCGCCGCGCTGGTCGGTCCTGATTCCGACCTGGAACGGGCGGCACTTGCTGGAAGAGGCGCTGGGCGGGCTGGACGGGCAAGTGCTGCGGGACTTCGAAGTGGTGGTGGTTGACGACGGTTCGGACGACGACACGGTGGCCTGGATGCGCTCACAGCGACCCAACGACCGAGTGGTGGAGCTTCCGAGTCAGCGGGGACTTGCCGCCGCGCTCAATCGAGGCATTGAGGTCGCGAGCGGGACGTTCGTTGCGCTGCTGAACAACGACGCGGTGCCAGAGTCGGGATGGCTGGCGGCGTTGGACCAAGCCTTTGCGACGGCGCCCGACGCCAGCTTTCTGGCTTCGCGGATCCTGCTGTACGACGATCCGTCGCGCCTGCACGCGGCCGGCGACACCTTCGGCCACGATGGGCTGCCGGCCAATCGCGGGGTCTGGCAGCCGGACGGCCCAATCTATCGGGAGTCGTGCGAGGTGTTTGGCGCCTGCGCGGCGGCGTCAGCCTATCGGCGCGAGCTGTTCGACGACGTTGGCGTGTTCGATGAAGACCTGGTGATGTACTGCGAAGACGTGGACCTTGATTGGCGAGCGCAAATGGCGGGGCATCGATGCCGCTATGTGCCGGACGCGGTGGTGCGCCACCGTCTCAGCGCCACAGCGGGCGGACCGATCGCCAGCTACCTGGTGGCGCGCAATCGGCCACTGGTCGCGGTGATGAACATGCCCGGGTTCCTGTGGCGGCGCGGCTGGTGGCGGATTGGCTGGGCGCAGCTTAAACTGACGCTTGCGGCGCTGCGCGCGATTCAGGGACGAGCGGCGCGCGCCACGCTGGCGGGCCAGCTGGCGTCGTTGGCGCATCTGCCCCGGGCCTGGAGCAAGCGGTCGCGCCGCCAGCGTTCACGCCGCGTGGCAGATGCTTACATTGATGCCTTACTCGAGCGTTGACGCAGGTGGAGGACAACGATGGGGTTTTTTCGGCGACTCTTCGGCGGCGGTGACGGCGAATCGAAGGAGCCTGTCGACACGGCATGGCATTTCTTCGTCAAGAGCAAGTACGCGGACGAGATCATCGACGTTCGCGTGGACCCGAACGCCGACCTGTCCCCGGAGTTCGAGGGGCCCGGCGACGGGGCGTCGCACTACACGACGAACAAGGACATCATTGGAGCCAAGAGCTTTCGAACAATCAACCTGTACCTGGTGTTCGATGCGAGTCGGGCCTATACCGGCGACTACACCATTGAGGGCGGCGAGTTGGTGGATCAGGCCGCCTATGAGGCCTGGAAGGCGCGTGAAGCGGCCGCCAAGGCCGGAGACGCCGACGCGGACGACGGGTAGCCGCCGCCCGGGTCCGTACGCGCACATGCGGTGACCGTCGCCAGGCTGTCCAGCGCCGGCCCACCGCTGACGATATTCTGGGCGCTGGCCGCGGCCGCGGTCCTGGCCGGCGTGCTGGCGGGCGCTCGAACGCCGGCGGCGGCGCTGGCCGGAGGGATGATGGCACTGGGCGTCGCCTTGGGCCTGGCGAGACCGGCGTGGGGCCTGATGACGGCCCTGGCGGTTGCCGTGCTGGCTCCGTTCCTGGTGGCGCCGCAGCGGTTTGGCGTGCAGCCGCCGGTTCTAGACGTGATTGTGGCGGCGGCGGTGGCCGGCGCCGCGATTGGAGCTATCCGGGGCCGATCGGCGCCAGGCGGCGAATGGAACCTGATTCCTCGATGGCTCCTGGCCGTGGTGGCGTTGGGGCTGACTTTGCCCCTGGCGGCCGGCGCGGCGGCCTTCGGCGCGTCGAGCGACGGCGAGGCGGCGCAGCTGGCGGTGAAAATGTCGTTCTATGCGCTGGTTCCGCCGGTGGTTGCGGTGTCGTGGGCAGGGACGAGGTCCCTGCGGACCCTCGGCACTCTGGTCGCGGCGGCGGCCGCCCTGCAGGCTGGCCTCGCCATCGTTCTGCACCTGGCGGGGGCGGCGGGAATCCAGTTTCTTGAATCGCTCGGAACGGCCGGGTACCCGACGACGGGCGTGGCGCGTTTTCTGCCTGACCAGGTGACGCCGCGAGCTACGGGGTTGCTGGTCGATCCGAACGTCTTGGGCGTCACCCTGGCGGCGGCGCTGCCGTTTGGGTTGACGTGGATTGGCGGCGGCCAGCGGCGCACCGCGCTGGGACTGGCCGCCGTAATGCTGATCGGAGTGGCCCTGGCATTGACCATTTCCCGTGCAAGCTGGATTGCCGCCGCCGCCGGACTGCTGGCATGGCTGGCGCTGGTGCGACCGCGCCTGGCGGCCGCGGCGGCGGCGGTGCTGGGCGCGGCGGTGGCGGCCGCGCCGGTGGAACCATTTGAACGAATTCGCCAGGGCTTGCTGGGCGGGGACCGTTCGGCGGCGCTGCGACTTGACGAGATTCGGGAGGCGTTCCGCGTCATCAGCAGATTTCCGCTCCTGGGGGTGGGCTACGGCGAGGCGCCGCATCCGGACGTTTTTGCCGGGGTTTCGAATGCCTGGCTGTGGCTGGCGGAGCGCGCGGGCGTGTTTGCAGCGCTGACGCACCTGGCCCTGGTCGGCGGCGCGGCCCTGGCGGCCGTGAAGACCGCCGCCGCAGATCCGGCGTTGCGGCCGCTGATTGCCTCGCTGACCGCGTTCTCGGTGGCCGGTGTGTTCGATCATCACATCGTCAGTTTTCCGCATCTGGTGTTTCTGGTGGGTGGGCTTGTCGGCCTGGTCGTGGCTCGCGCGTCGCGGAGCACATTGAGTCCCGCATGAGGACGGTGGCGCTGGACGGGCGAATGCTGCGGCATGACCGGGCGGGCATTGGCCGGTATATCTGGCGGTTGCAGGAGGCGCTGGCCGCGCTGCCGCAGGATGGCGTCGACATCGAGCTGCTGGTGGACCGGCGCGGTGGGCTCCCGAGCCGGCCTTCGCTCCGCCCACGCCCGGTCTTTGCGCCAGTGCGTGGACGGCTTGAGCGTTACCTGCTGCCACGGGCTTTACGGGCGACGGACCTGGCGCACTATCCGGATCATGGGATTCCACACGGCGTCAACGCCTCCGCCGTCGTAACCGTTCACGACATTTCGTTTCTCACACATCCGGAAACCCACGCCGCGGCAAGTCGGCGGCACTATGCAGGGGCCGTTCGGAGTTGGGGGCGGGCCCGAGCTGTGATCGTTCTTTCCGAACACGTGCGCGCGGCGATCCTGGAACGCGACCTGGTGGATGAAGCTCGCCTCACAGTCATTCCAAACGCGCCAGGGCTGTCGTCGGCCGACGACGCGTGCGACCGTCGGGTCTGGCCGGAACCGTTTGCGCTGATGGTTGGGACGATTCAGCCGCGCAAGAACGTGGAGCTGGCGGCACGGGCCTTTGGCGCGTCAAGGTTTGCTCAGCAGGGAACGCTCCTGGTTGCGGGGGCGCTTGGCTACCGAGGGGCGGAGATTGTGCGCGCCGTGCGGACCGAACCGCGAACCGACGGCGTGCGGTTCCTCGGGCGCGTGAGCGACGAAATGCTCGTTGGTCTCCTGAGCCAGGCGCACTTCGTGCTTATGCCGTCGCTCGACGAGGGATTCGGCTTGCCAGCGGTGGAGGCCATGGCCTGCGGGACGCCCGTGATCGCGGCCAAGGTGGGCACCGTGCCGGAGGTGGTTGGCGAGGACGCGCTGCTGCTGGAGCCCAACGACGTCGAGGGTTTGACCGCGGCCATCGATCAACTGGCCGACGACGAGGGGCTGCGTGCCGCGTTGGGCGCTCGAGGCCGCGCCCGGGCCGCGGAGTTCAGCTGGGAGCGAACGGCACGCGACACCCTGGCGGTATACGAGGCCCACGCGTGAACATCCTGGCGATCACGTCGACGCCACCGTGGCCGGCAACGCACGGCGCGGCGATTCGAAACGGCCTGCTGCTGGAAGCGCTGGCCAGCGAGCACCGGGTGGACCTGGTGACGCTGGATCGGCCCGGGGCGCCGCCGGTACCAGCGCCTGCGTGCATGGGCCGGGTCATTCAAGTACGCGCCGCGCCGCCGAAGCTATGGCGGCGACTGCGGGGCGGATGGCGCGGGGGCGTTCCGGACCTGCTGATTCGCCACGGGTCCCGCATCCTGCGCGGGCGTGTCCAGTTGCTCCTGAGCGGCGGCGAGTATCAGGCCATGCACGTGGCCCAGGCGCAACTGGCGCCGCTGGTTCGCGACGCCTGGACCGCGAGTCCGCACGCCGACCGACGACCGCTGGTGGTTTACGACGCCCACAACATCGAGTGGATGCTGCAGCGGATGCTGGCGGGGACGAGCGCGAGTCCGCGCGCCTTGTGGGCCCGCCGACAGGCGGGTCTGCTGCGCCGGGTGGAAGCCTGGATCGCGCAGACGGTGGATCTGGCCGTTGCGTCGTCGCCCGACGACAGGGCGGGCCTGACCGCATTGGGCGCCAAGGCGCCGACGCATATCCCTCATCCGGTGCGGGCCGGGAAGGTCACGCCGGGTACGGACGGCCGGACGGCGCATCCGTGCGTTCTCTTTGCCGCGAACTTTGCCTACCGCCCGAACATCATGGCGGCCGAGTGGCTCTTTGGTCGGGTCTGGCCAGCCGTTGCGCGACGGATTCCGTCAGCTGAACTCCGGGTCGTTGGGCCACGGTCGGAGGGTCTTCACCCGATCGCTCCCGTGGGATCCACCCTGGGGGGGACCGTGGACGACATCGACCGGGAGTATGCGCGTAGCTGGCTTGCCGTTTCCCCAACGTCGGTCGCAGCCGGCGCGCCGTACAAAGTCCTGTCGGCCCTGGCGGCGGGTCGGCCAGTGGTGGCCCGAGCGCAGGGATACGTTGGACTGCCGACACGCGACGGTATCGGCGTGGCGTTGCCGAGCGGACCGGACGAATTCGCGGAGGCGGTCACGACCCTGGCCACAGACCCAGCGGTCTGCGCGCAGGCGGCGGAGGCCGGATTCGCGTTCGTCAAGAGCGAACACGACGCCGCTGTCGTGGGTCAGCAGGTGCTGGACGCGTATGCCGGCTTGCATGAGCCGGCGGCGGCCGGAGCGGCGCTGTGAGCGTCGCGGTCTGCGCGACCGTGAAGAACGAAGCGGCCGACGCGGCCTCGCTGGTGGCAAGTTTAAGGGAACAGTCGCTCGCGGCCGACGAAGTCGTGATTGTGGACGGCGGATCTGACGACGGGACCTTTGAGGCGCTGTCCGCCGCGGCTGAAGGCGATTCACGATTCAAGCTGTTTCGCGCCCCCGGCACGAACATATCCGCCGGACGCAATCGGGCCATCGCCGCTACCGAGGCGCCATTGGTGGCGGTGACCGACGCGGGACTCAGGCGATCGCCCGAGTGGCTGAGGTCTCTGGTCGCGGCCGTGCAGGACGAGCCACTGGCCGCCGGATCGTACGGGTACATTCTGGCGGCGCCACAGACGACGTTCGAGGCGGCCTTGGGCGCGGTGGCGCTGCCGCTGGCGGAGGAGATCGACCCAGCGCGCTATCCGCCCAGCAGCGGATCGGCGCTGTTCCGCCGCGAATGGCTGGAGCGCGTTGGCGGCTATCCGGAGTGGCTGGCCCATGGCGAGGATCTGTGGCTGGACCGCGCGATCTGGCGCGGCGGCGGCTGGTTTCGCCATGCCCCGGGTGCGGATGTTGGCATTCGCCCCCGCTCCAGCGTTGGAGCTTTCTTCCGCCAGTATTTCCTGTACGCGGCCGGCGATGGTCACGCGGGGATGCTGGCGCCGCGCCACGTGATGCGTTATGGGGCCTACGGACTGGGTTGGGCGCTGCTGCAGTATCCGTCGCCCGCTGCCCGAATACTGCTGGTTGCTCTCGCCGGCGCGTATCTGGGCCGTTCCCTGCGCCGTGCCCCGGCCATGATCCGCCAGACGGCTGGCGTCAACCCGGTAGCGGGCGGTGCGCTGACGCCGGTACTACGGATCGTTGGGGACATTGCCAAGATGAGCGGATTCGTCGCTGGCGTATCCCGTCGGTGGCGGAGATGAACGCCGCCTCCGCCGACGTGGCGGTCATCATTACCACCTTCAATGTCCGCGACCTGCTGGAACGCTGTCTCGATCGCCTGGCAGCGGCCGGCGGTGCGCTGAAGATGGAGGTTGTTGTCGTGGACAACGGTTTTGGCGACGACACCTGGCCAATGCTGCTGGCCCGCGGCGACGTGCGAGCAATCCGCGGGTCGCCGGCCCTCGGCTTCGGGGGCGCCAATAACATGGGGGCCGCCGCCACCAGCGCACCGCTGATCCTGTTCCTGAATCCCGATACCGAGCCCGACCCCGAGTCCATTGCCGTGCTGGCCGAGGAGTTCGCGCGGCGTCCGTACGCCGCCGCCGTGGGGCCGCGGCTGACGTTGTCCGACGGAAGCCCGGACCCCGCCGGCCGCCGGCACTTTCCGCGCCCGGCAAGCGCCGTGCACCGTTTCCTTGGATCGTCGCGCCTTCTCCGTCGAGGCATTTCCAGGCCCTACAACCCCGATGAACCCGCCGGCACATGCGTGACCGAGATCGACGCCGTTTCCGGCGCCTGCCTGATGGTTCGCCGGCGGGCTTTTGAGGCTGTTGGCGGGTTCGATCCGGGGTTTTTTATGTACGGTGATGACTTGGATCTGCAACGCCGAATGGCCAACGGTGGCTGGCGCACGCTCTATGTGCCAGAAGCGCGCGTATGGCACCACAAGCGGCAGTCGTCGCGGCAGCGTCCGCTCCGAACGAGGTTCGAGTTCTACCGAGCAATGTGGCGCTACTACACGAAACACCACGATCGGGACCCGTGGCCGTTGCGTGCCGTGGTGCTGGCGGGAATCCTGATCCTGGGCTGTGGCGGTGTGCTGCGGGCACTCGCCGCCTGGCGGCCAGGAGGGACGGACGGCGCCCAATGACGATCTGGACGCGGCGCAACTGGGGCGGCCTGGTCTCCTCGTTTTCGCTCGGGGCGGACGTGGTCGCCGTCGGGCTGGCGCTGATTGCGGCCTACTACATGCGTTATCGGTTCGGCTGGTTCGAGGGAACGGCCCCCAATCGGTTCCTGTTTCTGGCGCCGGTCACCGTTGCGTTTGCCCTTTCCACGGTCGTTGGCGGTCTCACGCTGGGCATGTACTCACGTTTCCGCACCGCCGGGCCGGTGGATCGGGTGGCGCGCGGCGCGGGGATGGTGACGATTGGGGTGCTGCTGGCCGTCGCGGCCACCCTCTTTATCTTTACCGACCGCCTGGAACCGGTGCGGAACGTCATGCCGCTCGCCTGGCTGCTCGGGATCATATTCGTCGCCCTGGGCCGGTCGTTGCTGGCCACGGTACTGCGCCTGCTGGCTCAACGCGGCATTGGCGTCCAGCGTATGCTGGTGATCGGCGCCGGGGCCGAAGGCCGCGAGGTTGGCGGACGTCTGCTGCGAGATCCCAGCCGCCGCTATCAGCTCGCCGGATTCGTCGACGACTTCGAGTCGCGCGTAGCCATCGGCGATCTGGAGTATCCGGTTCTGGGTACATCCGTCGCACTTTCGGACCTGATCGCGGAGCATGAGATCGACAAGGTTGTCGTGGCCATTCCATCGTTGTCCCACGACGATCTGCTGGCGATCCTGGCCGATGTCGAGGCGTCGTACGCGGATGTCTGGCTGTTACCCGATCTCTTTCAGTTGATGGTGTCACCAGTGGTTGAAGGCGGTGTCCGGGGTCTTCCGCTGATTGCGGTGAACGAAGTGCGCCTGCGAGGGCTCAGTCGCTTCACGAAGCGCACGCTCGATTTGGTGGTTGCGTCCATCGTGTTGGTGTTGGCGTCAGCACCGATGCTCCTCATCGCTCTCTTCATCAAGCTAGACTCCAGGGGACCGGCTTTTTACGTGCAGACGCGCGTTGGTCGCGACGGACGGCCCTTCCCGATCGTCAAGTTCCGCACCATGGTGAGTGGAGCCGACGAGTACGGGCAGACCTGGACCGTTGCCAACGATCCTCGGCAGACACGCGTCGGGCGGTTGCTTCGGCGCTACTGGATTGACGAATTGCCCCAACTCCTGAACGTAATCCGCGGCGACATGAGCCTGGTTGGGCCGCGCCCCGAGCAGCCCGACTATGTGACGAGGTTCCGCGGCGAATTCTCGCGGTACATGGTCCGGCACCGCGAGCGCGCAGGGGTGACGGGATGGGCGCAGGTGAACGGCATGCGCGGCGACTCGTCGATTGCGGAGCGCACCCGCTACGACTTGTATTACGTTGAAAATTGGTCTCTGCTCTTCGATTTGCGCATTCTCCTGCGAACGCTGCTGATCGTGATGCGTGGCGATGCGAGCTAGCTGGGGTACCGGCTCGGTTTCCCGTCGCCGCGCGTTGAGCGTCCTGGCCGCGGCCAGCGCGACCACGGCCTGCGAGATTGGCGGCTTCGGCGCGGAGTCGTCGCCGACCGCCGATTCCGACGCTACGCGAACTCCGCCGCCCTACCTGGCGCCCACGCCACAGCCGCTGCCGCCGCCCGTGCGCCTGCCGGCGCTGATGTCGGACTTTGCGGGTACCGGCGAGATCGGCGACGGCGGCGACGGCGGCCCGGCGGCGGCGGCGCAATTCCGCAGTGTCGGCGGTGTGGCGGTCGGTTCCGATGGATTGATCTATGTTTCCGATCCCAGCGCCAGTCGCATTCGCCGGATCCGGACTGACGGGATCATCGAGGCGCTGGCGGGTACCGGCACGCGCGGATATGGCGGCGACGGCGGGCACGCGCTGGCCGCAGACTTTACCGACCCGACTCGCTTGCTGGTCGATCAAGCCGGCGCACTCTTCGTGGCCGAACTCGATCGGGTGCGCCGAATTGATCCGTCGGGGCTGGTATCCACCATTCTCGGTGACGGCCACGCGGGACTCGAAGGCGACGGCGGCCCGGCGGCCTTTGCCCGGACCGCGGGCAATGAAGGCATGGCGATTGACGGCGACGGCAACCTCTTCATCGCGGAACGGGCAGCCAATCGGGTGCGCCGAATCGATACCCGCGGCAACGTGACCACGGTGGCCGGGACAGGCTCGCCGGGAAGCGAAGGCGACGGGGGACCCGCGCTCTCCGCAACGCTCAACCAGCCGGTGGACGTGGATGTTGACGGTGCAGGGAACCTGCTGATTGCCGAGTTGGCCGGCAATCGGATTCGGAGGGTTTCCACCAGCGGCATGATTGACACCATTGCCGGGATCGGCCTGCCCGGAGGGGCCGGTGACGGTGGGCTGGCCACCGCAGCTGAACTCCACGGTCCTCAGAGCGTGGTCGTTGACGCCAGTGGCGCGGTTTTCATTGCCGACTGGAACAACCGGGGGATCCGCCGCATTCACCCGGACGGAACCATCCAAACAGTGGCCGGGCTGATCGGCGGCCGCGCGGAGTCGGGCGGGCCGGCGCTGGAATCACGATTGACGCTGCCGCTCGACATTACGCCGACCCTTGACGGAAGCCTGCTGATCGTGGAGCAGAGCGCGCGACGGGTTCGCGCGCTTGTGCCAGCGCCCGGCCCCGAGGCGCCGCAGCCTGTCTCGGACCAGCGGCCGGCCGGGACAGCCCAACCCCAGACGGCCGACGCCCAGGCCGCCCCGGTGGCCTACGTGCCCCC
>DAOUJT010000024.1:0-7004 GCA_034422315.1 Chloroflexota bacterium | reverse complement strand
GAAGAGGTTTGGGCGGAACTGGACCAGGAGGCGCGGCGACTCTACGGCCTGACGGCCGACGAGTTTCTACGCATATTCCGGAATCCGCCGGAGCAGTACCACGGCGACCTGGCCTTCAGGTCGCTGTGTCACGTCGCTGACCTGATTGCCGAGCCCATCGACCTATAGCGACCGCCGGGCTGCCAGCGACTTCCTTCACCGCATCCGCGAGGTCGATCCTGTGGTCAAGGCTCGCTGCTGGGGTCCGCACTCTACGTCCCGCGCTACGCTGGACCTGGCTGAAGCGAGGCACACCCAATGGCAACAACCGTCGACAAGCGGCCCGATTCGCTGCCGGAACAAGACGAGGTTGTTGTCGTGTCGCACGCAGAGGTCTGGGCGGAACTCGACCGAGAAGCGCGGCGGCTCTTCGGCCTGACGGCTGACGAGTTTCTCCGCATCTTCCAGGATCCGCCCGAGCGATACCATGGCGACTCCGTGTTCAATTCGCTCTGCTTCCTCGCCGACCTCGTTGCCGAACCAACCGAGGCCTAGCAGCCGGCGAGTCGCCCAGGACTTCCTCCGCCGCATCCGCGAGGTCTACAAGCTCGTCGCGGCCGCCGAACTTGGTGACGTTTGGCTTCGTGCGGACTCGGATGTGCTGATTGTTGGCCATGGCGTATCCGCATCATCTCGCCGCGGCCGACCGGTACCACTCAGGAACGGGATGTTCCTCAACGTTCAGATGACCCTGCGTGTGTATCGCACCCCCAATGGCGGCCCGCCGCGCCTCCAAACGCTGCGCGCGGCCTATCGCTATCAGGCCGGCCGCGATCTGGACGACCCGAAGCCGCTCTTCGAGTACGAGTACAACCGAAACGCCCCGGCTCAATATCCCCGCTGCCACCTGCACGTGCACGCCACGCCCCACCACTACACGCTCCCAAGACCATTCGCAAGACTCCATCTCCCAACCCGCCGCATCACCCTCGAGCAAGTCGTCTGGCACCTCATCACCGAACACCGCGTCCAACCCCGACGCCCCGACTGGCACGACATCCTCTGGCGCCACGAAACCCGCTTCCGAGACACCCAACGCACCCACCCCTGACCCTACGCCCCACCCTTCGAGTCACCTGTGTCAAGCTAAGAATCGGTTGCCCCAACTATCGTCGGCGAGCATAATCCGCTCCCCATTGACTCGCTGGTAGACGTCAATAGGATCAGTGAGCGCCGAAACGGCTTCGGCGGAGTATCGGCAACTGAAACTAATAGATCGGTTGCGAGAGGCTGCCGATAGGCGTAGACTTGTACTCGATACGAAAACGAAGCTCGGGCAGAGAGCGATTTTGGAGGTCATGGAATGGCTCGGACAAGTGAATGAGGCGGCTCCACTGGTCAGTGGTGCCTCATCTGCTGCCAAGAATGGGCCATTTCGGCTACTTTCGACGGCTGTACTTGCGCTCAGCGCTCGACAGGTGCATCACTGATGGATGACGACTTCCTCAAGCTCCTCCAGGACTACATCGATGGTCCAGCGGGACGCGAGCTGTTCGTGTTCAGTGGCTCAATAGATGCTGCCGCTGTTGACACGATGCGAGGCGAGGTTGAGCGGCTCGCGGACCCGCAGAAGGGGGCATCGGTCTTCCTCACGACGTTTGGTGGTGATGCACATGCTGCGTACAGGCTCATTGAGTGCTTGCGCTCCTGCTTTCGGGAGACTCGCCTGCTCATAGCCGGCAACTGCAAGAGCGCCGGCTCCCTTGTGGCCGTAGGTGCGACCGAACTGGCGTTCGGCCCCAGGGGTGAACTCGGACCTCTGGACGTTCAGGTTCGAAAGCCCGATGAGATGTATGGACTGTCCTCTGGGCTCGAGATTTTCCAGGCTGTCCAAGTCGTCACCGAGTTAGTTGAGACTGCTTTTGCGAGCTATGTGGTCAAACTTGTCGCATCAGGCATTTCGACCCGCACCGCCTCGGAGATTGCCAGCAATCTCGCTGGCAGGATCTTCGAGCCGATCGCGGCCCAGATTGATCCTGGACGGCTCGGAGAGGCCGAGCGGGCTATGCGCACAGCATTGGATTACGGACAGCGCCTCGGTTCGGAGCACTTGCAAGCTGGTGGGCTCGATCGTCTCGTGCGAGAGTACCCGTCTCACGGTTCGGTCATCGATGAGCGAGAAGCAGCCAGAGTATTCACCAATGTCAGGAAGATGACTGATCAAGAGTTGAAAATCGCGGAGCATTGGTCGGTAATCGTGGGTACACCAGCCACGAACCAGCCGTTCACGTTTGCAGGCCGGACCGCATATACACAGAATGCTCCGGCTAGCGAGGAAGGAGACGTCCATGGGGTCACAACCGACAGTGGCAGCAGCCGTTCTGAGGCAGCTTCTGGCGGAGAGCCGAGCGAGGCGGAGACAGGTGTCGATCCCAATAACGACGCCTCCTCGAGCGATTCCGAGGAAGCGGATGCTCCCAACAGCCAGCCTTCCGCCTAGCCTGTTGAGTGCGTCATCCGACGCTGATGTGGCGGCCCAATAGGCACGCATGCTGACGAACTGGGCAAACGAGCAGCTTTACCGTTCAGTCAGCGTGTTGGGAGGCCATACCTATCCGAGTCCTTTCTGTGCATACGCCCTACCCTGCCCGGCCCCGCGCCTCACCCTCGGCGCCTCTCGCTCCCACGCCTCCGGCGCCGGCAACTCCTCCGCCCCAAAACAATCCCCCGCCACCACCGCATCCAGCAGTTCCGCCAATGCCGGCCACCGCTCCACCGTCGCCTCCAGCACCCACAGCAGTTCCAGCAGTTCGCGAGTGAACTGAGCGGTCCATCGCGTCGGACGGATGTCGTCCAGTTGCGACGATCGCCGTCCCGAGCCTTCCCGCATCCGGTAGCCCAGCCACGACTTCACCACCTGGAACCCCGAAACCGAGAACTCCCACACCGCCGACCGCACCGGCCCGAACTCCCCGGCGCCCACCCGCAGCGTCTGCTTGCTTTCGTCGTACTCGAAGCCCTCGGGATAGTCCGCCGTGGTCTCGCCCACCGCCCGCGTGCAGCGCGCCGAGCCCTGCAAAGCGACGTGACGGCCCGGTTCCGAAAACCGCTCACCGTAGGTATGCAACCGAATAAGATCCGCCCCCAGCGCCGCCCCCTGTCGGAACAGCGTCGGATCCTTCGTCAGCGGCACCCGCGGACCCGGAATCGTCAGTTCCTCGCCGAACCGCTCCACGTAATCCGGCGACGCCGGCAGCGCGTAGAACTAAGCAGACAATTTTCTAGCCTGATCTCGCATCCCAGTTCGAATCCCGGTGCCCCAAGCAGATCTGGCGGGTGAGCTGTGTACCCACCGTGCGGTGGTCTTGCAACGGTGTGCCTTGCCTGTATAGATTCTGGGGCTAACGCAGCGCGAACTGCCAAGGACTGGGCAGCCGCGCGTTCATAGTTACTGACTGACGCGCTGGAATGACACGGTCCACTGCGCGCGCTCATGTGCTGTTGTGACTGAGACGTAGATATCCAAGCCGTCCCCAACCACTGTGAAGGACGCTCGTGAGGCACCGGAACAACCATAGCGCCAGCCGGACAGGTCAATTGACTGACCGCTCAAATCGTAGAGATAGGCTTGAAAGTACTGCGGGAAGCAGCCAATAGCCCGAGAGATCCACCCATTGTCGGACCATGTGATGGTCGCCACATAATTTCCGGCATCAATCTGCCGAAAGTCCGAAACCATTTCTCCTCTGCCTGATATATCAGACGGGGGAGGCAACGGTTTCCGAGGCGAAAGTGGGCATTGCGCACTTTGCCATTGACAGTGGTAACGCCCATATTGCACTCCGTCATCGATTCCACGAAGGAACGCATCCACGGCACCGCGCTGGATGACGGAGATGGCAATGTCATCCGCCTGACTCTCCGGCGCTCCTCGGGCAATAGCTACCTGTCGGATACGGTCGTACTCTGGATGATCCGGTTTCTGAGGTGCCAGCGGACATTGGGCGCTTTGCCACCGGCAATCGTAGCTCCCGTACTCCACGCCGTCATCGACTCCACGAAGGAAAGCGTCCACAGTGCCACGCTGAATGACGGAAGCGGCAATGCCGTCCGCTTGACCTTCCGGTGCGCCTCGGGCGACAGCTACCTGTCGGACACGGTCGTAGTCAGGTTGGATCGAAGGTGCCGGACCGCTTGAAGCGGGCGCCTGTGACGCTGGTGGGGAAGTGGGGGACGGAAGGATGCCGGCCCGGTGGCGGATGATCCAGTCGTCAATAACCGGTCGTACGACGTCGCTTTCGATCAGGAAGTTGGTGTTTTCGACGTTCTCGCCCCATTTTGAGGTCACCACGCCGATGACGCCGCCGCGTGAATTGAAGCCTGGGCTTCCGCTATGGCCGGGATTGGCCGTAGCGTCGGTCTGGAAGACTTGAGGGTGGCGGGCGGAGAGGACGCCACGGGTGATTGTGAGGGTCTGGAGGCAGAGTGGATAGCCGAGAATCACGAGGTCCTCACCCAGCCGCAGATCTGCTGAGTGGTCAAAGGCCACGAACGGATGTGGACCGCCGCTCGAGAGCTTGAGCAATGCTAAATCAAGGTCGGAGTGCCTAGCCACGACCTGCGCCTGTTCCTCCTGGCCCTGGTGCGTCCCGACCTGTACCGTGCTTGTGTCTTCCACCACGTGCCGGTTCGTCACCACATAGCCGTCCTGGGTTACGACCGCTCCGCTGCCGCACACGTTCCCAGTGTGGATGTAGCGGACGGCACCCTGATTGCGCGCAACCATTTCGTCCGCAGACAGCGGCAGCCCGGTGATGCTGACCGTAGCTCCGCCGAACGCCCAGCCGAACACCCCGCGCACATCGTCCCGATGATCGTTCCGGCAGGCCCCTTCCGCCTGCGCGCCGAACGTGCGCTGATAGATCCCGACATTGCCCTGGTTGCCAAGGTGGTTCTCAACGATGTCGTTGAGTTCCACGCAATCGGTCGGCCAGGCTAAATCCTGCGTTTCCGAACCGGCTGATTGCGCCGTTTGGTCAAAGGCCCAGCCGAACACCCCGCGCACATCGTCCCGATGATCGTTCTGACATCCCTGCTCGGCCTGGCCGCCAAACACTCGCTGGTAGATGCCGACATTGCCGTCATTGCCCAGATGCGTCTCAACGATGTCATTGAGATCAACGCAGGTCGTCGGCCACTGCGCCAGTGCGGGCGTCGCCAGCCCAAATGCTGCAATCGCCGCAACAAACACCGCCAGGACGCCGCGAACGCAACGCATCACTGAAAGGTATTCCAAGGACCGCTCCGCCCAGCCGGATCCGGCGCGAAGTCTAGCAACGCTCCCAGGCAACTGGGGAATGCCGAGCCACCGCCCGTGCTAGCCTCGGTCTCGGGCGGGCCGTGTCCTTGCAGACCTTCCCCTTGGACCCTCGGAGCCGCCCCATGAACCCCGAACTCGTTCCCATCCTCACGCTGGGCCTGATCCTGATCGGCCTGCTCTTCATGCTCTGGCGCGACGCCCGCGCCGACTACCAAGCCCTCCAGGCCGACAACAGCGCCCTCCGCGCCGAGATCCGTGCTGAAATCGAAAGCCATCGGACGGACGTCAACTCGCGGATCCAAGACCTGCGAGCGGAACTCCGAGCCGACAATCGCGCCCTGCGTGCCGAAATCCAGGCCGAAAGCCGCACCCGGCGCGCCGAGATCCACGCCCGCAACCAGCACCGGCGCTAGGACGTCCAGGCGCTCGCCGAGCGCACGGCCCGCCTCGAAGGCGTCGTCCAGAGCCTCGTCGCCACCAGCCCCGACCGCGACCGCCGCGACGACGCCGCCTGACCCACCCGACAAACGTCGCGCCCGACCAACGCATCCCCGCAGGCCCCTGCAAGCCCCTCGACCGCCCGCCGAACCAGTGGTTTCGAAGCCGAGAACCTAGACTCCGCCACGACGGCCGCACGCCAACGATCCATCGCCGCTGGGAGGCGACGAATCTCCGATTACCCCGCCCAAACACCCACCCGGTCGGCATACCGCGGTCGGTACTTCGACTGGCCGCTCTGGCTCGCCTGGATCGCGGCCACAACCGGCGGTTGGGCCCTGGCTGAGCTCGTCTTCCTGGTCCTTTTCGACACGTTCGCCATCGTCGCCTGGCTAAGGGGCGCCCCGGGGATCGGAGTCTTTGTGGCGGTACTGCAGGCGTTCGTGTTACGTCGGCGCCTCGCCCAGCCCGGCTGGTGGATCGTGGCCGGCGGTGTCGGCGGAGTTCTCGGTTCGTTTGCCAGCACCTACGTGAATGCGAGCGTCTTTGCGGCATTTGGGGTCCACGGAGTATTCGTAGCCACGCTTCTTCTGACCGCGCTCGGAGTCGGAATCCTGCTCGGAACGCTTCAGTGGCTGGTCCTGCGGCGGCAGGTGCTCCGGGCCTTCTGGTGGGTGCCGGCGAGCTGTCTCGGCATGGTCGCCGGCACCGTCGTGGGTGGACTCATAGCCGCCGTGGCGCTCTCGATCGTCAGTGACGGCCTCGGCCAAGAACCCGGTCTGACATTCACCATCACAACCGGCTTTGTGGGCGCCACGCTCCACGCCGCCATCACCGGCTCCGCCTTGATCCGCCTCCTGCAATCCCCGGCGCCCGCCGCCGAAAACGCCCTACCCACCCTGCGCTGACTCCCACCCCCCGCCTGCATCGCCCCCCACCCAGTCGACCCGGCGCTCCACGTCGCTCCCATGCACCACGCGCCCGGCACCCGGATGCCAGGCGTCGTCGGCCCGCCGACTCACTGGCCCCCGCGTCGCTGATACCCCGACTTCGCCCTGAAACTTGCCCCTCGTATGCAGCAAGTGTACACTAGCGGGAGACCGCGTGCAACCCTCACCTGGAGGTCCCCCCTGATCCCCACTTCCCCGTCCCCGGCGCCCGAATCGACCCTCCCCGCCGGGTCGTCCACTCCCCTGATCCCAATCCGTCTGCTACTCCGCCTGCTTCGCTCCCTGCTCACCCTCAGTCGCATCCCGTTCCCGCCCCG
>DAOUJT010000023.1:0-41667 GCA_034422315.1 Chloroflexota bacterium | reverse complement strand
TCTTCCATCGTGCGGCCGCCCGTGCCCGTGGCGTGAAACACCAGCACCTCGTAGCCCAGCGCGTCCAGCCGCTCGCGGCAGCGCTCCACCGCCGGCGTCGTGTTGCCGAACATCGAGGCCGCGATCAGCGGCTTGTCCTCGATCTCCGGGGCGGCCGTTGCCACCATGCCCGTCACCGCGCCCACCGCGTTCGCGTAGATGCGCGCGCTGATCCGGTTCACCCCCGCCACGTCCACGATCGAGGGCACCATCACCACGTCCTTGGTGTCCACGTAGCCGCTCGTGTCGCCCGAGGCCAACGTGCTCACCATCACCTTCGGCACGCCCACCGGCAACGCCCGCATCGCCGCCGTGCCCACCGCCGTGCCGGCGCTGCCGCCCATGCTCAGCACCCCGTCAATCCGGCCCTCCGCGTGCAGCCGGCGCACGATCTCGGCCCCGCCCCGAGCCATCACGCCAATCGCCGTGCCCCGGTCGCCCTGTGCCCGCAACGCCGCCAGGCCGGTGCCGCCCGCCGCGGCGACCTCCGCGGCCGAAACGTCGGGCTCGAATCCGGGCTCGCCGATCACCCCGCTGTCGATCACCAGCGCCCGGTGACCCCGACGCTCGATCTCACCCCGCACGAAGGCGAACTCGTCGCCCTTCGTATCCAGCGCGCCGATCACCGCAATCGTCTTCGACATCCCGTCACTCCTCCGCGCGCCTGCACCCCGGCGCGCCGCCGCCGGATACCCCGCTACCTTAGCCCGCCCGCGACTAAATGGCCGAAAACCTCAGGGACCCGTCAGCAGATCGTCCGTGACGAGCCGCGCGGCGTTTAGCGCCAGCGCTGTCAACACGTCGTGCCGCAGGGGC
Organism: Chloroflexota bacterium; assembly: GCA_034422315.1. Taxonomy (GTDB): domain Bacteria; phylum Chloroflexota; class UBA11872; order UBA11872; family UBA11872; genus UBA11872. The sequence goes on along the minus strand of DAOUJT010000023.1, from coordinate 40,812 downwards.
CAATCCGGCGGCAACCCGGCGAAAAGGGCGTAGGTGCCCGGCCCGACCGGCTGCACCACCAGCGCTTGGCCCAGCGCGACCACTTGGACCGCCCGCCAGGCGTCGCCGTCAAGCCGGTAGATGCCGGCGGATGCGGCGCCCGGCTGGCTGAACGTAAGTCGAGCCGTCGGCGAAAGTTCGACGTTCCGGCTGCCGGCGTCGCGCGCCGTGATCGTGATCGCCGGTGAGATGCGCACCAGGTTCGGCCCGGCCGTGGGCAGCGCCACGTACGTGGGTTGGGCCAGCAGCGTCAGGTCCGCGCCATCAGCCAGGGCGCGCCGGTCCTCCTCAAGCGTTGCGCTGGAGAGCCGCAGCGTCAGCCGCGTCGCGACCGCTGCCTCGCCGGGAGACTGCGATGCCGGCGCCGCGGTTTCGCGTAGCCGCACGTCCGGCGCCGTCTGCGCCCTTGCCGGCGGAGGCGCCGATGGCCAGAGCGCCGCAGCCACCAGAAGCACGACCAGCGAGGCGGCCATCCCGGCCGTAAGCCAGCGGTTCACGGCTCGTAAAGCGTCCGGACGGTCGCCAGCACGTCAACCGACCTGTCGCCGTGCACCTCGATGTCCACGGCCCAGAGCGGCCGGCTCGACGGCCAGGTTCCGGAGGCCAGCAGCTGGTCTGGCGGTGCCGTCGTTGGTAGGCCGTAACGCCGACCAAGCGATTCCCGGTACCAGGCGAACTGCCACAGTCTCATGTCGACGATCGTCGCGTCAGACCGCCCGTCCGGCGCATGACGCTCGTACCACAGCGGAAACGTCGCACGGTCGTCTTGGGTAAGGATCACGGTGCCGGGGTCGGCCTGCGCGAGCGCCGCAAAAGCGAAGGCCGCGGCGTGCGTGGCATCGCGCATGGAGACTTCAGGGGCGACGTCCGCACCGCGGATGACCGCCGTGGCGATCAGCAGCGCCGGGAGGGTCGCCGTGAACAGTCGGCGTGCGCGACCGCGCGGCGTCGACGCCCATCGTCCGACTTCGCCGACCCCGACCGCCGACCACAACGCGAACACCGCCAGGGCGGGCAGGATGAAGACTTCGTCGTCGCGCGAGCTGTAGAGGGTGCTGACAACCAGGGCGCTCATCGCGATCCATCCCGTCGCCAGCGCGGCCCGTCCGTGCCGTCGGGTCAGGGAGGCGCCGCCAACCGCCAGCAGCGGCAGCAGAAGCCACGTCAGCTGGCGCACCGGTTCGCCAAGCAGCCAGGCCGCCTTGCCTGCGATGACGCCCGGGTCGCTGCCGCCCAGGCGGGAACGGTAGATCTCGCCGCTGACCACCGACCAGAACCGCTCCAGGTTCGACGGGTCGCCCCAGTTGATCGGTGGATCCAGCGACGCCGCGATCGGCAGGTAGGCAAACACCGAGCAGCCCGCGACAAGGCCCGCGACCGCCAGCGCCGCCCGCCGACCGGACGTTCGGGAGCGCCAGCGCCCTTGCAGAAGGATCGCCGCCAGCGCCGGGGCGGCCAGGGCCACCGTGAGGTGAGCGCCTATGCCCAGGCCCAGCAACACCCCGGACACCAACGGCCACCGCGTCGCGTCGCTTGCAGCGCGGGCGCTGGCTCGCGCGCGAGCCGCTGTATAAATCGCGCTCCACAGCAGCAGGCTGGCCAGCGCGTAGACCTCGGTGACGATCGCGTTTGCCCAGACCAGCGGCGCCAATCCGTAGATGGTCAGCACGGCCGCCGCCGAAGCCGCCGCAGGCAGGGGCGTCGGCAATCCCGGCCGTGACCGCAGCCTGGCGGCCAGCAGCCCCAGCGGAACCAGCGACCCGGCCGCCGCCAGCGCGGTCAGCACGTTCAGTCGCAGCGCCAGGTCGCCCAGTGGAATCGCCCGCACCGCCAGGCCCAGCAGCATCACGGTCGGATAGCCGGTGGGATGCGGCACGCCGCCCACCGCTGCCGCCGCGGCAAGATCTCCGCTGTCGATGCCCGCGCCCGCCCACACCACCCCCGGCGCCAACGTCAGCAGATAGGCCGCCAATACGCCCATGGCCGCGCTCAGGCCAATGGCGGCGCCCGCGAAGCGGCTGGGTATGCGCGGCAATGTCGGGCCTACGTCAACGCCCGTCGGCGGAAAATCCGGCCCAAGCGGGTCAGGTCCGAGCGGGCGTCCGGCGCCTCAAGCAACGAGATCCCGGCAAAGCTGGAAAAAATCGGGTCGGGAATCCCGTGATCCGCAAAAACGAACCAGCGCTCCACGCCCAGGTGCCGACCGCGCGTTTCCAGCCAGTCGAGCGCCTCGCCCAGGAAAGCCTCGATCAGGTCGGCGCGAAAACGGCCGGCGGGAGCGACCAGGAGTTCCCCGTCCGGTCCCGCCCCCACTCGCCAATCGTCAAAGCCCCAGATAATGGCGAACTCCGTCAACCAGATGGGGCGGCCCCGGTACGCGGGAATCGAATCCAGGTATGACCGCAGGCCCTCCAATTGCGCCTGCATCACCGACACGTCCGTCATCGGCGGATCGATCCAGTCGATCTCGTAGGCGTGAATCCCCCAGATGTCGATTGGGGGCTCCGTACCTCGCAGGTCGCGGTAGGCCGCTCGGAAACCATCGATCCACTCGCGACCCGTCAGGTCGTCGCCAGCGCAGCCCCGGCAGCGAAAGTCAAAGTTCAACGTGTTCGGCGCCACGATGCGGGCTGACGGGTCACCGGCTCGGATGGCCGTGACGACGCGGTCGAAGAACGCCGCGTAGGCCTTTGGCGTCAAGTTGTCCTGGAGCCCCGTATTAGGCTCGTTGCCAATCGCCCAGGCCGCGCCCGGATGCCGCGCCGCTTGTGATCGAAGCTCGGCGGCCGAAGGCTCGCTGGCCGGCCGCACCACGGCCATCTTCTCGGTCCCGTGCGGTGCGTCGTCCAGGTTGGCGGTGTAATCCAGGTAACTGCGCGCGCCGGTTCTCGCCAGCACGTTCCGCACGCCGCCATCGACATGCCTGTGCAGGGCTATGACGCCGTAGCGCGAGTCGCCGGTGCGCGGCCCCACCGTTGATTCAGTTGCTGGACGGAAAGCCTGCGTGAGATCGGTGCCTGGGATCGCCGCGGGGCGCCGGGCGTCCAGCGGCCGGCCCGGTGCGTACTGTCGCAGCAACGGGTTGGCGGCCGCGTCCGCGGCCAGGCTGGCGCTCAGCCCGTCGCCTGTAATCAGCGACTTCAGGTGATCGCCCAGCAACAGTCCGCCAGTGGCGCCAGAGGACGCGTCAAAGTGCATCACGCCCCGCTGGAACCGCTGATAGATGAAGCTGGAATTGGCCGGATCAGGCTGCGGGAGGCTGAGCGGCAGTCCCCATATCTCCAGCGCCGCGAGTTCGCGCAGGCGCGCTGGAGTCTCCGCCGGCGCGGCCGCCAGGAACTCGCGCAGGAAGCCCACGTCATGGTCCCGCCAGCGATCCGGGACGCGCTCGCGAATGAACGCCCGCACGGCCCCCGGGTATCCCTGCGAACCCACCGTCGGCGCGTCCGCGATCAGATCACGGTCGACCGCTGGAATGGTCAGGCCGCCGAACCTGCGATAGTCCAGGTAGGGTGCCTGCAGGATATTCAGGCCGCGCGGCGAGCCGTCGGACCCGATCTGGACGACTTGACGCTGAAAAAACTGAACCTCGAACCCGTAGAGCGTGAAGACATTGCTGATCGGAAACCCAAAAGACTCCACGCCGCCGCGCGATTCAAAGTAGCCACGCAGCTTCGGATTCCACACGCCGAAGCCCGTTTCCCCAAAAAACAGAGCGTCATCCTCAGCTGCCGCGGTTGGGCCCATCGCCGCCAGCGCCACCAGGACGGCAGCCGCTGTGCCCGCCACCCACATCAGCCATCGCCGCCCTCGAGGTCTCGTCCCGGCGCGTTGAACCGGATGCGTATCAGCTATGGGTCTTGTGCCTCAGCCGGACCACTGCGCGTCAAAACCGAAATCAACTCGCGACCCACCGGACGAATGCCTACCTGGCCGGACGCGTCGTGCAAACGCAATTTCAGGTGCTGGAAATACTGATCGGTGTACCCCGGCGCGGCGGGGACCGCCTCCGTAATGGGATAGCCCAGCACCTCCACGCCTCCCAGGGCCTGAAACGCGGCCAGCAACGCGCCGCTCACGTTGTGTCCGGTCTGCGGGAAATAGCGGCCCTCGCCAAGGTCTGGCTGTGGAAGGTCGGCTTCGACGAACCGCCCGTCCTCACCGCGAACCCAGTGCGTGGCGAGCAGCGGCTGAACCTCGTATCCCGTGCCCGCCAACTCGGGGCGGAAGCTCAGGGCCCCGTTCGCACAGACCTGGACATACGGGCCCATGCCCGGTGAAACCTCGACGATCCTTCCGGCTGGCCCCACCGCCGCGAAGAAACCGTGGGTCAGGCAGGGCCCCCACGTCGCCTCGCCACCGGTGGCCGCATAAAAGGCGGCAAGTTCTGGGATCACGGGCTGCGGGCGAGCGCCCACGATGAACGTTCCGGTCTCCGTGAACGCAAAGTCCACGCATACCTTCCGGCCAATCTGGCGCGCTCGCAGGCGCCGACCTGGACTTACGATCAGATCGTCCGGACCCACACCCGGCGGCTTCATGGATGCGGGAAAGCAAAGCTCCGCCAGTTGCACCCGCGTCAGCGATCCCGGCAGCGTGCCGCCGCCAGTCGGGCCGACTTGGATCTGGATGCCCGCGATCGCCTGCCCGCCCGATGTTGTGGCGACAAACTGCTCGGCTGCCCGCGGGATCGCTTGCGGCAGCCGGCGGCGGCTCGGGCGCGACTCCAGCGTTGCAACATCCAGTACGCGTACCGTCGCCGCTGAGCTTCCAGAGGCCTGAGCACGACCAGCGAATGAAGTAACTGACACCGTGACGCGTTCCGTTGTCTCAGGCGGCGGCTCGGGTTGCGCCGCCGGCGGCGTCAGCGCGGGGCCTGTTTGGCCGCGTGCGGGCTCTGGACGCGACGTGACAGCCAGGGCTGCGACCGCCAGAGCCGCGATCACGATGGCCCACCCGGCATGCGCGTAGTCGACTCGTGGCGGCCGCACTGTGGCCGCTCGAATCGGGTCAGCCTCGTCGGCGTCACGCCGCACCGGGCGCCGCCTTCCCGGGTGCCGTATGGACGAGTCGCTCCAGCAGGGATTCTGCCCAGCCATCACCGGGGCGGCCGCGCCAGACGAGGATCACAGTCAGTACGGTTTGGGCACGTTTAATCGTCCATGTCTCCAGCGCCGTAGGCGTGCGCGATCCGTCAAGTGCTCTCAGCCAGCCGGTTGCCAGCGTGCGAGTTGCCGGTAGATCGGGCGCGAGCTCGTGATGAGTCGGCGGTAATCCCGCCAGCGTCGCGAGCAGACCGAGCGCGCTCGACGCGTAGCCGGAGTCCGGCATCGAGAAACCGGAGGCGACGCTGGTCTCGGCCGCGAATCGCGCCGCTTCGTCGTCGGTGGGATGCTCAGTGATCCGAGCAATCACGCTCATTGGGCCATCGCGCTCAATCCGTTCGTCCGGCAGCTTGGCGCGCTCGCTAAAGCCGAACCCGATCACAGCCGCGCTTCGAACGCTGGGATCGGCATCAGGCGCTGCTGAGAACAGCTCGAAGTAGTTGGGTCCCAGGTCGGCGGGAGTCGGCAGTCGGAGGGCCTGCTCAGCCGACACGTCGATTGGATGTCCGGTGGGTAGCGCCAAAGGCGACAGGGCAGGCGTGGCCGAGGGCACCGGCGACGGTGTGGCCACAGATGGACTCGCCGCCGATGTCGGTTCGATCTGCGCTTCGGATGCCGCTGGACTACAGGCGACCAGCAGCGTCGCGGCACACAGCACCGGCAACCAGTGACGGCCCGCGACTTGCCGACCACTCACGAGCGGGGTTGCTCGATTCGCAGATCAGTTGTCAGCCGACCGCCGAAGGCCATCCCCTCTGGTGTTTCCACCTGGATGCGGTGCCCGTCGGTTCCCGGCTGCTTGGGTACGGACAGCGCGTAGCCGCTGGAACTCCAGCGGGCTGGAAGTCGCGGGGGCAACCAGTAGTGAAACTCGACACGCTGCCCTTCGCCGCCACGCAATTCCAGGAAGCCCGCAAACTCCGTTAGCCCAGATAGGCGTCGGGCGGGCTGCGTATCGGCAAGGCCTGCAACCGAAATCAAGCGCGATCCCCCGGGTACATAGATCCTCAGATAGTCGGCAAGATGTCCATTGGCTTGGTCCGGCGGGTTCCTGTTGACGTAGTTGATCGTCAGGGTTGCGAGACCTGTGTTCGGGTCCGGGCGGTAGCTGATGGTCTGGTCGATCGATCGAAATGGCGCTCCGTGTTTGACCTGCGCGTCCACGATGTAGAGCAGGTCGTCAGGCGTCGCCGGCAGGCGTCCGCCGGCGCCAACGCGCTCCGCCAGGCGTTGCAGGTCCGCGTTCTTGAATGCCGCCAGCAGGTGCTTCTCGGCCACCATTGCTTGAAGGGCGCCGATGACCGACCGGGGATCGGTGCGCAGGCGCTGGGCGGTCGTCTCAAGCAGGGCGGCAGTCAGCGCGGCATAGAACGGTCTGGCGCTAAACCAAGCTCGGCGGTCGCCCGTGGAGTGGGCGAAGTGCTCCAGCACGGTGTACGCGTTGTCGCTGCTGACCCTCACCTCGTGGCCCGGGACCTGCACCGGACCGATGGCGGCCAGCAGGATGCCCAGCGCCTGCTGGTCGAACGCGAGTACTCCGTCCACGGGATCAACGCCATTCATATCCAGAAACCGCACGACTTCGTCTGCCGACACACGGAAGTCGGGATGCCAGTTGGCGTCGCGCAGGTTCCAGTCGCGCATGCCTTGGTAGCGGCGGAACGACGGCGGTGCCGGAACACGCGGTCGGGTTGGATCCTCGACCAGGTAGCTGCGCAGATACGTCAGGTCGCGCGGTTCGCCGTTCGCAACCGTCACGAACGCGACATTGCCAATGAACCCGCCGGTCGGCCGCAACTCATCACTCTTTTGCGCCAGGAGCAGGTAGCGCTTGGGCGTCGGCGAGCCGAGCGCCTGCGGCGCCAGCAACGCGGCCTGGAGCGCGGCGCGCAGCGTCTCGATCATGTCCCGAAGCGCTTCCGCCTGCGGATCGCTCAATTGACCACCCACAGTTGTCGCGACAGCGTCCAGCCGCCGCCCAGCGCGCTCGACGATTGCGAGTTGATCGCGAATCGTTTCGCGTTCGGTCCTAACGGCGTCGACCAGCGTCCGAAGCGACTCGCCCGGCGAATCGCTCGTGCCGGTGAGCCGATCCAAGAGACCTGCCGCCACGTTCAACGATTCGGCGGCTGCCGAGCTGAGGTCTACGTGAATCGCCAGCAGCGCTTGAGCCTCCTCAATTCGGCGCCCGAGCGGCGGGATGATGGACGCGACCGCCAGGACAGGCTCGTAGCGATCCAATCGGCGCTCAATCTCGGTCAGTCGTGCGGCGGCGGATTCCAGGGTGTCGCTGCCGGCGCGCAGCTCGGCGGCATCGGCGACGGCCCTGTCAACGTGCCAGCGGACTTCGCCGGTCGAATCGACTGCGGCCTCGGCCTCCAGTGCGAGCCGGGCCAGATCGAACGCGGCGAAACCAACGAGCACAAGGGCCGCGGCCATTGCTACCCGAGCCAGCCACCGGTGCGGCCGCACACGGATGTCTGGCGTAGGGGTGCCGCGCGCCGGACTAGGCGGCGCCACGGCGAGAGAGGACTGCGGGAATTGTGCGTGCCAGGATGACCAAGTCGAGGGCGAGAGATCGCCGTCGGATGTAGAGGATGTCCGTCGCCACCAGCCGGCGAAACGAGGCCCGCCCGCGTGAGGTGACTTGCTGGAGTCCAGTGATTCCGGGCCGAACGGTCAGGCGCCGCCGGGCTCGGGCATCGTAGTGCCTGAATTCGTAGGTCAGAGGTGGGCGTGGTCCCACGAGGCTCATGTCGCCTCGGAGCACGTTTACCAGCTGCGGGATCTCGTCCAAGCTCCAGACGCGAAGCAGGCGACCAACGCGGGTCAGGCGCGGGTCGTCCAGCAGCTTGCCGGAGGCATGGATGCCACGAATGTACTGGGACGCGAACGCTTCATGGATTGTCGTGGACGCTCCAGACCGCATTGTCCGGAACTTGAAGTAGCGGAACGGCCGGCCGTCGCGTCCGTGAACCACAGCGCTGTAGAACGCTGGGCCAGACGAGTCCAGCTTGATCAGGCCGGCGATCATCAGCCATAGCGGCAGACCTGAAACGAGCAAGAACACGGCGAGGCCAAAATCAATGGCGCGCTTTGCGAGGTCGTACTTCACCTACAGGCGGCCTTTGGCCACGGTGCGCTGGCACTTCGCACCGCGTGAAATGCGAGTTCGGCCGCCCGAACATCCCGAGTCGGATGTTGCTCTGAACCCCTCAGGTCCAGCGGTAGTTTGTCACACTCGCGGCGTCAATGAGGTGAGAGCCCGCCGACGGCTAGTCTGGCTGCTTGGGACGATGAGGCGACCAAGCGTCGATTGGCCGACGCGCAAGGAAGCGGGCGAGTCCCGCCACGGCCGCGAGATTCGCCAGCAGGACGTACCTGCCCGACATCCACAGACGGTCGAAGCCATCGGATTTTCCTGCGCACAGGAGTACTGCCGCGAGGACGATCCCGGCCGCTGTCCGCCTTATGGTGCGAGTGGGCGGTTCAGCAAGGGCCAGCGCGGTGACCCCGGCTGCCATGGTCGGCGGAATGGCGACTCGCACCAGCTTGTGGCCTACCAACTTCCACCAGAGGTCGCCGCCGGCGGGTCGGAAGAGACCAGGAAGACTTGCCAGCGCAAAGAGAGCGCCCGAGGTGGTGCGGGCCCGTGCATTGAATGACCCCCGAGCGTCCGGGGACGCAGGTTCCATGGTCTGGGCTCCGGGCGCAAGGACGATGCGTCCGGTGGTCTGGGCCGCGCGAAGGGAGATCAGCAGATCGTCCGCCGCGCCGGCCGTGTGCGAGGCGTCCGCCGCCGCTGCGCGGATGGCAAACAGCGCCCCGTCCGCGCCCGCAATCGAGCCGCTAGCGCTTTCCCGCAGGCGAATCCAGCGTTCGTACCGCCAGTAGATCGATTCCGGTCCGTCGCGGACCCGCTTAACGCCCGAAACGACCGCCACGCTGGGGTCCGCGAATGGGGCGACGAGATGACCGAGCGCGGCTGCTTCGAGCGTGACGTTGGCGTCGGTAAGGGCGATGATCTCGCTCCGGACGCTCGGGAGAGCGGCGCGAATAGCTGCCAGCTTGCCCTGCTGACGCGGAAGTTCGATCACCTGGAGACGGGGATCGTTCACGGCGAGCGCCGATGCCGCGGTGCCGTCGGTGCAGCCGTCGCATACAACAATGCAATTGACGCGCTCGTTCGGATAGTCGAGGTCGAGTGTGTTGCGGACTTTCGCGCCGATCCGTTCCGCCTCGTTGTGTGCGGGAATCACAAACGTGACGCGTGGGCGGTGTCCGCTGCCGGCGAAGAAGGGGCGCGGCCTGAGCACGGCAACGGCCCAGACCAACGCCGGATAGCCCACGTATGCAGTGAGCGGGAAGCCGACGAGGGCGGCAAGCCCGAATAGGCGCCGGTTTCTCACAAGGGGACGGCGGCTGGTCTAGCCAGTCGTCCGGCGGCCAACGCGAGGCCGAGCACCAACCAAAAGGGGAATCCGCCCCGTGCCCCCAGGGCGATGGTGTCGGTCAGGCCAAAGACGAAGTAGCCCGCCAGCGACCCGCCAAGGCCTATCGCGAGAAGCCGGTGTGACCGCTCGGTGGGCGGTTGCGTTGCTGCTACCAGTCTCTTCGCAGCAACCGAGACGAGCGCGCCGAGCAAGGCAACGCCGGGAAGGCCAACGTCGAGCAGCGCCTGGAGTACGTAATTGTGGGCGTGGGGGATGTGGGGCGCGACTGACGAGGCCAATTGAGCGAATGCCGCGTTCAAGACCAGCGGGAACTGGCCCGGGCCAACCCCCGTGTAAAGGTAGTCGCCGATAAGGACGATGCTTGCCGTCCAAATCAGGAGGCGGCTGGTCAGCGTGTCCGACGTCGTATGTAGGGGCGAGAGCCAGGTGTAGGCAACGACGGCGAGCAGCCCGGACAGGGTCACAACCAGCGCTGCTTCAATCAGTTTGCGATGCGTCCGCGACCAAGCGCACTGCTGAAGCCACCACCTGCAGACAACGACGATACCCACCGTCGTGCCGACTACGGCGCTGCGTGACTGCGTCAGCACCAGGACAGTGACGGCCAACGCCAGCACGACGGCGGCAACAGTGCGGACGCTTCGGCTGGTGCGGGCTTCTTCCAGCACGAGCGATAGTCCCAGTGGGGTGAGGAGAGCCAGTGTTCCGCCGATCTGGTTTGGACCGATTCCGCCGGCTCGTCCGCCGTGGTCTACAACGCGCGGTCCAGTCGGGAGCAAGGCATAGATGGTGTCCAGCGGAAGGAGTTTTTGCTGCGGCCATTCGGTTAGGAAAAGCGCGGCGAGCGAAATCAGGCCCGTCAGGCCGATCGCCAGACCAAGCCAAAGAGCTCGAATTCTCAGATCCGAGGGTGGGTCGACGGCTATCACATACACCAGGGCCAGTCCCAGCAGCACACCGAACAGCTTGGGCGCGCCAGCGTGCCAGTCGCTGACGGGCAGGGCGGTGACACCGGTCCAGATGGCGCCGGCGGCCAGCAGCTTGTCTGTGACTCGTGGCGCCAAGGGGAGTCGAACGATCCGACGGCCCAGGAGAACCAGAAGGAAAGGTGTCAGGGCGAGGCCGCCGAGAGGTCCGGCAAACCAGATAGCAGGCGCCGCAGCGAGTACCACGACCGGCTGGGCGAGTTGGATGCAGACCGTATGCCGATCGGCGATCGGCTGGCCGGCGTTCCGGGAGGCTGTGTGTTCCCGCATGGCTAGCGCTCCGTTAGCAGGTGCGGGAGGCGTACGGCAACTTCATCACTCCGATGAACTCGGACGTACCAGTCGATCGTTGCGCGTAACCCGTCCGCAAACCGGACGCGGGGTGTCCAGTCCAGCAGCTGTTCGGCACGTGAGGGATCTGCGACTCGGTTCAGGGGTCCTGTGGGCATGTCGTGGCGCAGGCGGATTTTGGGCCGGTATCCAATGTGATCCGTCACTGTGCGGACGGCGTCGATGACGCGTATCCGTTCGCGGCTTCCCAAGTTGATAGCGTGAGCGTTGTCGATGCGGGTGGCAGCTCGCAGGGTTCCATCGACGATGTCGCTGACGTATGTCCAGTTCCGCACCTGGCGGCCCGATCCCCAGACCTCGAACGGGTCCTGCCGGATGAACGAACGAGCAATCATGGCCATCACCGCATGGTTCTCGTGGCCGCGCGGCCCGTAGACGGTGAAGTAGCGGCAACTCACCGACTTGAGACCGTAGTCCTGATGGAGTGCCTGGAGCGTGAGTTCTCCCATCAGCTTGGCCCAGCCGTACATGTTGTCGGCGTCGTAGGGCGGGCCAACCTGATCCTCACTGAGGTTCAGCCGCTTGGTCGGATCGGTCTGCAGATGAATCGGGTATACGCAGCCGGACGAGGCGTAAACGATCTTCTCGACGCCGGCCTGGCGGCAGGCCCGGAACACGCAGCCATCCAGGAGGAGGTTCGTCGCACAGTCGGCCTGGTGAAGGTCAACGTATCCCCGTCCGCCGTGATTGGCGGCCAGGTGAAAGACGGTGTGGTTGCCCGAAACGGCTTCCGTCGCGACGTTTGGGTCCAGGAGGTCAGCACGCACGAACTCGATGGCACGGGTGTCCAGGTGCCGGCGGATGTTGGAGAGCCGGCCGCTGCTGAGGTCATCGACAACTCGAACCCGGGCGCCCAGCGAGACAAGGGCATCGACCAGGTGCGAGCCGATGAAGGAGGCGCCACCGGTGACCAATACGTGCCGACCCGCCATTGCTTCCAAGACGTCACCTGGTTGACGGTCTCGAGCGTTCACGCTTGTCGCCCTGGTCGATCGCGCCGGCGTCTCAGCGACTCGAGAATCGATGCCTGCCGGGCAACAACCGTCCAACGGTCGAACTCGCGTTCAGCGAACGCACGTGCCGAAGCGGCCAGTTGCTCACGCCGCGCAGCGTCGGCCAGCAGTTCAGCCACGGCGTCACGAAGCGCGCCGGGCGATTCAGGTTCGACGACGAGCCCGCATTCGGCCTTGCGAATCAGTCGCGCTGCCTCGCTCCTGGCGTGGACGGACGCGACGACCGGAAGGCCGGCGGCCATGTAGGTGATGAGCTTGGAGGGGATAACCGATTCAACGACTCGCCGGCGCTGCGTCAGCAGCGCCAGGTCCGAGGCAGCCAGCAGGTCGGCCAGTTCCGGCCGCGAGAGGAACGGGAGGAAACAGGTTTGATTCGCGGGAGCGGAGCGCTGGAGTTTCGGTTTTACGGGGCCGTCGCCCACGAAGAGCCAGCAGGCATCTGACTGATCCTGGCTGGCCGCCCGGACGGCGACCTGGAGGCCTTGTTTACGGCCGATGCTGCCGATGTGCGTAATGAGCGGTCGGTCGGGGTCCAGGCCGTGCCGCCGCCGCGTGTCCGCACGATTCGTGCTCGACGTGAAAGTGCCCAGATCCTCGGAGTCATGCACGATGTGCAACTTGCCGCGGGAGAGCCGGTGCCGAGACAGTTCCGCCGCAAATCCCTCGGAAAGGACGAGCACCGCGTTCGCACGCTCATAGATGGCGTACTCGACGAATCGCAGGAGGCGCACCAGCACGGGGTGCCGGATGATTCCCACGGCGGCGCCGGCGTTGACGGCAAGATCGGCGACCTTGGCGACCCAGGACCGACGTCGGACGCGAGCCACCAGGGCCGTTGCCAGCGCGACAGCCGGCTGCGCGCCGACATAGAGGTAGACGTCGGCACGCGGCATCACCAGGGCCGCCAGACTTGCGGTCAGCGCAAACGATCCGTCGTAGAGCATGCGTCGCATGAGCGAGCCGGGGTTTCGTGGGACATAGGACGCCAGGCGAATCACTTGAACGCCGTGTTCCACCTCACGCGTGAAGGCCCTTCGGCGATAGCCTTGGAGCACCCGCCAGGCCGGGTAGTGGGGTCTGGCGGTCAGCATGTGCACGGCATCGCCGCGGGCGGCGAGATACCGGCAGAGCGCGGCCGTTTGGGGCGCGATGCCGGCAACCTCGGGTGGGTAGTTGAGCCCGATAACGACGACACGCATGGCAGGAACGGCTAGCGCCGCGCCGCGACCTTCAGCGAGTTGCCCCAGCGACCAACGGCGAGATTCAGAACGCGGTACGCAAGGACGAAGACCGAGAAGGCTGGATCGGGTTCTGCGCGTCGGAAGAAGGGAAACGTCCATGGTTGGTAGTAAACGAGGTCGCGAGCCGACCAAGCGTGTCGCCAGCCACGCGCCTGAACACGCGCACGAACCTCAGCGGCGGTCAGGCGCCGAACCGCGTTGCCGGCTGGTTCGACGTCGGCGGCGAGGCGAAGGGCCACCGCCAGCCGGGTCAAGACCGCGCGTGCCGGCTCCATCAGGACCAACTCGTGACGAGCGACACGTGCCATTTCGTCAACGGCTCGATTCGGATCGTCCAGGTGATGAAGCCCGTCATGAACGAGCGCCATGCCGAAACTCTGGTCGGCGAACGGAAGCTGGGCAGCGTCGCCTCGAACCAGCGTGACCTCAAAGTCATGCCGCCGGGCGCGGATGCGAGCCCTTGTCAGGGCTTCAGGCGATAAGTCAAGGATCGTCGGGCGAATTCCCCGGTGGGCAAGCCACTCGGCGTCCATGCCCGATCCGCCGCAGACGCAGAGAGCATCGGTTGCCGTGACCCGCCCCAGCAGATCCAGCGCGCGACGCAGTTTTTCTTCAAGGAGAAACCGTACAGGTCGCGGATAGTGGCGGGGCCGCTGAATCTCTTCCTCGGTGTCCAGCGACGCATAGAATGCGATCTGCCGTGCGCGCGATTGCAATACAGCCTCCAGGGCGTTCGATTGGCCGCTGCGTTAGCTGGTGCCCCGCCCTGGCAGCCGCGCGCGACTGTCAGGGGGACATCTTACGGAGTCAGATGGCTTGTGTGGAGTCGAGCAAGGGCAATCACCCGCGCAGGCGGTGACCTATGCATGTAGGCCGACCAGACCTCGTCGGATGGCGATGCGCTCGCACGTGGCGTAGGCCCAGCCTCCGCCGGCAACGCTGGCGAGCGCGATGACGCCGACGATGAGGAACTCGAGCTCGATCGCAAAGAGCGGTGTCGTTCCAATAGTCGTCGCACGCAGCAGATCGATGACGTAGGTGTACGGATTGACGTAGGTGATCCAGCGCACGCTCCAGGGAAGGATGGCGATTGGATAGCTGCTGCCGGCCATGACCATGGCCAGCGCGCTGAGCGCACTGGGCAACTGCGCACCTCTGGCGACGAGCCCAAGACCGGCGAATCCAAGACCCATGCCGAAGAATGCGACCAAGGTAATCAGCACTGCGGCGATTGCCGAGACGGAAAAGGCGAAGCCGTGAGCCCGAAACAGCGTGCTGGCAAACAGGAGAACAAGCAGGCTCTGAAACAGCGCGAAGCCAACGTTGACGATCGTAGCGCCGACCAAGGCGGTCCAGCGGGGGGCTTCGGCTACCCAGACGTGCGCAAGCGTGCCGGTCACGTTGGATCGCCGGAGGAACTCGACCCCGCGCCACAGGGCGCCCACGGCAACGTTGAGCGCGACATAGCCGGTGACGGCATAGGCCAGAAAACTCTGGCCACCGCCGCTGGCCTCGAAACCGGCGTCGCCGAAGGCCGCGCCAGCGAGCGCGAGGGGCACGAAGAATAGAAACGCCCAGCCGATCTGATAGAGCCACATGGCTTTGAAGCGCGCGGTTTCCATCCACTCGGCGCGCGCATGGGTGAGGCTGGCTCTCAGAATTTCGGCAGCTTCAGAACGGAGTCCAGCCATCTACATCCACTCCAGTTCACCCTTGGCACGCGCGGCCCTATCCATGACGTGCAGCATCACGAGACCGACGACGCCATAAATCAACGCCATCGCGAACAGCACGCCGCATGCGAGCGTAGCGTCCCGCAGGTCGCCGAATACGAGCGCGCTTCGAAGTCCGCGGATCATCCAGGTTGCAGGTAGGAGTGCTGAGAGCCATTGGGCCCAACCTGGAAGCACGGCTACCGGATAGGCAATGCCGGCCAGAATGCCGGCCCCCATAACGAACAGCCCCACGAATAGATATCCCTCGCGGTATCTGAGCAGAATGGCCGCCCACGGCAGGGCAATTGCCACGGACGCCAGCCCGCTACAGGCAAGCACGGCCAGCGCGGGTCCGACGTTGGGTTCGAGTGGGAAGCGAAACAGCGCCCAGGCAAGACTGAACGCCCCGACCGCCATGACGGACGGTGTCAACGTACGCCCGATCGCTCCGCCAGCGATCAGAACGAAGCGCGTCGTCGTCGTTGCCCAAATGGTGGGCAGGGTTCCCAGGCTCCTGTCGAAACGGAGGTTGTTGGCGAGTTCCGCCGTGACCCAGCCGGTCCATAGAAAGGTCGTAGCGCCGATCACCGAATAGGCGAGGTATGCGTCCGTCCCGGCCAAGCGCGCAAAGTTCTCGAGGCCTGAGTCGTCTGGTCCGGCAAGGGCGATGGTTGCGAGAACGATTGGCAGAACCCACTGCAACATTCCAACCAGGCTGGCGGTCAAGAAGAACGGGTGGCGTCGGTCAATCCGCCAGCCCTTGCGCGCGAGCGCGAGAAAGGCCCAGAACTCGCTACGAATCTGCTCGGCGCGAGCGTTCGCCGGAGAGCCGATCAATCCGCGAATCCGTGATGGCTGAGTGGGCACCCCCGAGATTGGTTCCGCGGAACCAGTTTCCTGTAACCACGATGCCGTAGACGCCGATTTGGCGGCGGAGCGCGCAGACCCCTGGTGACCGAGCGTAGACAGGCGTGTACGAGCGTAAGGTGCGGCACGGCGGGTGGATTTGAGGTCATGTGCGGTAAGTGGCATTCACCCAAGCCTGTTGGCCACGTAGGTTAGCGGCCTCAGCCTGGGCCCGTTCGAACTCTAGGATCCATCGTGCCTAGAGGCCGAGGCACCGGATCCGTTCGTCGGTGCGACTCGAGGCGGCCGCTGGGGCGTAGGTCAGCAGGGTCCTTGAGGTCTAGGCATGCAGGCCAACAAGGCCCCGCTGAACCGCTATGCGCTCGCAGGTGGCAAGGATCCGGCTTCCACCGAGTACGCAAGCAATTGCGATGGCGCTCACGATCAGGAACTCGAGCTCGATCGCGAGTAGGGGAGGGGTGCCAATGGTCGTTGAGCGCACGAGGTCAACGACGTAGGTGTAGGGATTGACGTAGCTGATCCAGCGCACGCTCCAGGGGAGAATGGCGATCGGGTAGGTGCCGCCCGCCATGACCATGGCGAGTGCGCCGAGCATCTCGGGAAAGCGTGCCTGGCGGGCCACCAGGCCGACACCCGCGAGCGCGAGGCCAAGGCCCCAGAAGGCAACCAAGGCGATCAGTAGGGCCAGGACCGTCGGTACGGTGACGGAAAAGGCCGCGCCCTTGAAGAGCACGCTGGCAATCACCAGGATCAGCAGCCCTCGGAGCGCTGCAATACCTACGTCGACTAGCGTGGCGCCAGTCAGCGCTGTCCAGCGGGGCGCCTCGGCCGCCCAAAGATGCGCGAGCGTTCCAGTCTGGTTGGACTTCTCCAGGAACACAACGCCGCGCCACAAGGCGGCCGTCGCGACGTTGAGTGCGACAAAGCCCGTGACGGCAAAGGCCAGGAAGCTCTGGCCGCCTCCACTGGCTTCGAAGCCGGCATCGCCGAAGGCCATACCGGTAAGCGCCAAGGGTGCGAAGAAGAGAAACGCCCAGCCAACCTCATACACCCACAGCGCCTTGAAGCGCGAGGTCTCCAGCCATTGGGCACGCGCATGGGCGAGGATGGCCTTTGCCGCCCACATCGCCTCAACGCCGACGCGTGTCACTTACATCCACTCCAGTTCACCTTTGGCGCGAGCCGCCGAATCCATGACTTTCAGCAGGACGAGTCCGGCAGCTCCGTACACGAGGGCCAACGCCAGCAGCACGCCACACGAGCGCATGGCGTCCGGGATGTCGTTGAAAATCAGCGCCGCGCGCAGCCCCTGGATCAGCCAGGTGGGCGCCAGGAGCCTGGACAGCCACTGTGCCCAATCCGGAAGCAGGTCAACCGGATAGGCGATGCCGGCAAGGATTCCGGTTCCCACCACGAACAGCGAAACGAGGTAGTGCGCCTCGCGGTATCTGAGCGTGACGGCCGCCAGTGGAAGCGCGAGCCCAATCATCGCCAGTCCGCCACACAGCAGTACGCCCAGTGTTGGGCCAATGTTGGGCGCCAGCGGGAACCTGAAGAGCGCCCAGGCAATGCCGAACGCCGCTGCGGCCATGGCAGCCGGAGCCACGGTGCGTCCCAGCGCTCCACCGCACGTCAGCACCGCACGTGTCGCAGCCGATGCCCAGAGGGTCGGCAGCGTGCCCAGGGTTCTGTCGAGACGCAGATTGAAGGAAAGCGCCGAGAGCATCCAACCGGCCCAGAGAAAGGCGATTGCGCCGATGACCGAGTAGGCGAGGTAGGCATCTGTGCCGGTGGCCTCCACAAACCGCCGAAGTCCCGCATCGTCTGGTCCCGCCAGGGCGATCGTGGCAAGCACAATAGGCAGCACCCATTGAAACGTTCCGATCAGGCCCGACGTCATGAACAAGGGTTGACGCCGGTCGACTTTCCAGCCCTTACGAGCGAGCGCGAGAAAGGCCCAGAACTCGCCGCGTATCTGCGCCACGCTAGCGTTCAATAAAGGGCCGCTCGATGCGAGAGCCGGTGATGGCGATATAGGCGTCTTCGAGGTCGGGCTCGCGGAGGCGGGCTTGCTCGACCACGATTCCCTGGCTGACCAGCGCGCTGGTCAGGGCCTCGCTGCTGCGCCAGCCCTGCGGCGCGCGAGCGGCGACGGCGAACTCGCCATCGCTGTTGACCTCACCCCACCAGAGGCCATCGGACCCGATGACCGCTTTGGCAGTGGCCAGGTCGCCGCGCAGCAGCAGGTCCAGTCGCGGCATTTCGCCGGCCTGCCGGATGAGGTCGGCCGGGCGACCTTCGGCAACCAGCGAGCCACGCTGGATGATCCCGACGCGGTCGCAAATCTGCTCGGCCTCGTAGAGGTTGTGGGTCGTGAGCAGAATGGCGGTACCCGACTCGGCAATTTGACGGATGAGATGACGTGCCTCGCGGGCGGCGACGGGGTCGAGGGCGGCGGTGGGCTCATCGAGCAGGAGCACCGGCGGCTCGTGCAGGGTGGCGCGGGCGAGGTTGAGGCGCTGTTTCATGCCGGTGCTGTAGGTCTCGACGAGGTCGTCCATTCGATCCTGCAGGCCGAATTGTTGGGAGGCCGCCGTGATTCGCTCGGCGAGACGCTCCCTGGGCATGAATGACAGCGTGCCGAAGAGCTCGAGGTTTTCGCGGCCGGACAGCCGCCAGTACATGCCACGCTCGCCCGCGAACAGAACACCGAGGTTGCGGCGCACCTGGCGGGCCGACTGGATGACATCGAATCCAGCCACCGAGGCGCTGCCCGAGGTGGGTTCCAGCAGGGTCGCGAGCATCTTGACGGTGGTGGTCTTGCCTGCGCCGTTTGGGCCCAGCAGGCCGAAGCAATGGCCGGAGGCAATGTCCAGGTTCAGGTCGTTGACGGCGACGATGCGCGCAGGCTCCGCGGGCTCAGCCCGGAATCGCGGGAGGAGTCCGCGAACGCCCCGGCGCACCCGCGGTTCGAAGACACGGGTCAGCGACCGTACCGACACGGCCGGCAACTGTGAACTCATGTGCGGTAGGTCGCTTTCCGTCCGGGCTTCGTTGCGCGGTCGGTTAGCCGCCTCCGCCGCCGGCGCGCACGCCGGGCTCGGTCATGGGAGCCGGGTCCAGAGCGTCGGCGAGTTCTTGTGCGGACAGGTCGGTCAAGCGGGCTGCCACGACCGGGATTGTCTCGCCGGTGGCTACCGCCTGCTTGGCGATTTCGGCGGCGGCGGCATAGCCGATCTTGGGCGCCAACGCAGTGGCCAGCATGGTGTTGCGCTCCAGCCAGTAGCGCAACATCTCGTCGTCGGTTTCCAGGCCGTCCACCCCCTTGCGGGCGAAGGCCAGTGAGCCCGTGGCCAGGATCTCGATCGACTGGCACAGGTTGTGCGCAATGAGCGGCATCATCACGTTCAGTTCCAGTTGTCCGGCCGTTACCGCCGAGGCGATCGCCAGGTCGTTGCCCTGCACCTGGAAGCAGATCATGTTCAGGCACTCGGCCATAACCGGGTTGATCTTGCCGGGCATGATTGAGGAGCCGGGCTGCACGGGCGGCATGCGCAATTCCGAAATGCCCGTGCGTGGTCCAGAACCCAGCAGGCGGAAGTCGTTGGAGATTCGGTTCAAGTCGAGCGCCAGGGTGCGAAGGGCGCCGGAAAGTTGAGCAAACCGGCCCATGCTCTGCATCGCATAGAAATAGTCGGTGGACTGGCGGACTTTGAACCCGGTTAGGTCGGCGATGACATCGACGACCTGCGACTGATAGACAGGCTCGGCGTTCAGCCCGCTGCCGACGGCGGTGCCGCCGAGGCTGAGTTCAAGGCTGGCGTCGGCGGCTTCCCTGATGGCCTCGGCGTTGCGGCGCACGGCTTCCGCGTAGGCGCCGAATTCCTGGCCCAGGCGGACCGGTGTGGCGTCCTGCAGGTGGGTTCGGCCCGACTTGACGATGCCGTCCCACGCCGTGGCCTTGGCCTGCAGGCTCTCCGCCAGAACGTCGAGGGAGTCGTAGAGGTCCGGCAGCAGCTTCAGCGCGGCCAGGGCGATGGCTGTGGGGATCACGTCGTTGGTGGATTGCGCCATGTTGACGTGGTCGTTGGGATGAATGGGGTCGTAGCTGCCGCGCGGCCGACCGAGCAGTTCATTGGCGCGATTAGCCAGTAGCTCGTTGGAATTCATGTTGTGCGACGTGCCGGCGCCGGCCTGGAAGACATCGACCACGAATTGGTCGGCGTGCCGGCCGTCCAGCACCTCGTCGGCGGCTCGAACGATGGCGTCAGCCAGATCACCGTCAAGCCGGCCCGTCTGCTTGTGCGCCACGGCGGCAGCCTTCTTGATGAGGACGGTGGCCCAGACGAAGGCGTGGTGCGGCGGAAGTCCGCTGATCGGAAAGTTCTCGACCGCGCGCTGCGTCTGCACACCGTAGAGCGCCGATTCCGGGACTTGCAGTTCGCCCAGTGGGTCTTTCTCGGTTCGCGTTTGCATTGATTTCTGCTCCTTTGCGTCCGTGTGAAGGGATCAGTCAGTGAGCGCGTCCAGGCCGCGGATCGGGCTCAAGTCAACTCCCTTGCCCTGGGTCAGCACCTGGAAGCGGCCGAGGTCAGTCGGTGAGACGAGTTGAAACACGGCTTCGCGTTCGGCTCGGTAGGTGGCCAGAGTGGCGTCCGGTCGCTCCTGGAATCGTACGAGGTGATCGCCAGCGCCCAGCGCGGCCAGAAAGTCTGCCTGTTGGCCCATTCGGTAGCAGCCGAATCCCTGGGACCGTCCCGCGTCGATCAACTGCGTGAAGTTTACGTGGGCCGTCAGGTCGGCCTGCCCAGGACTAGCGAGGACGTCGTCCGAGGCTCGGTGTCGACGGTAGGCCAGCAGGGTGCCTGAGGCCAGACGCTCCGAGTGCACCGACGCGCTGACGCCGCCATAGTCGATGGTTGTCATCACGACCTGCGAGGCTAGGCGGGCGGCGTGTCGAAAGGTCGGCTCGATTCCCTGACGGACCTCAATGCGACCACCGACGGGCGTGGCTGATGCGTACCGCATGGCATAGGACTTGATCTCGTTGGGCGCGGGCCAGTCCACAAACGCCCACTCTTTGCCTTCGCGAGCCATGCGCTCCTCGACCCAGCCGTCGGCTGTCCTACGGGCCAGGCGAACCGGCAGGGCGTCGAAGAACTCGTTCGAAATGACGGCGGTGGCGTTGCCGGCCGGAACTTCCGCGATCGAGGCAAAACAAGCGTCAAGCGCATCCGTCGTGCTGGAAGCAGGGGCTCGTTCGACGCCCAGGTATCTGAGCGATCCGCCCCAAGAAAAACTGCAAGCCGCATTGCGAATCTGGCGGGCAAGGCGACCGTCGGCCGCGCCGAGTTCGACGACGCGAAACGGATCAGGTCGTTCGAGGCTTTGCCAGACATCGTCCAGATGAGCGGCGAGTAACTGGCCGAACAGAGTGGGATGGACGCTGACGCTGGTGAAGTAGTCCTCGTAGGGCGCGTCGGCGCGTGTGTAGAAGCCACCCGACGGGTCGTAGAGCGCATGTTCCATGAACACACTGAATGGCAGAGGGCCCTGGCGGTTGGCTTGCTCCTGAAGCCGTTGGGACACGGGGTTCGCGGACGTCACGGAATCCTGCTTAGTGGCTTTGGATCATTTACGTGCAGCCACCGGCACGAGTAGGTGGTTGGCGATCGCGTCCTGTCACAAGACAGCGCGTTGCGGTAACCGGCAGCTTTGCTTGAACGTACGTCGAGTCCGGGCGGAGCCGCCCGGCTGGCCGCGCGACTATTGCAGCGCTGACATCGCGTAAACGAACGCGACAAAGACAAAAGCGACCAGACCCCAGACCATGATTGGAATGCCAAGGAAGCTTCCGCCGGAGCCAGGCGAACTCTGCTGGGCGGGTCGCTGACGCGCGCGTTCGCGTTCGGTTCGGTCGCGCAGGCGGCGTAGGTTCTCGCTGATCTGCGGTGCGAAGCGGCTCGGTTCGTCACTTTCGGCCGTGGATCCGGCCGGGGCGTCGGATGATTCCGCCGACGCGTCCTGAGTCTCCGGACGGGGAAGCTTGGCCCCGCAGTTAATGCAAAGCCAGGCGCCTTCGGTGTTTTGGTGATCGCACTCTTGACAGCGCATGGCGCTCCGGTCAGACCCATGAGTCGCAAGTAATGATTCATGCTAGCACCAGCGGAGGGCCGCCAGCGGACCGTCAAGCCGAGGTTTACGCTGCCAGGCTGCCGCGCTTCTTACCGGTTCGCGGCGTCCACCTTCGTATACTCAGCTTCGGTGCCGGTTGATTCAGTTTGCACCGACCCCTTTTCGCCGGGAGAAGTCGAGTCGTGCCGACCTACGAATACGAGTGTTCGGACTGCGGCAATCGGATCGAGGTGTTCCAGAGTTTCAGCGACGATCCGTTGTCGACCTGTGAAGCATGCAGTGGAAGGCTCAAGAAGGTATTTCACCCGGCCGGCATCATTTTCAAGGGCAGTGGCTGGTACGCCACCGACAGTCGATCCGCGTCTGAGCGAAAGAAATTCAAGAACGACGGAAAGCCCCCCGCGACGTCGGATTCCAAACCCGTGAAGTCCGACGGGGCCAAGAGCAATGGGAGCTGGTCCGACGGCGCTGCCAAGGCGGGCGCTTCAGCGGGTGGATCCAACAAGGCCTCGCGCCCCAGCGGTAAATCCAGCTAGCCGGTCCGCCGGTCGCAATCCCGAGACTCGGACATGCGAGCGGTCGTCCAGCGTGTGACGCGGGCCTCGGTTCGCATCAATGGTCGCGAACACGCAGCAGTTGGGCCCGGACTCGTGGTGCTGGCAGGCGTAGCGAAGGGCGACGAAGAGTCGGACGTGAACTACCTAGCCGACAAGCTGGCGAATCTGCGGATTCTGGCCGACGATGCGGGCCGGATGAATCTGTCGGTTTTGGACACCGCCGGCGAGGTCTTGCTGGTGTCGCAGTTCACGTTGATCGCGGACACGCGTAAGGGCCGGCGCCCAAGCTTCATTGCTGCAGAGTCGCCGGAGCAGGCTGCAAAGCTCATCGATGACCTGGGATCGGCACTGGTCTCCCGAGGCGTGCCAGTGCGCACGGGGCAGTTCCAGGCCCAGATGGAGGTCGAACTGGTGAACGACGGGCCGGTGACGATCGTCATCGACAGCAACGACAGACGTATCCCGAGACGTCAGGCGAAGGCGCATTGATGTCCGACGCGTCACACCGGTCCAGCGGTTCCACCGTGCGGATCGTGCATGGCACCAGCGAGGTGCGGCACAGGCTGCTGGCGCGTTCGCCGGATCTGGTAGCGATAGACGAGTCCGCGGTGCGGGCGGCTTCGCGGGTCTTTGGCGAGACGTTGACACCTGTGGAGTTTGTCGAACGTGTGATTCGTGAAGTTCGAGACGAAGGCGACGCGGCCGTGCGTCGCATTGCGCGAGCGCTAGGCGACCACGTTGGGCCGGCGTTCGAGATCGGGCCGGCGGAACTGGCCGACGCCAGCCGCCGGGTCGATCCGGAGTTACGAGCGGACATTGAACTTGCGGCGGAGCGAATACGCGCCTATCACGAGCGTGAGATGCCCACTGGCTTCGATTTGTCCGAACTGGGCATTGGCCAGAAGTGGGTTCCGGTGGATCGAGCCGGTCTGCATGTCCCGGGGCAGGCGGCGCCACTGATTTCCAGCCTGTTGATGTCTGCGGTGCCGGCCCGAGCCGCGGGTGTTGGAGAGATCGTAGTAACAACACCGATCAAGTCTGAGGGCATTGCGCCGGCAATGGCTGCGGCAGCTGAAGTCGCCGGCGTAGACCGCGTGTTCGGATTGGGCGGCGCCCAGGCCATTGCAGCGCTGGCGCTGGGAACGCCGAGCGTGCCTCGCTGCGATGTGATCGTGGCGCCGGGCAATGCCTGGGTGATGCTGGCGACGCGCGCGCTCTATGGCGTGGTTGGCGTGGACTTACTGCCCGGCCCGACCGAGACACTGGTAATTGCCGATGCCGCCGCGGACGCCGCCGAGGTCGCCGCCGATTTGATCGCCCAAGCGGAGCATGGGGGACCGGCCAGCCCGATCGCCCTCACGACCGATCCAGGTTTCGCGGCCGAGGTGGCGCGGGAGGTGGCGGCGCAGTTGGAGACCCTGCCGCGCGCGGAGGTGGCGTGGGACAGCTTTGAGCAGCGCGGGGGGGTGGGCGTGGTGGACGACCTTCCACAGGCCATTGAACTATCAAACGAGTACGCGCCGGAGCACCTGTGCCTGCTGGTGGACGATCCCGACGCGTTGCTGCCGCTGGTGCGGCACGCTGGTGGCGTGTTCCTGGGCAGCGCTTCGCCCGAAGTGCTGGGCGACTACGTGGCGGGACCCAGTCACATCATGCCCACCGGCGCAACGGCCCGCTTTGCTTCGCCGGTTGGCGTTCGCTCGTTCCTGAAAACCGTCTCGGTTGTGCGACTGTCGGCCGACCGAGCGGCGGCACTGGCCCCGGCGGCGGCGCGTCTGGCCCGAGCTGAAGGTTTGGAAGGCCACGCACGGGCTGCCGAACGCCGGGTTTCGTCCTGACTACAATGCCTCAGTCCCTTTGGAGGCGAGGATTCCATGGCTAACCGGCGCGCGAGCGTTGCGCGGACCACGTCCGAAACACAGGTGGACGCGACGGTCGCGATTGACGGTTCTGGCGACTTTCGTGGCGCCACGGGCATTGGGTTCCTGGATCACATGCTGGACCAGCTTGCCCGGCACGGACTGTTTGACATTGAGGTGAACGCCGCAGGCGACCTCCACATTGACGCGCACCACACCGCCGAAGACGTGGCGATCGTGCTGGGCCGCGCCTTCAACGACGCCCTGGGCGACCGACATGGCATTCAGCGCATGGGCGACGCCACCGTGCCAATGGACGAGGCGCTGGCGCACGTGGCGGTGGATCTGGCTGGGCGCGACTTTTCGGCCTTCAACGGCGACTTCAAGCAGGACAGGATTGGCGGCCTGGAGACCAGCCTGCTGCCGCACATCATCGGGTCGCTGGCCCGGCACATGGGAGCGGCGATTCACGTCCGCGTACTGGCCGGGGACGACGATCACCACAAGGCCGAGGCCATCTTCAAGGCTCTGGCTCGGGCCCTGGACCAGGCGACGGCGCTGGATCCGCGCCGGGCCGGCGCCGTGCCCAGCACAAAGGGCACGCTGACCGACTGACGTGGGCGATCAGTCCGCTGGTCGTCGCCCTCGGCTCGACCACCTGCTCGTGCGCCGCGGCTTGGCGCGAAGCCATAGTTCGGCTCGTCAACTAGTCAAGGATGGCACCGTGCTCCTCGCAGGACGCGTTGAAAACCGGCCGGGCCGGCGGGTTAGCGTCGACGCTCAGATCGAGATGCGCCATCGAACACAGGGGTACGTGAGTCGAGGTGGACTAAAGCTGGCTTCGGCCCTCGAGCACTTTGGGCTAAGAGTGGACGGAGCAATCGCCCTGGACGTTGGAGCGTCGACCGGCGGGTTTACGGACTGCCTCCTGCGAGCAGGCGTACGGCACGTCTCGGCCGTGGACGTGGGGCGCGATCAGCTCGCTGCGAGCCTGAGGGCCGACGCGAGGGTGCGTGCGCTCGAGCGCACCGACGCTCGCGACCTGCCACCGCTTGACCCGTCGCCCGATATCGTGGTGGTCGACGTCTCCTTCGTTCGACTGCGCGACGTCTTGCCGTCCGTGGTGGCCGCGACGCCGGACGCTCGCTGGACCCTGGTCCTGCTCAAACCACAGTTTGAGCTACGAGGAGTGCAGGTTCCGCGTGACGGCGTGATTAAGGAAGCGCGGGTGCGAAATGCAGTACTTCTCGACTTCCTGGCCTGGGCTGCCCGACACGACATCTGCGTCGCCGGGTCCATGGCCAGCGCGCTGACGGGAGGCGATGGCAACCAAGAGACCTTTGTCTTGCTGCAGCCGCCGTGGCCGGCTCTGCATAGCGACTATGATGAAGGCGACGGCGATGTAGCGAGTGGTTGATGCGGGTTGCCCTGCTGTTTCAGCCGCGCATTGCCGCATCCGTCGCTCACGCACAGCGCACCCAACAACGGCTCACGTGTCGAAATCTGGACGCCTGGTGCGTGTCGTCGTGGGAGATCACCGACCGCCCGGAAGATCTGGCGGGCGCGAATCTCGTTGTCACGTTTGGTGGCGACGGTACGTTGCTGCGCGCAGCCCGCGCGGCCGCCCCGTACGCGGCTGTCTGCCTGGGCGTGAACTACGGACGCCTCGGATTCCTGACCGAATTCACGCCCGATGAGTTCGACTCGCGCCTGGACGACGTGTTGGACGGCGCCTATTGGATCGAAGAACGAGTCCTGATCGACTGGACGCACCACAGCGCGGACAACCTCGTCGGATCCGGTCTGGCTGCGGGCGATGTCGTGGTTGGCCGCGGACGTATGGCGCGGGTTGTCGAGGTCGAGGTCCGCATCAACGGCGTGGTGCTCACGACATACACGTCAGACGGCGTGATCGTAGCCACTCCCACCGGCACGACCGGGTACGTGCAGGCAGCCGGGGGTCCAGTGCTGCATCCGGAGGTGCGAGACCTGGTAATGACGCCGCTGGTCCCATTTCTTACGCCCGCGAACTCAATCGTGGTGGGCCATGACGAGCGAGTCGAACTGACGACATACACCACGCACGAGGCGACGCTTTCCGTTGACGGCCAGACCGATCAATTGCTGGCCTCAGGTGACCGGGTGGTGTGCCGAGCGTCCGAACACCTGGCCCGATTCGCGCGGTTTCGTGAGAGCGACTACTTCTACGCCACGCTGGCCGAGAAGATGCGCTGGCGCGTGCCGCGGGAAATGCCGCGCCCGGTTCACGGGTCCGGCTAGGCGCGCGTGCTCAGGCACGTCAGCGTGCGCAACTTCGCGCTGATCGACGCGGTCGATCTCGCGTTGGAACCGGGGCTGAACGTCCTGACCGGTGAGACCGGCGCCGGAAAGTCAATCCTGATCGATGCGCTGGCGCTTGTCTTGGGACGTCGCGCGGATCCGGCTGATGTCCGATCGGGTTCGCCAAGCGCCTTCGTGGAAGCCGTCTTCGACACGACCCCGTCCCGGTCTGAAGCGGTGCTTGATGCCTACGGTGCAGAAGCTGACGAGTCCCTGATCCTGTCGCGTGAAGTTCGAGGCGCTGGCCGATCGACCGCGCGAATCAATGGGCGGGCCGTCCCTGTACGTGCGCTGGCGGAGTTGGGACCGACGCTGGTTGACGTGCATGGGCCAAGCGAGCATCAGTCGCTCTTTCGGGACTCGCAGCAGCTCGAATACCTGGATCGATTTGCCGGGCTGATGCCGCAGCGTCAGGCCGTGGCCACACTCACGCGCGAATTGCGGGCCACATGCCGGGAATCCGACGATCTTCAGCGCGGCGCCAGGGAAGCGGCGCGTGAGCTCGACTTGTTGACCTTTCAGGTCGAAGAGATTTCTGCGGCTGGATTGACGGCCGGGGAAGACGAACGGCTGCGGGCGGATCGTCAGGTCCTGGCCAATGCCGAGCGGCTACGAGACGTGGCCGGGAAGGCGGCGGCCCGGCTGCAGGGAGAAACGCTGGACCCAGTGCCCGACGTGTTCGGCTCAACGCGGCAAGCAGCCGAGGAGATGGCGTCGCTTGACCCGGCGGTCGCTCCGCTGGCTCAGCAGGCCGCGCAGCTGCAGGAACTGGCCGACGACTTGGCGCTCGCGTTGCAGGCCTACGCGGAGGACGTGGAGGCCGATCCGGCACGCCTCCAGCAGATTGATGAGCGCCTCGACCAGATTGAGGCGTTGATCCGCAAGTACGGCGATACTCCGGAGGACGTGATCGCCTATGGCGAATCGGCGCGCGCTCGGCTCGTGGAGCTCGACCATGGAGACGCGCGAAGCGAGGAGTTGCGAGAGCACGCCGAGCGGCT
Source organism: Chloroflexota bacterium (assembly GCA_034422315.1). Lineage (GTDB taxonomy): Bacteria > Chloroflexota > UBA11872 > UBA11872 > UBA11872 > UBA11872. The sequence goes on along the minus strand of DAOUJT010000023.1, from coordinate 13,149 downwards.
CAGGCGCCGGCTGATTCCCCTGGTCGCGGATCTATCCGACCGTCGTCAGCGTGCCGCAACGGTGCTCGCGGACGCCGTGGCCGTCCAACTGGCAGACCTGAATATGCCGGCGGCCAGGTTTGACGTGCGAGTGGCGCAAGAGGCCGATCCGCGCGGCCTGACCATAGAGGAAGGATCAGCGGCGGTTGCGTTCGATGAATCAGGGATCGACAAGGCTGCGTTTCTGCTCAGTGTCAATCCGGGCCAGCCGTTGCGGCCGCTGGCCGAGGTCGCATCCGAGGGGGAGCGGTCGCGGATCCTGTTGGGACTGAAGGTGGTGCTGGCGAAAGTCGACCAGACGCCTACGCTGGTATTTGATGAGATTGACGTCGGCGTAGGGCCAAGGGCTGGAGACATCGTCGGGCAGAAGCTGTCGGCATTGGCCGCATGGCGCCAGGTGCTTTGCATTACCCACTTGGCTCCGGTTGCGGCATTCGGCGACTCACACTTTGTCGTGGCCAAGTCGGACGCCGACGGAGACATGAGGACCGATGTCTTGAGGGTTGACGGGGATAGGGTTGTGGAGGAAATCGCCGCCATGAGTGGAGCATCGACGACCGCCGGTCGACGAGTAGCCCGAGACCTCATGGCCGCCGCACGGTCCTGGAAACACGATGCATGATCAGTGGATCGGGCCAGGCAGCGACCGGCGTAATCCGCGGCAGCATCGCGGCGCCGCTTAGGTCCAACGCACGGTCTCATGCGAGTTGAATTCGCGCCCGTAATACCCCGCAGTGGTTCGTGGCCTGCGTTCCGCACGACGGCGTACGGTTCCGATGTATTCGAGCAGCGCCTGATTCCTCTGGCTCGGCGCTGGCAACGCCACCGAACGCTTCAGTCCGCACCGCGTGTTCTTGCAGTTGGCTTTGGCCTTGCGCTGCTTGTTGTCCTCTGTGCTGCCGGGTTCGGCTTGCCTCGTCTGCTCATTGCACTGTCGCTGGGCGTGGCGATGATTCCCGTCGTCGCGTTAGTGGCACGTGCGCTCGTGGCGCCGCCACCGCTCACAGCGGCCCTGGCCTACGACCGCCGGCTTGCAATGTTCGAGCGCTTGTCCACTGCTGTTGCCGGCTCGCGGGCCGACGATCACGTGCGCGATCTGCAACGGCGGGACGCGCTCCACGCCCTGGCCGGCGTCAACGCGGCGCTTGCATTTCCCTACCGACTGCCCCGCGGCGACCTGGCACTCGTGGCAGTTGCCGTCGCGGCCCTGGCCATTGGCACGCTTGCCGCGACCGCCGACGTTCTGCCGCGCGTCGGCGGTCAAGCGCCGGTTTCGGCGCTGGCGGAAAGCCTGGAGGCTGCAGCTGAGGGCGAAGCCCCGGCCCTGGCTGATCCGGCGGTGCTGGCACAGATCGACCGGATTCGCGCCGCCATGGACGAACTTGAGCGCCAGCGCGATCCGGAAGCCGCACCCGCGGCACTGGCCGCCGAGGCCGCCGGTGAGGCGTTACGGCGAACGGTCGAGGGCCGTCGGCTTGGCCGTGCCCTCGACAGTGGCGACTTCCAGGCCGCGGCGGGCGAAGCGCGTGCGTTGGGCGAGCAGGTTTCCGGCATGAACAGCACGCGAATGGACGAATTGGCGGAAGGGTTGCGCGAAGCGTCGCAACGCGCTGAAGGTCTTGATGAAGGTCTGGCGAGTCAGATGCGCGCCGCCGCCGAGGCGCTGGAGCGCGGGCAGTTGGCTGATGCCCGAAGCGCGCTGGCGCAGTTGGCGCAAGAGATTGAAGCTGTCGGGACCACGGTCGAGGCGGACAGCGGGCTCCAGGCCCAGCTCGACCAGCTTGCACAACAGCTCGCCGACGCCGAGACGTTGGCCGGCGCTAACGCGCCGGGCATCGAAGGCGCCTCGCTCGGCGACGCCGCGAGTGCTGCCGCAGGCGACGCCCAGGGTGAGGCAGGAGCCGAGGCGACGGCCGGGTCGCAGGGCGGCGGCGACTCCGCGGCGAGCGGGCGCGCGCTGGAGGGCACGCTGGAAACCCTTGCGCCCGAGCAGCGACTCAATGCGGAGGGTCAACTCGAGATCGTGGAGATCAAGCCGACTGAGGAGGGTACCGAGATGGTGGAGCGTCCGGTTCTGGAACTTGGCCCGGGCGGACCGTTTGGATACGAGGCCTCGGCGGGCGACCGAGGGTTTGCCGTAGGGCGGCCTGACGTCGCGCGCAATGTCCCACTCGATATGCTGCCAATGGTGGATCGGTACTTCAGCGAGCCATGAGCACTGCCGTAAACGGGTCGGAAGCGACGGAGCAACTCGCCCACGATTTTCGCGACCAAGCCGCCGCGATCGTCGACGAGGTGGGGAAACTCATTGTCGGCCAGCGCGAGATCGTGCGGGACACCGTTGTGTGTCTCATCGCCGGCGGCAACGTGTTGATCGAGGGCGTACCGGGCCTCGGCAAGACCGAACTCGTGCGTGCGCTCGGGCGAGCGATCGATCTGCGCTTCAGCCGCATCCAGTTCACGCCCGACCTCATGCCGGCCGACATCACCGGTACGAACGTCATCGTCGACGGAACCGATGGGCAGCGAACGTTTCGGTTCGAGCCAGGCCCCGTGTTTGCCAATTTGGTGCTGGCCGACGAAATCAACCGGGCCACGCCAAAGACCCAGGCGGCGTTGCTGGAAGCGATGCAGGAACGGCAGGTCAGCGTGGCGCGCGAGGTGCACGTTCTGGACCCGCCATTCTTCGTGATGGCAACGCAGAACCCGATCGAGATGGAAGGCACCTACCCGCTGCCCGAGGCTCAGGTCGACCGCTTCATGTTCAAACTGGTCGTGGATTACCCCACAGCGGGAGAACTCAGCGAGATACTCGATCGCACCACAGGGGCGGCTCATCCGAGCGTTATCCAGGTGGCGACGGGTGACGATCTGTTGGCAATGGGCGCGTTTGCCCGTCGCGTGGCCATCGCCCCGCACGTCGCGAGCTACGTCGTGGATCTCGTCAAATCCACGCACCCCCAGGATCCGACCGCCCACCAGTTGACCCGCCAGTACGTGCGCTATGGCTGCTCGCCGCGCGCCGCCCAGGCCATGGTGCTTGCCGCCAAGGTCTACGCCATGCTGGACGGGCGCTACAACGTGGGCTTTGACGACATTCGCGCCGCCGCCCGACCGGCGATGCGCCACAGGCTGCTGCTGAATTTTGAGGCTGAGGCCGATGCGGTACCGGCCGAGCACATCCTGGACGCCATCCTCATGTCGACCCGCCGGGCAGGTGACTGAGCGCGCGAACGGTGCGGCTCTGCCGGCGTTTGCGCCGGACGCAGCGCTCCGCGCCAAGCTGGCCAACCTTTCGCTCGTCTCCCAGCGCCCGCACGGTCACCTGCACACCGGCGGGCGGCGCAGCCGGGCAACCGGCTCATCGATTGAATTCGCCGACCACCGGTCATACAGCTCGGGCGACGATTACCGGCAGATTGACTGGAACATCTACGCCCGCACCGACGAACTGTTCGTAAAGGTCCGGGAGTCGGAGGAGACGCTGGTCGTCCATCTGCTGTTGGACGTCAGCGGCTCAATGGCATCGGGTGCGCCAACGAAATTTGAGGCCGCGCGGGCCGTGCTGGCCGCGCTCGGCTGGACGGCACTCGCCAGCCGCGATGTGGTTGCCGGGGCCTCGCTGGGGGTGGACCTCGGCGAGACATTCGCGCCGCGGCAGGGCGAAGCCTACGTCGCTCGCCTATTCGAGTTCCTGGAACGCCAACAGCCCTCCGGCGAGACCGCACTCGCGCGCGCAGTTGCCGCCTACAACGCCCGCGCCCTCCCGCGCGGAGTTGCGGTACTCGCCTCCGACCTGCTTGCCCCTGATGCTCCGCGGGCCATTGGGGCACTGACCCAGCGTGGGCATGAAGTAACGGTGATCCACGTTCTTGACGAGGAATTCGTCAACCCGGCGTTTGCCGACGAGGTCGAGTTGGTGGACGCCGAGGGCGGTGACGCGGTAGAGGTGCTTGGCGACGCAGACCTCCTACACGCCTACCGCCAGGCCGTCGGCGACTGGACCAGCGAATTACAACGGTTCTGCCACCGTCGGCACGTGCGATATGTACCGATCCGGTCGAACTGGACAGTGGAAGACATCATGCTGCGGCGCCTGCGCGAGCACGGAACGCTGGCGTGAACTGGGTGGCGCCGCTCGCCTTCGCGTGGGCGGGTCTGACCCTGGCGGTCCTGGGGTTCTTCCTTCTTCGTCCGCGTCGCCAGCGCATCATGGTGGCCTCGTTGCTCGTGTGGCGGCGCACGATCCGCGCGCGCGCCGACGACAATTGGCTGGCTTGGCTGCGCCGCCATGCCCTCTTACTGCTTCAGCTGCTGACCGTTGCGGTTTTCGCACTGGCCCTGGCGCGGCCCGAGCGCCTGGCCACGGTCGAACTCGGCCCTCCAATTGCGGTGGTGATGGACGTTTCGGCATCGATGGCCATTGCCGACAGCGGCGGGACCTCGCGAATCGGGCGCGCACGCGACGAGGCCTCCGCGTTCGTGAATTCCCTCGGCGACGACCGGCGCGTGTCACTGATAACGGCGGGCGCCGTCCCGCGAACGCTCGTCGCGCAGACCAACGACCGTGACGAAGTGACGCGCATTCTCAGTGAGATCGAGCCCGAAGCCTCACACGGCCGTCTTGAAGCCGCGCTGGACATGGCGCGCTCGCTGGCCAATCCGGCGGCGGGCGGCATCGTGGTGCTCTTTACGGACCAGCCGCCGATCGAGGCTTCGAGTCCCGTGTTCGCCGGGGTACGCACGGTCGTCGTCGGGGAGCCGGCGCCGAATGTTGCCCTAGATTCATTTCAGGTTCGGCGACGCCTCGATACGCCTGACACGGTGCAGGGCGTAGTCGCTGCCCGAAACGACGGCACGACGGATGTAGCAACCGAGGTCCTGGTTACGGCAGGCCGTGGCTCGCCGACGAGCCGGGCGGTCAGCCTGACGGCCGGTGAGCGCCAGATTCTGGTCTTCGACAACCTGCCCGTCGCGGCGGGCTATCAGGCCGAAGTTCGCGCGCCCGACGACGGTCTGTCAGCCGACAACCTGGCATTTGCCTCGCTGGCCGAGCCGTCGCGGCTGTCGGTCGTCGTTGTGGGTAACGACCCCTGGCCGATCGTACGAGCGTTGCAAGCCGTGCCTGCGGTGACGGCGCAGGCCATAGCCGTCGATTCGTTCGACCAGGACAACAGTTCCGCAGACTTCTACGTCTTCCAGGGATTCGCGCCCGAGTTGCTGCCTTCCGCCTCGGCGGTCTTCGTCCAGCCACCGGCTGTTCCGTCCCTCGGTCTCGATGCGCCAACCACTGCCGATACGCATCCGCTGGCCGTGGCGAACAGCCCGCTCCTGAAGTCGATCGATGTCGGCGATCTGGTGTCTGGTTCGGACGTGACCTACGCGCCGCCTGCCTGGGCACAGGTGGACCTGAGCGTGGGCGAGCGTGCCCTGCTTGCCCACGGGGTCGTCGATGGCCGCCGCACCGCCGTGATCGGTTTCGACCTAGCCGGCGCCGGAGTCAGCCAGGCGCCCTGGTTTCCGGTGTTCTGGTCCAACGTCGTCCGTTGGGCCGATCCGTTCGCCCCCCTCCCCGACGGAGCGCACCTGGAACCCGGGCGACCGGTGCGTCTCATCCCACACCCGCAGTCCGATCGAATCGCAGTGACGAATCCAGCCAATGAAACAATCGAATTCACCATGCCGCAGCCGGCGGTCCTCGATGTGACGGTCCCCGGCGCCTATACGGTTCGTCAGTTCGTGGGCCAGGAGTTGGTGGCGCAGACTTCGATCGACTATGCGCCAGGGACAGAAGCACGGATAGGGCTGGGCGGCGTCCCCGCCGGACCAGGCGCTACGGTGGATTCAGTCCAGCGGATTCAACACCAGGTTGAACTGTGGCCGTGGGTGGCCGGACTGGCCTTGGCGCTCGTGTTGGTCGAGTGGTGGGTCTTTCACCGGGTACGTGGAGTCCGCTGACCGATGGGTCTGGAACGGCCGTGGCTGCTCATCTTGCTGGCGGCGTTGCCCGCGGCCATCTGGCTGACATCGCTCAGCGTCACCCGGCTCTCCCGAATCCGCCTTGGGATCTCGACCCTGCTGCGGCTGATCGGCTTGACCGCGTTGGTTTTTGCCCTGGCCGGCTTCGCAGTCGGACGCGACACCCGGCCCGCCACCGTATTTGTCGTCGATACCTCCGACAGCGTGCTCTTGGCGGAGCGGGCAAATGCCCACGCAATCATTGATTCCTTCGTTCAGGCGTTCGGGGCCGACGCATCGGTGGGGGCTGTCCAGTTTGGCGCGAGCACTGCAGTGCTGGCCGCACCGCAGCGCCTGGACGAGGCCCCGGCTTTGCGCTCAGACCTGCCGGGGCACGACAGCAACTACGAGGCTGGGATTCTTACCGCTCTCGGCCTGCTCGATCCCGACGCGGGCGGGCAGCTCGTGCTCATTTCTGATGGCGCCGGCGCCGGATCGGGGCTCGAGTCGGCCGTCCAGACGGCCGCCGCCCGTGGCGTGCCGATATCGGTCGTGCCCGCCGCGGCGACTCGCGGCGCCGACCTCGTGCTTCAAGCAGTTGAAGTCCCGAACATTGTGCACAGCGGCGTGGCAGTCCAGGCGCGCGTTCGCATTGCCTCGCAGCGGCGCACCACGGCGCGCCTCCGTCTCTGGGACGGTGAACGCCTGATCAGCGACGGACCCATCGTCGTAGCCACCGGTACGCGCACGTATGGAGTGGACCTAGCGGGACTTGCGCCCGGGTTTCACCGATTGCGGGCTGAGCTTCTTGAGGACGCTGATCCTCGGCTGGCCAACAACGTTGCCGAGGCGTTCATGCGCGTGGCCGAGCCCGGTCGCGTACTCACGCTCGGCGATGCCTCGCAAGTCGGGGCAGCGCTGCGGGCCGCCAACTTTGAGGTTCGGGAGGTAGCGCCAGGCGCGCTCGGCAGCGTCGATCTTGGGCAGTTCGAGGCCGTCGTGGTCTCCAATGTTCCCGCCGAAGCCTTTGAGCCCGACGCGCTCGAAGCCTTACGCGCGCACGTGGCGGGGGGGCGCGGGCTGGTGGTTCTGGGCGGACCCGACAGCTTTGCCGCAGGCGGATACCAGGGCACCGCCATGGACGAAGCACTGCCGGTGTGGTCGGACCCCACCGAGGACACGCCGGAACCCCGCTTAGCGCTGGTTCTGGTAATTGACCGGTCGTCCAGCATGGCCGAGGGGGCCAGTGAAGGCGCCGCCAAGATCGATATGGCAATCGAGGCGGCGGTGGACGCCGTGGATCTGCTGGAAGAGGGCGACATTCTCGGCGTGATGACATTCGACATCGACTCGCAGTGGGTGGTGCCGCCGCGCGAGCTGACGTCCGCGGCGGAGGTGACGGCAGCCGTCAACCGCATTCGGGGAATTCAGATTGGGACGTCCACCGACCTCGCGCGCGCCATGTTCTTCGCGCGGTCACGCCTGGATCAAGTCAGCGCCTCGGTCAAGCACGTGGTGCTGCTGACCGACGGTCGCGCCCACTACGGCGACTTCGACGGCCTGACACGCTCGCTGCGTCGGCGGGACATCACGGTCTCGTCGATCGCCGTTGGCACGCAGTCAGACCAGGACCTGCTGGAACGCATTGCACGAATCGGCAACGGCCGCTACTACCACGTGCCGGACCCGCGATCGATTCCTCGGGTATTAACCCAGGAGACGTTGACAGCCGGTGAGTTCGCGGTCGTCGAACGAGAGTTTCAGCCTCGGATGGACGCACCGAGCCCAATCTTCACCGGCGGGCTGGCGGGGCAGGAATTGCCCGACCTGCGGGGCTACGTACGGACCCGCGCCAAGCCCACGGCCGAAATCGTGCTGAGTTCCGACAACAACGATCCGATTCTGGCGCAGTGGCAATACGGTCGCGGTCGCGCTGTTGCCTGGACATCCGATGCAGGTTCGGACTGGGCTGAGGTATGGCTGGGTTGGGACGGCTTTGCCACCTTCCTGCGGCAGGCGGTTCAGTGGGTCAGTCCGCTGTCGGGAAATTTCGGCGACGATCCTCGGATCGAGGCCTCGTACGCCGATGGCGTTGCCGTAATTGAGGTCGATGCCGTCGACGCAGCCGGGCAGTTTCTGAATGGACTTGAGACCAGGGTGTCGCTCGCTGGCCCGGACGGGATCGCCCACACGATGCTCGTCGAGCAAGTGGGTCCCGGCCGTTATCAGGGCACCGTGAACGGGCTGGCACCCGGGGTCTACGAAATCCGCGTGACCCAGTCGGACGACGCCGGGACGGAGCGCGCGGCCAACTCAGGTCTCGTCGTTCCAGTGGGAGCCGAAGTTGGCCACATTGCGCCTGACCACCGAGTGCTGAGGCGTGCCGCGGCGATAACCGGCGGCGTGAGCATTGAATCCAGCAGCGACCTGGCAGCGCTGGCGTTACGTGGCAACGGCGCCGCGCAATTTGCTTGGGCACAGTTGCTCACCATTGCGCTGCTGGCCTTTGTGGCCGACATCGGGATACGTCGCCTGGTTGGAGGTCCGCGGGCGATTCGGGATCGGCTAGGCGAGCGTGTAACATCGCTGCGTGCGGCGCTTGGCGCACTGCGGCGTCTGCACCGGCCAATCTCGCGCACCTCCTAGACCTGATGCCGCTTTGATGAATCCCACCGGACATCTAGCGCGTGTTTTTAAGCAGACAGGCTTTGATCTCTACCTCGTTGGCAGCCCGGTCCGCGATCGAATCCTAGGTCGCCCATCGGAGGAATTGCACTTCACAACCCGTGCGCGTCCGAACCGGATCAAGCAACTCGTACGTCAGGCTGGTGCCAAAGATATCGGCGACGTTGACAAGCGCATCGGCACCATTAGCGCAGTCTTCAATGGCGAGACGGTCGAGATATCTACGTACCGGGCAGAGTCCTATGGCTTGGACTCATACGAACCTCGCGTCCGGTATGTCGACTTGCTGGAAGCCGATCTCGGATGTCGCGACTTCACTATCAATGCGGTTGCCCAGGACGCCCTAACGGGCCGAATCATCGATCCCTACAACGGCATAGCCGACTTGGTCAGGCGCCGCATTCGGGTTGTTGGCATTGGAGACGATCGCTTCCGAGAAGATCCGTTGCTGATTCTGCGATGTGTTCGACTTGCGGCCCAATTCGGCTTTGAAGTCGAGGCGGGCACACTGTCGGCGGCCCGTCGCATGGCGACCGAACTCATCCGTGTCAGTAATGAGCGCATCGGTGCTGAACTTCACCTGATTCTCATATCGCCGCGGCCAGCCGGTGCCTTGGTCAACCTACTGGAGATTGGCGTACTCGGACTGGTGATGCCCGAGCTAATTCCTCTCCAACACACTGAGCAAGAAGAGCGGCGCCAGCACAAAGATGTCTTTGCCCACACCATGCGGGTGCTGAGCGCCACGCCGTCTCAAGCCGAAACTCGCTGGGCAGCGCTACTGCACGACATCGGTAAGCCAGAGACTAAATCTGTTCAGCGCGGCCGGGTTCGGTTCTACGGGCACGAGGAGGCAGGCGCGCGTGCGGCAGCGCGAATCATGCGCCGCCTGAAGCTTGACAGTCGCCTAAGGGACTGCGTGACAGACATCGTCCGGTTGCACATGCGCGTGAACTCGTATCAGTCTGACTGGACAGACCGTGCGCTACGCCAGTTCGTCATTGATGCCGGTGAGAATCTCGAAGCGCTGATTGCTCTGTCGCGCGCCGATATCACCAGCTATCAGCTGAAGCGTGTTGAAGCCGCCTTGGCTCGGGTTGCCGAATTACAGGCTCGCTGTGAACTCGTGCAAGCGGAAGGCGATGTTGCTGCATGGGCTTACCAATCGGCGGGCTGGACGCTGCCCCTGCGATCGGGAAGCGGACCTGAGATATTGGACTCACCCCTGGACGGCCACGCATTGATGGAACTGTTTGATCGCCCCCCCGGTGCATGGATCGGAATTGTCAAGCGGCATCTGCTGGAATTGGTACTTGCCGGAGCACTCGAGCCGGACGATGTAGAACGAGCACGGACCCTGGCGCAGGAGTTCTTTCAACAGCTGGAATCACCGCTAGACGGCCAAGCGCTGATGGAGTTGTTTAATCTTCCGTCGGGCCCCTGGATCAAGCCGATCAAGCGGTACCTGCTTGACTCGATGCTTGAAGGGAGGCTCAGGCCTGATGACATCGAACACGCACGTCTACTGGCACGGGAATTCGTCCGATGTCATGCCGCAGCCGCTGACACCCTCCAGTCTGAAGTGCCTGGTGCCCGCCACTAACGCCGTTGTGTCTTGGGAACGACTGCGGCGATGGCTACACCGGCGTGTCGACCAGATGGCCGCAGGCGATTTCTCGCGTTTGCCGCAATCGTTTGCTGCCGACGACGGACATCTAGCTCGTGAGGCGTACGCGACGGTGCTCATTGCTATGGAAGTAATTGAGGGTCGGCGCACCACTCCTGGGCGTGGTCGTGATCGCAACAATGACGAATCCGTCCAGCCGTTGTCTGGGCCGCCGTGACAGCGATTGTCTTGCATATTTCGAACCATGCCTGAATCTGGAACGCTCTTATGAATCCGACAGGTCCCCTCACGCGCAGCTTTCAGCAGGCTGGTCTTGACCTTTACCTCGTCGGAGGGCCGGTTCGTGATCGCATCTTGGGTCGGCCTGTGCATGACTTGGACTTCACTACCCCGGCCCGTCCGGATCGGATCAAACTTCTGGCGCGTAGGGCTGGCGCCACTAGCATCTACACGGTCGGCGAGCGCTTTGGCACGATTGGTGCTGTCTTTGGCGACCAAGCAGTCGAGATCACGACGTTCCGATCGGAGTCCTATCGACCGGATTCACGAAAGCCCGCCGTACAGTTCGGCAACTCGTTGGAAGCTGATCTCGGGCGCCGCGATTTCACAATCAACGCCATCGCTCAGAATACGCTGACTGGCCGCATCAGCGACCCGCACGGTGGACTGGATGACCTGACTGCGAGGCGCATCCGGGCGGTAGGTACGGCGACCAAGCGTTTTCGTGAAGACCCGCTACGAGTGCTGCGCTGCGTTCGATTCGCGGCCCAACTGGGATTTGATATTGACCCATCTACGCTTGCCGCAGCACAGAGCACGGTGGCTGAGCTCCGCATAGTCAGTTCCGAGCGCATCGGAGCTGAGCTAAATCTGATTCTCCTGTCGCCACGGCCTGACAGCGCCGTGAGAGCCCTGCTTGAGATCGGCGTCCTCGGGCGGATACTCCCCGAACTAATCCCCTTGCAATACACCGCGCCGGAGGCTCAGCGGCAGCACAAGGACTTTTTTGCGCACACCCTCCACGTGCTCGCCACGGTGCCACCCCAACCTAGAATTCGCTGGGCCGCACTGCTACATGAAATCGGCAAGCCGAAGACTAAGTCCACACAGGATCGTCGCGGTGCGAGGCCACCGAATAGACCGCGAACGGGCAAGCCAAGGATCAAACCAAAGAACCTGGGTCGTGTCACGTTCCACGGCTCCGAGGACGTGGCCGCGCACATGGCCACCGCAATTCTGCGCCGGCTCAAATTTGACAGCCGCCTGACGAGCCAAGTCACCCGAATCATCCTATTGCATACGCGCACGAACTCCTATGAATCCGACTGGACAGACGGTGCTGTGCGCCGGTTCATCCTCGATGCTGGCGAGGACCTGCCTGCGCTGATTGCCTTGTCGCGCGCCGACATCACCAGCCAGCGTCCGCAGCGCATCAAGGCGGGGCTTGTTCGAGTCGCGGAGTTGCAAGCGCGCTGCGAGCAACTGCAGGCCGAAGACGACCCGGCAGCGCTCGACTCGCCGCTGGACGGTCATGCCTTGATGGAGCTATTTGACCGCCCGCCAGGCGTGTGGATCCAGCCGATCAAGCAGTACCTATTAGACTTGGTGCTGGACGGCGAACTCGAGCCGGACGACGTGGAACGCGCCCGGATCCTGGCGCGAGGGTTCGTCCAGCGTCATACCTCAGTTGCCGACGCCGTGAAGTCCGGAGCCCGTCGACCGCAGGCCACGTCAGCCGCAACGCCAGTTTCGGAGAAGAGTGGCCCACGACCCGCAACCTCCGCTGCGACGGACACACATCCACTGTTAGTGCCTGCCCGCGACCAGAAGCGGCGAGGTGCTTGGTATCGGAAGGTACTCAACAGCCTCTGGCGTGCTATCACCTCGGGCGCACTGCTAATCAGGCAGATGCTTGGAGCCCGAGGGGGTACCGACACTCCTCACGCAAGATCCGCACGCGTCGAGGGACAACGTGCTGAGCAACGAGAAGACCGGAAATCTACTGCTCAACGACCGATTCCGCAAGGCCAAAGCACGCGTCGGCACCCAATGCGCCGACCAGTTCAAGATGCTAAAGATCAACGTCCAAGTGTCCATGCCCAGCGCACGCGGCCGCAGCCGAAGAGACTAGCTGACCATGGAATCAAAGGTCGGAAATCGGTCCAGGGTGCCCATCGTAAGCGCTCTCGGATTCCGTACTGGCCTCCAAAGAGGCCGTGGCCTCCGCACTGGCGATAGGCTTAGTGCAATGCCATCACTTGACTCCGAACAACCATAGTGTCCGAACCCGGCGACTACTTCTCACTTCGCACGCTCGGCACGACCAGTCTGCGAGTCACACCACTGTGCGTTGGCACGGCGGCGCTCGGCAACATGCCGGAAACCTTCGCGTATTCGGTGGCGGAAGACGACGCGTTGGCGGCTGTTCGGGAAACGCTTGGCAGCTCCATCAACTTCATCGATACCGCGGCGTCATACGGGGATGGCGAGAGCGAACGGCGCATCGGAGTTGTCCTGCGAGAACTCGGCGGAATCCCCGACGGCTACGTGGTTGGAACCAAGGCCGACCGCGACCTGACGACCGGCGATTTCAGCGGGGCGCAGATGCGCCGCTCGGTTGAGCGGAGCCTCGATCTACTCGGACTTGACCGCCTGCAGTTGCTGCATTTGCACGATCCGGAGCACTCGACCTTTGACGCCATCACCGCTCCCGGCGGTCCCTTGGAAGTGCTGCTGGACTTGAAGGCGGAGGGTCTGATTGAGCACCTGGGCGTAGCCGGCGGACCGATCGACCAGGAGATCCGCTATGTCGAGACCGGCTGCTTTGAGGTGGTGGTTAC